>CAMTPC010000061.1 GCA_947074295.1 uncultured Bacteroides sp. | reverse complement strand
TGCGTCCTGGCAGGGAGGTGATCAAGCATTTCATCCCCGCTGGCTATCGCTATGGGGAGATTCGCGAGCCCGAAGGCACACCCTATCCTAATGTCTATCCAGACGAGGATCTGAAGTCGTTCAACTTCTTCGAAGCGGCTTCGATACGCAAGATTGGCAATAAATATGTATGGGTATATAGCGGCTATTCGGGTCCCGACTATGGACTGAGTAGCACCAACTCTACCTTGCGTTATGCTTATGGCGATTCGCCTCTAGGCCCTTGGCGCAATGGAGGCGTATTAGTCGATTCGCGTGCCCCTGTAGTCAATCAAAATGGATCGGCACTGGAGACCAGTTATGCGGGGCATAACACGCATGGCAGTGTGGAGCACATCAACGACCAGTGGTATGTGTTCTACCATCGTGCGCCACGTTCATTCGGCTTCGCGCGCCAAGCCATGGTAGCACCTGTACACATCGAGTGGGATGAGCAATCCGTAGCAGAGGGAGGGCGTGTACGCATCAGCGGTTTTGACCCTTATGCACCCGATGGTAAATGGTGTGCCACCGCCGCCAATGGTCATCAGTACAATGGTGCCGAGGTGACTTCGGAGGGATTTCATATCTACGGTCTAGATCCTTATCAGTACTATTCGGCGGGCTATGCCTGCTACTTGTCCGACATCGGCCTGCAGCAAGATGCATGGGACATCTGGGACAATCAGATGAACATTTCGCAAGTTAAAGATGGGAACATCATCGGCTACAAATACTTCGGGTTTGGTGGTTTAGACAAGGAACAGAAAGGATTAAAAGCATTTGCAGGTACACAGCCCGGCAATAATACGGAACTAAACCTCTTCCTCACACCATTGACCGAAAAATCTTTCAAAGTTAATGTATGGCTAGATGGGCCATGGAATAACGCCATATGGAAGGGACAAAGAATAGCCGAAGTGATCATTCCTGCTGCATCACCACAAACGAATACACAATTTATCGTAGATGTCTCAAACGTAGTAGACCAACTGTCCAAGAAACACGCCATTTATCTTGTGGCCGAGGGTGCGTCAGGCGAAGCACTGTTCGACCTTGCTGGTCTGGGATTCAGTTCTAAAGGCCAACCGTTGAATCGCCCTATCTCTCCCAGCGTACAGATCGCCGTGAATGGTCAGCCAATCAATCTACCCAAATATCCTGTACGTTCCACCTACGAGAATGGTTTGTTAGACTACAGTAACTATGACGTGCATCACACCCTGCCTGTGAACACTACGCAATCACCTACTATTACCGCAACATCCAGTGATCCTAGCGTTAAGATAGCGATCACACAGCCCGATACACCCCAAGGTGCTGCCACTGTGGAGTTTGATTACAATGGATTGATCAAGACCTATCAGGTAACACTGGGCGATCAACAACTAACTATGCATTAAAAATAGGAGAAAATGAAATATACAAAACAATTTCACAAGAGAAACGCAAAACACGCTAATATGAGAACTCCCGACACACGAAACCGCAAATCGGATTTTGAATTAGATATTAAAAGGCAACAGAATAGGTATGAGTCGGGTAAAGATAGAAGGATGGAGGGATAAAGACGTTTAATTTTGAAAAATCAGAGCGCCTACTTGGAGTATTACAACCAAGTAGGCGCTTGTTTTTTGTTCTTTCGGGAAATGAGAGTATCACCAATACAACCGCTTTTTCCCATTGACTACATAGATCTTGCCTTGTTCTGGAACCAATATCTTTCGGCCTTGCAGATCATAAATCGTAGTTACAGCCTCTTCATCTTGTTCAACTTCTGGATGGATGGAAGTATTCGTGCCTTCCTTCAAGTCTAGCCGTTCAGCGGTGTGATTGGCGATAGTGAGATAAGCTTGATTGGCTGTCTGCAACGTGCCAGCCGCTTGCCGGACAATAGTGGGTGTGTTCGCTTGACTGTCGAGCAGGTAATAGTTCACTCCATCATCGGGTATAGAGGTATGGAACAGTCTACCTGAAAGTAGGTTCTCGGCAGGGGGTGTAGCTCCATTATCGGCTACATAGGCAAATCGGATGGGTGTAGCTGTATCTATTTGTAGCAATACGGGCGTATTGGCAGGAATCACATCGCCAGCCTTTCCCACTTCGAGCAGCTCGGCATAGGTGGGATGGATGACACAGATGGTATAGGCGATTGCCCCAGCAGGCAACTGAAGTGCATCTGCACTATAGATACTGGCAAAGTGATGAGAGGCAAGCTCAATAGGTTCGGCAGCCAACGCCGCCAATATCGAGCCACAAATACCATAAACCGAACTATAGGCCTGCACTTGGGCATCGGTCAGTTCTAAATAGGGTGTGGTAGAAGCATTGTTGAAGGTAAGCAGTGCACCATCCGACTGACGCAGATTACCGGCCGTTCCATATTGCCCGGCTTTGAAGTCGCTGCCTCCCATCGTGACAAAGCCATAGTTGGGCACAATGGCAAATGTGGTGTTGATAAAGAAGGCATGACCCGTATCGGCACTCCAAGGGCGCGCCAACGAGTAGTTATAATTTAAACTAATCGCATTGGTGGGTACATCACTCACGGTACAATCGCGGAAATAGCTCTTGCCCTTTGGCGCGGTGATGTAACCGCCGTTCTTGCGGTATTGGAACTGCAGGTCGCAACGCAGGAAGTAATCCACTGAATTGTCGCCATTGCAGATAAAATCTACTGAACCCAGGATGGTGCATTCGTGGAACAGATGCTTGCCCCCGCCTCCCACATAGGTATCTTGCCAGCCGATAATGGCCACATTGTCGAAGAAGAGGTTATCGGCTCCTGTGCTTAGTGCCGGCCCCACTCCATTATCGCCCAGTAGGCTCTCGATGGTGAGGCTGCGCACGATCGTGTTGTTCCCCTTGAGCTCTACCACCGAGCTAGTGACACCCCGATAGATACCCGTGATGCGGGCTGCGTGACTTTCGCCCTCCAAGGTTACCCCTGTTGCCGTGAGCGTGAAACCGTGTTGATAACTGCCATCCACATCGCCTAGATAATAGTCACCATCGTGGAGATAGACATGTTTGTATTTCGCTGTGTTAGCATTGAGTAGATTGATGACGGTTTTCAGGCCAAATGGTGTGGTGATATCATAGCGATTATCGGCAGCGTTTTCGGTATAGCCGGGTGTTGTCTCGTAGGGGATTAATATTTGGTAATCGCCACCAAGATAGCTGAAGGTATAGCTATATCGCTGTTCACTGCCATCGAGTATGCCCGTAGATGTTGGCCCCCCAAGTCCCTTCTTCATCGCAAAAACCAAAGTTGGGAAGGCATCGGGAGCCGTCACATCTTCCACGAAACCTATATTTTCCATCGTATATACACCATCCGTAAAGTCGCTCAATGCCAACTCTTTCTCGCCCACGAAGATAGAACGTAGATCGCTTTCTCCTGTACCTTCATTGTTGATGGTGACAGCACTTACAAAGGCCACACCCGTATAGGTGAAGGTCAGCGTGGTGGCTGCACCGGCATAGTAGAAATTGTTGGTGGCATTGCAATCTTTTACAGGAGTCACTGCGTGGAGAGGTGTCACCAAGCCATCGCCTTCGGCAGACGCAATGATCTTGGATGAAGGATCGTTGTACACACAACCACGTAGCTGAATGATAGCATCTCCCTCTACCTTGACGCGAAGGTTGTTTCCCGAATTATAGTTGAACCGCCAACCATGACCACTATGATAGCCTGCAGAATGGACGATTTGTGTCAATGCAGGATCTTCGGCAGAGGTGACGGGGTTGACTGTGAAATCATAGATATAGACCACATCCGCCGTGTTGCGTCGTGCCACTCTCAGCTCGTAATAGATAGTTTCGTGATCAGCAAGCGACGAACGTAGGTAATAGTAATCTACCCGCCCTGGTATAGCCGGGATGGGTAGCGAAGTGGGTATGTCATCATTCCACACAGTCAGATCGGCAGGATTCTCCACCAACTGTTCTTGGCGTTGGGATAAAGCTAGTGTTACGTCCTTCCCCTCTTCCTTCTCATAGACAAGGGATACACTAGTAACGTCCGATGTTGCATCGACTTGATAGCTTACTCCATAGCCTTCGAGCTGTGCAGTGCCACCCAGGGTCAGTGCAGCGAGTTTGGCTTTCAGTCCCCTCTCGCCATATACCTCTACCCCATGTATGCTGATGTAGGAGTTGATGCTACTGGTAGCAGGAATGTAGAGAAGGTTGGTACTGGCTGGCAGGTCGGCAGGAAGCGTCAGCGTATAGACAGTGATGACTCCTCCTTGAGCAGAGGCAGTAGCCACAGACGTAGTACCCGAATAGTTCACGCGGTCGTAGAGACTGATGGTGCGGTAATCGCTACTGCTGCGATTGACGTAGGTGTCAAGGCGCACCTCATCACCCGGCTGAAAATATTCGCCAGGAGGTGTTTCAATCTGAACATAGGATGGGTATTTGCTATGAAACTGGTAGTAGGACTTATCGTTCTTATCTTCCAGATAATGCATCTCGTAGTAGGTCAGTTTGTAACCTGTGGTGGCATCTACCACTTCTCCCGAAAGATTGGTGGTACCATTGGGAAACTCCACAGACAAGAGGCATTCTTGTGCATGGAGTGTGGGTGTGGCGAGCAGCAGTGTCACTGCCGCCACGCCCAATGCTTTCAGGATAGCTGTTGTTATCATGCTTCGCTGATAGATTAAGGTAAATATTAGAGAATGGTAAATGGCAAGGTTTGCAGGTTCTCATCAGTAGAGTTGCTGCCGACCAGTACCTCATAACTACCGGGAGTGACACGCATCGTATTGCTTGCCTCGTCCCACCACTCCAGGTCTTTACCTTTCAACTCGAAATCGATTTGTGCGGTGTCACCCGCAGGGATGTTGACACGACGGAAAGCGCGGAGCGTCTTCACGGGTCCATCTATATCATCGTGTTTGCGTAGATAGATTTGTACCACCTCGTCGCCATTTCTAACACCAGTATTGCGCACAGGCACAGACAGACGCAAGGGTTGCCCTTCCTTGATGGTATTTTTGCTCAATACGGGTTGTCCATAGTCAAAAGTGGTATAGCTCAGCCCATAGCCGAAGGGGAATAAGGGTCGCTCTGTCATGTAGCGATAGGTGCGGCCCGTCATATTATAATCCTCGAAGTCGGGCAATTGGTCGATACTGGTATAGAAAGTCACGGGCAAGCGTCCGGCAGGGTTGTAGTCGCCAAGCAGCACATCGGCTACGGCTTGTCCACCAGCTTGGCCGGGATACCAGGCTTGTAAGATAGCATCACACAGCTCAGTCTCGGGTTGCAGTCCGATAGGCGAGCCCGAACAGTTGACAAGCACGATTTGCTTACCGGCACGTTTCAGTTCGGTCATCAACTCGCGTTGCACAGCGGGCATCTGGATAGCGGTGCGGTCACCTCGCTTGAATCCGGGCAAGTCCACGCCCATTTCCTCGCCTTCGAGACTAGGCGATATGCCGCCTACAAAGACTACGACATCGGCATCTTGTACACGTTGCACCGAGCGACGTATATCCACATCTTCCTTCACGCCCAGGTCAAAGTTGAGTTGCGCATCGCTACGCAAATATTCGTAATCGATCTCCAGTTCGTAGGGTTTGCCCGCTTCCATCTTCATCGTGTGGTTCACTTTACGCGCGCCATGACGGTTGGCAAAGCCTTTCACCTCCTTGCCATTGACACGCAGACGACCAGTGCCGTAGCTATAGAATTCGAATACTACATCGCCCGTCTTTTCGGGTGTAAATACACTATTGTAAGTAGCCGAGAAGTCTGTCAGGTTGACGTTGGGGGCAAACACTGTTGCGCCCGAAGTGCAGAAGCGGAAAGGAGTAGTGACTTGATTGACTGCCACAGGATCGCCTTCGCGCTTGGTATTGTTCCAATAGCGGGCCGTAAAGCCAGGACCATCGGCAGTGCGACAGTTATTGAAGGCACTCTTGATCAGGGTGCGTTCCACCCAGGGGCAGCCCTGCTCATAGATCAGTGTATCATCGGGACCGAGGGCGGCTTGCAATCCTTGCAACACGGTAGTGGTATAGGGAGGCGTGCCATTGTAGTTACCCCACTGCATCACCGAGTCATTGGCATTGGGACCCATCACGGCTATCTTCAGTCCACCGCGCTTCAAGGGCAAAAAGCCATCCTTGTTTTGCAGCAGCGTCATGGATCGTCGGGCTATGTCGAGCGCCAAGGAGTCATGTTTCGCTGAGGCTACCACCGAGTAAGGAATCTCCGACCAGGGATTATCGGCAAGCTCATCCATCTCGCCCAAGGCAAAGCGAGCCGCCATCAATCGACGCACCGACACATCCACCTCGGCCTCATCAATATGTCCATTCTCTACACTCTTCACCAATGCCTTGTAGCTAGAGCCGCAGTCCAGGTCAGTACCGCTTCGCACAGCAACTGCCGAAGCCACCACCGCATCTTCGTGCGTCTTGTGCCCACGGTCGTTATAGAAGTCGGCAACAGCGCCACAGTCTGACACTACGATGCCGTCAAAACCCCATTCATCGCGCAGAATCTGCATCAACAAGCGTTCGCTGCCACAACAAGGATCGCCCTCAAAGCGATTATAGGCGCACATCACCTCTTTTACCTTTCCCTCTTTCACCAAAGCCTCGAACGGCGGCAGGTAGGTTTCCCACAAATCACGTGGTTTGATGTTCTCGGCATTGAACGTGTGACGGTTCCATTCCGGACCAGAGTGCACGGCGAAATGCTTGGCACAGGCATGCAGTTTGTCATACTTGCCATCCGCTGGCCCTTGCAGTCCTTTGACCACCATCACCCCCATGCGCGAAGCCAGATAAGGATCTTCTCCATAGGTCTCTATGCCACGCCCCCAGCGAGGGTCACGGTAGATATTCACAGTAGGTGTCCACATGGTTAAGCCTTGATAGCGTTCATAGCTATCCTGCCCTGCATAGTAGGTATTTTTCGCTCGTGCCTCGTCCGACACTGACTGGAACACCTGATAGACCGCATCGGGATCAAACGATGCTGCCATGCCGATGGGCTGTGGGTAGACAGTTGCTAGTCCGGCACGCGCCACGCCATGCAGAGCCTCGTTCCACCAGTTGTAGGGTCTGATGCCCAAGCGTTCCACCGGGCGCGAAGCATCCATCATTAATTGGGCTTTTTCTTGAAGAGTGAGTTGCTTCACTAAGTCCTCGGCACGCTTCTCATGCGATAAGGCCGTATTCTTATAAGATGTATCACATCCTGTCAATAGTAAAGGGAACAGTAAATAGGTCAGTTTCAATTTCATGGTATATATATTTCTTTTATTCATTCTTTCCGTGTTTGTTTCTTTCCTTCGTTCAAGGCAAGATATGGATATTGCGGCTGGCATCTCCCAATATAGAGATAGCATCATCCGTATCCGCCACATACGTCAGGTCAGAGGCCGTAAAATCTTTCACATTATTCAGCGTCAACGCTTTCCCTTCTTTCACATTGAGGTGTACATTGCTGAAGATTACATTCTCGGCTTCGCACAGCTCGGCACCATACGTAGAGGTAATGGTCGTGTTTTCGATCCGCACATTCTGGATATTCATCTCGGGGATGCCTTGGAATAGCATTGCTTTGTTGGCATGGGTGCAAGTGATGTTGCGGATGGTGATATCTTTAAAGATGGGTGTGGTCTCATCCACTGGAGGCACCACATCCGAATGTTTGGTGAAGTAGTAGAGGTTGAACGACAAAGGCTCGTGCACGATGTTCAGCATGTTGATATTGTCGATATGGATATTCTCGACCACACCGCCGCGCCCACGCGCACTCTTGAAGCGCAACCCGATGTTGGTGCCGATGAATTGGCAGTCGGTCACGGAGATGTTGCGTACGCTGCCCGACATCTCGCTGCCTACCACAAAGCCTCCATGTGCCTTGAACACGCGACAGTTATTGACGATCACATTCTCGGTGGGCACACCACGGCGGCGACCGTCTTCGTCTTTGCCCGACTTGATACAGATCGCATCATCGCCCACATCGAAACTACAGTTCACGATGATGGCGTTCTTGCACGACTCCAGATCGAGGCCATCACCGTTCTGCGAGTAGGATGGATTGCGCACTTGCACCCCGTCTAGTATGACGTTCTCGCATAACAGCGGATGGATGTTCCAGCTGGGCGAATTCTCGAAAAGCACGCCTTGCAGGAATACGTTCTTGCAACCGATCAAGCTCACCATCACTGGACGCAGGAAGTCTTTTATTTCATTCCATTCTTGGGTGCTTATCTCTACTTCCCCACTCTTCATTCCCCTATTCTCGCCCTTCAGCGATCCTTCCGTAGGGAACCAGTATTGCGGATCTTTCAATACCCCACCCGAGGCACACACATTCTTCCAGTGATTCTCGGTGACTTTCGATTTCTTGAGCGGACGCCATGCATCGCCAGATCCATTGATAGCACCTTGACCAGTAATAGCGATATTCTCCAGGTTTCGGGCGGAGATAGGCGACTGACAACGGCGCGTGTTCAGTCCTTCGTAAACCGTCTCTACAAGCGGATAAAGATCGAAGTCAGAAGAGAAAAGGATCAATGCACCATAGTCTAGCTGCAGATTGATGTTAGACTGCAAGACGATGGGGCCTGTCAACCAAATGCCCGATGGTACACGAACCGTTCCTCCTCCTTGTTGGCTAAGCTCTAGCATAGCCTGATTAAAAGCTTCCGTATTGAGCGTGATGCCGTCAGCAATCGCACCATAGCTCAAGATGGAAACCTCTCGATCGGGGAAAACAGGTTTTTGCAACAAAGGCATTTCAAAGGGTAAACCCTGGTATAGACTCTCATAGTTGTTGGCAGTCAGTTGCATGGCATAGCCCAGCAGTGCCAGAAACAGCAAACCTACATTCATTCTTTTCTTCTTCATATCTATATAGTTCTTTTAATTTATTTCGGAATTAGTCCTATCCCATGTTGCAAAAATAGAGTTCTCCTACCTAGTCGATGGGATAAAAACTAACTCAAATAGTGGATTTATTTGATTGTCCGAACCTCTCATACTGTTCGTCCACCCGCCTAGACATTCATTGCGTAGGCGGATAGCGAACAATCATATTATCTACCTATTGCGATACGATGTTTCCATTGTGTACCACAATCTTCTTACCTCCTTGGATGTAAATGCCATTCACAGGAGTGGTCACCTTTCTGCCTGTAATATCATAGATTGTATTATCTTTCAAAGCCTCATCCATTATGGTATTCTGTATGCTAGTAGCCGAGGCATCCATCAATGTCAGCTTACAGAAGGCATGTGTTTCACCTTTTATATCTACCTTGAATGTGCTCAATACGGGATTAGCTTGAGATACCTCAGCAATAGTCAGTACGGTGCAGTTGGCCACTGTACGGTTGGTTGAGTTCACGTCCTCACCACAATCCGCAAAGTAGTAAGGAGAAGAGTCCGCATCAAAGGCAGCTACTTCGGCACCATTCACCTCGATGGAACTAACATAGGTGGTTCCTGTGCGGCGTGGCCAGCCGTAGATCTCGATACCCGTGATTGCCTGGCCTTCGGGTACGGTAAACACACCACCGCCAAACTTGAAGATACGTGTACCCTCGATACCAGTTATCGCTTGGGTAGCTTCATAATAATCGCTACTGCTGAATGCACCACAAGTGGTTGTTACTGGTGCATCTTCTACTTTCTCAAGAGTTTCGGTATCAAACGTACCATTGTTCACTACCCATACAGTGCGGGTTTGTGCCATTGCCGATGTGAAACATGCAGATAGTGCCAGACAGCCAAGTGCCACTAGAGACTTCATTACAGATAATTTTGTTTTCATAAACTTAGAATTTTGAATAAGTAAAAAGGTTATTTATAGCGTGTTGTAACTCGCTCGAGTTTGGTATTGAGATAAGCAGGAAAACCAATGCTCCTGCTTATCTTTTATAGGCCTTTCGAGACGAGCACGAAACGTTTCTTTAAGGCATCCAACGTGTGTCACCCGAACGATTGACAGCGATAGGCGATGCAGCATCCTTAATGGTCAAATCACCATTGGCAGCATCGACGAAGAGCTCATCGGCCGTTGTATCTAAGTCGATAGCGTTGATCTTACTTCCACCCAGCGCATAGTCCGAAGTGGTGTAGTTGTTGGCAAATGAGGTGGTCGTATTGGCACCGATGGAATAGAGGTCACCACAAGGGGAAGCGAGTACCATACCCTCTATCACCAATTCAGAGCCTACCGCCGATTCGATATTGATCATTCGTTGGTTGCGGCAATAGTTATAGATGGTTACATTCTTGTACTCCAGATAGATCGGTTTATCCAGATAAGGCGCATAGAACAGGTTGCCCCAGCCATAGCCCGTCGTACCATCATTGTCGCGGCTGAATGTACAGTTACGGAAGATAGCGCGGTCGATCTGGTCATAAGACACACTATTGTTACGGTCGTACGAGTTGAGGTGGAATGTACCGTAAGCACTCGTCTGCCAACCACATTGGTCGAAGCGACAACCTTCCATCTCGAAGTTCATCAAATGCTTGGCGTTGGCGGCCTGATGACGCCAGAAGCCACGACCGAAGCGGATGAAGTCGCAGTTGAGGAAGCTCACACTTTCCATTGTATAAGCACTGTTACAGTTCATGAAGTAGTTGTTGGTGATTTCCTGACGGAATTCGATGTTGACAAACTCCAGACTACTGATGTATGAACCGGAAGAAATATTCCAAGTACCAGCCATCACCACGATGGGTTTAGCACCAGCCGTGCTACCTACCAAGCGAAAGCCCTTCTTGATGGCAAATGGTGAAATAGTATAAGATGAGCCAGCGGGCAGGAAATATTCAGCACCCTCGGGCACTTCGGCATCATTGTCATTGGCTAGTAAGATGGCGCTCAAGTCGTCTTCCCAACCGATTTCTATAGAGGCGGCCGACGGACCCGCCGTGCGGAACGATACCTGATTATAGGGTTTATCGTAGGTACGAGGTTTTTTCGTATCATAGACATTGGCCGCATAAAGAGTATTTTTGGTCAAGCCGTCCACCTCTGCAAAGCCTTGTTGCTTCTCGGCCTCGGTGAGATAGCGCGACACGAATGATAATGTCTTATCCATCATCGGCATCACACTGATACTATCAACCGGGTTGTCGCTATCCCGCTTCCAGCGGATGATGGCACTCTCTTCGGTAATCTCGGTCTTCGACACATCTTCTACAATCTTAGCATAGTCAGGACGCGCCTCGGTAGATGCGGTGGTATAGGTCCATTGCGAGTTGTTGATCTCGCGCTGCGCATTGCAACGCACACGGATATAATAGGTCGTTCCATACGGAATATCATCGATGAAAGCATACGGGTTATCCGTCTCTACCGACATAAAGAGGCTTGTGTAATAGGTATCTTGATGCAGTTCCACGGTATAAGATTTCGCGTCGTTCACCTGATACCACACCAGCGTAATAGAATTGCTTACCACATTGGGGCGATCCAGCACAAAGCGAGGCTGAAACAAGTCGTCCACCTTGTAGTATTTATCATCATCGTTGCAAGCCGTGAAAAGGCTGCCTAAGACCAGCATCGGCAACGCCACAGCTATCAGTTTATATATAAATCTTTTCATATTGATATTGTCTTTTACCGATTAATAGCCATAATAGTTTCTGATCAATCCACGGTGATCGGTGATCACTTTAGAAGGATAAGGGCAGAGGTAGCGCAGCGGATCTGTAGGGCTGACCATACCATCATTATTCTTATTGATAAAACCACGGAAACTCCATGAGATAGCTGCCAAAGGTTCGAACTGCTGTGTCTCGCTATTGAGCACGCGCCAACCCAGTGCATATTCTAAGGTGGTGTAGCCAGCTGGACGGCCAATACCTGGTCCATACTCGTTGATGCCCACGATGTCGAGCACCGTACGATTAGGATGATCTGAATCCGTCATCGATTTATAGTAAATATTCACTGGCACTCTTTCTAAGCCGGGCACATAGGCACCATTGGCCACTTGTCCCCAGTTGATCAGCTCGTGGTAAAGATCGTGGATCACCTCGCCATACTTGTTCCAACGTGCCAGGTCGTATTTACGGATGCTTTCTCCGCCAAACTCCCATTTACGCTCGTTCATGATGGCTGCGAAAAACTCCTCTTTGCTGTTCAGGTATTCCACATAGGTTTCCACCTTGTCGGCCCATAGATACGAGTCGAATGCACGACGGCGTACACGTTTCAATGCCTCTTTGGCATCATCACGCGGACCGTGGAGTTCGTTTACAGCTTCGGCGTACATCAGCAACACATCGGCAAAGCGCATGCGCACGCTGTTGATGCCCGTACCCGAACCACTTGATGAGCCCAGCGGTGTCTGCATCTTCAGTTTCGACCATTTGCCGGCACCCATAGCGGCGATACCCATATCTATCTCTTGATTCAGATCTTTATCGTATTTATAGGGTGTGCATGTCACATCGCGACGAAGGTCGTTCTTGTCGAACGAATAGAGGTAAGTGCCGCAGAAAGTCACATAGTTGCGGGCACTGCCATACTCGTGCGTACCACCAGTTATCGTCACGCCAATGTTATAACCATAGCGGCTAGTCACGCTGCGCAGCATGGGGATAGCAAATAAGATATCGTCATTCTTGGCAGTCTGCCAGTTGCATTCATTGTACCACAGCGCTTCAAAGGTCTGGTTCAGGTCATGCTTACCTTCTTCCATCACTTTGCCTAGATACTTGATCGCCAACTCATAGTAGTGCTGATGATTTTCACCCCGCTCCATATAGCCCAGATGGGAAGAGTTGTCTTTGTTGGGACGCAAAGCCCAGCCACCCCGGTACAACGCCAATTGCCCGATCAATGCTTGGCAATATTCGCGTGAGGCACGTTCCACGCCATAATCCAGGTCAGTGGCATATTTCAACATGTGTTCCGCACCCATCAAGTCATCTATCAGGTATTCCATGATCTGGTGACGGTCTGTCACGCCCCGTTCAAAGAAGTTGTCGGTGGCTTTCGAGGCCTCGGTGATAAACACCACATCGCCCCAAGTACGTATCAAATCCAAATAGAGCATGGCACGTAGCACCTTGACCTCGCCATACATATGTTGTGTCTCTGTGGGATGATCGCCCACTACCTCCGAGAACAACGGCGAAGTCACTACACCTTCCAGAAAGTCATTGGCATAGTTGATTGCCGAGTAGAAGTTGTTCCAAGTAGAGTTGAGCACCGACCAGGTGGGACGGGGATCGAAGCAACCGATGTCCGAACCTGTCGAAGATACCGTATTGTTACTGAACGACGACATCTCCACATCCGTATTCATATTGAGGCTACTCGCCATCATGCTGCCATAAAGCCCGTCTTCGGTCATCAGGGCATAGATGCGCGACATCAGTGATTTCATCTCGCTCTCCGAGGAGAAGACATATTCTTGGTCGAATCCAGAAGGAGGCGTCACTTCCAGAAAATCATCGCACGAGGTAAAAGTAAACAGCAGGCTGGCGATGGCCGAATATATTAGTTTCTTGTTCATAATTGTTTCAGAATTAGTTGTTCGTTAAAAACCGAGTTGTACACCAAAGGTGAAGGTACGGCTGCGTGGATAACAGTCGTGGTCGATGTTGGGGGTCAAGCCCGTAGCGATGTTCACCTCGGGGTCGTATCCGCTATAGCCAGTGATGGTGAGCAGGTTGTTGCCCGACGCATAGAAACGCACGCGGTTGATGCCTGCCTTCATGGTGAGGAAGCGGGGCAGCGTGTAGCCGATAGTCGCTGAGTTGAGGCGAAGGAATGAGCCGTCTTCCACTCCATAGGACATGGCGATGGGACGACCGATAGAGGTCGGGTTCCACATCGTAGCGTTCTTGTTGAACTCAGCAAGCACGGCGGGCATATAGCGGATCTCATTCCCCATATCGTCAAAGTTGCGCCAGCGTTTGGCCGACGAGATTTCCGAACTAAAGTTGTTGTAGTTGTTATCTGTCCAGGTAGTCATCACAATCTTGTTGGCATTGAACACATCGAAGCCATACATGAAGTTAAAGAACACGCTGAAGTCAAACCCATAAAGTGTGGCGTTGAGTCCGAAACCACCCGAGAATTTGGGTGTGGTCTTACCGATCACCTTGCGGTCCTCGTCTGTAATCATATATGGGTTAGCACTTGTTTCGTCTACTGGAGTCAGTTTCTTGAACTTGGCATTACCGGGACGTGGCGTACCCGACAATGGGCTAGAGTCCACTATCCCACTTTTCAGTGTCCAGGTGCGCGACTTCTCATCAAACGATTCAAAGTCGTCCACGGTGTAGAAGCCATCGTTCACGAAACCGTAGATCAAACCACTGGTTCCACCCACAAAGGCACGATAGTCATCGGTGTTCAGCAGGTTCGTTCCTGCCCAGCCCGATGAAAGAATCCATTCGGTTTCACCGCTTGCCAGCTTGTCAATCTTATTCTTGTTGTGACTGATATTAAAGGTCGCGTTGAGCGAGAAGTTCTTCTTCTCCACGATAAAGGCATTCAGATTGAAATCTACTCCCTTGTTGGAAGTCTGCCCCACATTGGTCATGATCTTGGTATAGCCCGAGTAGCCCGGAATATCCGAAGGCACCAACAAGTCTTTCACCGTGTTCCAGTAGAAGTCTATCGAACCGCTGAGACGTTCGCCAAAGAAACCGAAGTCCAACGCCACGTTGCGAGTGATGGTTTTTTCCCATTTCACATCGGGGTTATAGAGGTAGTTGGTGTTGTAGAAGCGATAGTAATACGAACCATTTTCTTCCCAACCTGCGGGGCGGTTGCTACTGATGCCATATAGTTTTTGGTACAAGTCCGAGGCGATGCGGTCGTTACCCGACGTACCGTAGCTCAAACGTAATTTCAGGTTGGATACCGCCTTGTTGTCTTTCAAAAACTCTTCATTAGAGATACGCCATGCCAAAGCACCGGCAGGGAAGATACCCCAACGATTGTTGCCGGCAAATTTGGACGAACCATCGGCACGTAGTGTGAAAGTCGCCAGATAACGGTCGCCATAGCCATAGTTGATGCGTCCGAAGAAAGACGAAATGCGCGAAGGCGAATCCGCCGATGACGAGTTCTGATAGGGCGTACCCAGCGACAGGTTATCAAACGCTTTCTCGGCTGTGGTGTTTTCGGGGAAGTAGCGAGTGGTGTAGGTCTTGCTGCTTGACGTGTTGCTTTTCAACTCTTGCCCTAGCATCAACTGTATCTCGTTCACTTTATTGATCGCGAAACTGTAATTCCATACATTGGTCAGCTGCCATTTAGATCCTTGCGACAGGAAGAGCTCGGCCACTGGCTGGTTGTTGTTATTGCGTGCCGTACCGGTGCCTAATCCCCAGAAACGGCGTCTTTCTTGCGAGTAATCTTCGTACCCGAACTCCGTACGAAAGGTCATGCCCTTGATGATGTCCCACGTCAGCGCACCGATGGTGTTGTACGACTTATTGATACGTTTCCTATAGTTGCGTTCCGACTCTTCGCGAGGGTTGAAGCGTGTCACTTCGTCCACTTGGTCGGGGTCGTAGTAGGTATTATCTTCGGGCAGCGTCATGTATTCGTCCAACCCTTCGGTGGGAGCTTGTCGCAGCGCGTTGAGCAGACTCACGCCTTCCGTGCCCGATCCATCTACGCGCTTGTAGAGTAAGCGTGTGCGATATTCCAGGGTCAAGAACTTGAACAACTTCGTGCTGAGGTATGCGTTCAGATTGGTTTGCTGCATCCCGTTGCCTATCATCACACTGGGTTGATCCTGATGGATAAAGGTGATCTTGTACTTCGTCTTATCTGTACCACCCGACACGCCCAAGTCTACATACTTGGCCAGTGGATGCGAACCAAATATCTCGTCCTGCCAGTCTGTGCCGCCATCGCCTTGATAGATGTAATGTTCGTAAGCCTGTCCATACTTATTGATAAATGCTGTAGGGTTGGAGCTTTTCTGACGTGCGTTCTCGTATTGCATCAATACATATTCATAAGGATCCATCACATCGAGCTTATTCGATAGCGTCTTGGTCTGCAAGTATGTGTTCAGCGTGATATTCACACGTCCCTCGTTAGGCTTCTTGGTAGTCACCAATATTACCCCATTGGCACCACGGGCACCATAGATGGCAGTCGATGCTGCATCCTTCAATACCTCTATCGACTCAATATCAGTAGGCGGAATATCGTTCAAGCTGCTCACCTCGAAACCATCGAGCATGATAAGGGGGCTATTGTCTTGCGTGATCGATCCTCCACCACGCACCAATATCTTGATCTCCGCATCGGGCGAACCATCTACTGCTGTGATCTGTACACCCGGCAAACGTCCTACCATGGCTTCGGCTACCGAGACGGTCTGCACCTTTTCCAGTATCTTGCCCGATACACTGGATACAGCTCCCGTCAGGTTACCTCTTTTCTGCGTACCATACCCGATCACTACCACTTCATCCAACTGTCCCACCGATTCTTTCAATTCGATGTTGATGCCCGATATGCGGCCTCTTAGTGGTTCTTCCGTTTCGTCCATCCCCACATAGCGCACCACCAATACGGCTTTGTTGATGTTGGGCACTTCCAACAAGCGGAAGTTACCCTCTATATCGGTAGTCGTACCGATATTCGTACCTTTCACTGTGACAGTGGCACCGAGTACCGGTCCATAGCTGTCTGTCACCTTACCCGACACGGTAGAAGTTTGTGCCACGGCACCAACCGTCCACACCAGTAAGGCAAGTATACTTAAGATTAACTTATTCATTCTAATTCGTAGATTTATATGATAACTAAGGTGTCTGTCTTATTGCTTCTCCACCACTTGTCCACCCATATTCTGGTAGTACACGATGTGTTGCACCAGGTTGTGCAGATAGACCTCGATATTGGGATAGCGACCATTAGGGTCTACACTGCTACTGATTTGTTGGGCATCCGACGGATCATTGGGGTCTAGCCCATAAGCCAACTCCCATATATCAGGAATACCATCGCCATCTGTATCAGGCCATGCTTGGAGCGATTTCACCTCTTGATACCCTTCGGTGTCACTCACCGTGTCAATGATGCCCGGACGAGGATTCTCATCGCGCGAGCCAGTGTAGGTCGATGTCTTGGTACGCACCTCGTTGACGATACGGCGATCGATTGCATCACGGCGTAGTGAAGCTCCCGCATAGTCCAATACTCTTTCATAGGCCACCTCTGCCGAGTGACTCGTCACTTTGCTAAAAGGTTGTGGAGAGGTCATCTTCATGGCTTGCATTTCCTCTGTTGTGGGGTTCAGATCACGCCAGAATTGTGACCACACACCGTTAGTCCAGTTGTCGGCGGTCACATCGGCACGCCCTGGCACATAGTTGCCATCGATAAAGGCACGTGCCGTCGGGTCGCTCGAGACGATGCGCCACGACATGCTGCCAGTACCAGTAGCAGGACCTGCCTTGTAGTAGTTGTTCACCAAGTTGAAGGTACCATACTTACCACCATAGCAACCAAAGCCCGATTCACTCCAGTTGTAGAACACATTGTTGCGTATATCAAAGAAACCGATATGATCGCCTGCTCCCTCTTCGCCTGGTGTAGGCATATCCGATATGCGTGGACAGCGGCTGCCGTGATGGGCCAACAAGATGTGGTGATACGATGCATTATCGCCACTCATCATACTGCCATAGCCGTGTGCACCTTTCGAGTGATTGGAGTTGTTCAAGCTCTCGGTAGCCGTGCTCCACTGTGCGGTGAAGTTTTGCACTCCGTAGAAGGAGAATGTTTCGTCCACACTCCAGCTGGTAGAGATATGGTCTACGATAGCGTTGGTGAAGTAACGTCCACCCATCGCATCTTCGCCATAATCTTCGTATTTGTCACCTGGGCGACAACGGATGAAGCGGATAATGGCGTTCATTTCCTTGCTGTCACGCGACAGGTTGAAGGAGAAATTGTAGTTTTTCAGCGTGATACCATCGCCAGGCGCTGTCTGTCCCATGATGCTGATATTAGGACGATCCGCTAGGAACATCGGTTGTTTCATCTCGATGATACCCGACACTTCGAAGATGATGGTGCGCGCTCTTGCCGATTTCTCGATGCCATAGCGCAAGCTGCCTGGTATGATTGCCTCATTAGCACCATAATCTTCCAGTGTAGTCACTTTATAGATCTCTCCACCACGTCCACCAGTGGTGAAACGTCCACCACCCTCGGCACCTGGGAAAGCCAACAGTTGTCCTGCCGATGGATCGTCACCGATGCTTGTGTCGGGGCGACCATACTGGAACACTTCGATCGTGCATTCTTGTACCTCATTCTTGATAGTCACACTAGCCGTGCGAGGCAGTGTACTGGCATTATCATCCAGCGACAACACCACCCATTCGTCGGTCGAAGCTTCACGATCCAAATGTACCCATGACTCATCTGACGTGATGGTATATTCGATTGGGAAATTTTGCACAATCTCCACGGGTAAAGCATTGCAACGCCAAGGCACGATGTACTCATCTTGTACGATAGCCATGGTGTTGAGAATCATTTCCTGCGTCACCTCCATGGTGCGGCGCAACACATAGTCGCCGGTGGTTTTCACTACCACCTGCCCTGTGCGTTTTGCACCAATATTGGGCGATATTCTAAAGGACACATCATCGGTGACATAGCTACGGGTTGAAGCTTCTGCCTCTTCGCGTGCTATCCAGCTGTATTGATCGGCAATCTCTATGGTCCAATCGGTATTGGCTATCACCTGACATACCAGTGATTTACCAGTAAAGGGGATGATCTCTGTCGAGTAGTCGAGCATTATATCGGGGTCCATACCCAGCTGCTCCACTGTGATCTCTTGCTGTGCTGTGTGTTGTCCATTGTTCATGGTCACCACTACTCTGCCATTACGTCGTCCGTTATCGGTATTGGCCGTAAAGAACAGACGCAAATCACTGTTACCCGTCGCACTCCCTTTGGACAAGGTGAGCCAACTATTGGCACCGTCCATTACTGTAGCTTGCCATTCGCCCGTGGCAGTGACACTCACTGTATAGGAGCCTTCGGCATTGGCTAGTTTCACCTCGCTCTTGGAAAGTTCCAGGTTGTCGGCCGTCAAAGCATCGCTCACATCGTTGTCCGAATTGCAAGCCCATAGCACTACAGCCAAAAGAATATAAATAATTTCTCTCATTGTTATAGTATTGTTATTTTTTATTTGATTACTAGCCTTTTAGTTCTGCAAAACCTGACCACCCTTCATCATGAAGTTGAGTAGCCCTTATCATCGTGCCAGATAGCTATACCCGGCACGATGAATAGCCTTGGGCAACAAATGGTCATTTTTAATCTACAAAATCCCGTGTTGTTATTTGATCCAATGTGGGTCACCTATTCGTTTGGTATAGACTTCCGAAGAGGTATCTTTAATGGTAAAGTCGAAACTATCCACGCCAATAAACAAAGCGTCTTTTGCTGTAGTGGCAATAGGTAATTCACCATCTTCCACTCCCCATGTGGCAAGCACAAAGTCGGATGTGTGATAGTTATCCATCAATGAGCGTTGGGTCACATTGCCAAGATTGAACCACTGTCCGCTGCCTTCTGTAGATATACCACTAAATAGATTGTTCTTGACATTCAGCGTGAAGCTACTGGTGTTGTTGGCACGCAGATCAAAGAAGGACATTCCGGCAGGGCCCATGCCGTAGAAGGTGCAATTCTCTATCGTGATATCCAGACTGCCTGTCATCACCGTGAAACCTGTAAGCAATGGTTTGGTGAGGTCTTTGGCATGGAAGGTCGAGTTGCGCATCACGATGTTATAGATTG
>CAMTPC010000060.1 GCA_947074295.1 uncultured Bacteroides sp. | reverse complement strand
AATTCTGGGTGAGCGACAATACAGATGCTCTGCAGCGTATCTATATGCAATGGGGTACCTCTTATTTTTATCCTGCCGTGGCAATGGCATCTCATATCAGTTCGGCACCCAATCACCAGACCTTCCGCACTATTCCAGTGAAATATCGTACCGATGTTGCCATGAGTGGTCGTTTGGGCATGGAGATCCAACCTGCAAAGATGACAGAAGAGGAAAAAGCCCTTTGCCGTACAGCCATCGAGCAATATAAAGAAATCCGTCCTGTGGTGCAGCAAGGTGATCTTTATCGTCTGCTATCTCCTTATGACAAACTTGGAGCAGCTTCTCTGATGTATGTAGATCCTTCAAAAGACGAAGCTGTGTTTTATTGGTGGAAGACAGAAACTTTCTATAATCAACATATTCCACGTGTGAAAATGGCAGGTCTTGATCCTGAAAAACTCTATACAGTGACAGAGCTTAATCGCATCGACAATGAGCCGCTTTCGTTTGAAGGTAAACAATTTTCGGGAGCCTATCTGATGGCTAATGGATTGGAAATACCATATACACACAATGTGGATTATCATAAGCTAAATGATTATTCGAGTCGTGTACTGCGCTTACAAGCAAAATGAATAAAAAAACCAATAACATATTAAAGCTTTGAATGTTAGCCCTTTATCCATAATAACGATAAAGGGCTATCTGCTTTTTATAGGGTGGCCTTGATTGCCATATAGAGCAGAGCTGATTAATACACTAGTTAAAGTTGATGCATTGGGTGGGCATAGGCGGTATGAAAATCAGAGTATTCTGAATATTTGCTGAGAAATAGGCTTCTTCATAGATGATAAAAACCCAAAAATAAACAGAACTCTGATTTTGTAAATTTGTTTAATATTGGGCATAGTGGCGAATTTTATAAAAAATATATTGATAAATGAATATTATTGTTGTATTTTTGTGGTAATATAAATTCCAAAAGTATGGACGCCAATAATAGTAATGAGCTTTGTTTTGTAAACTCAATTGCCCAAAGCAAATGTGAGCACTGCCAGTCCAACTATGTTCTGAAACTAAGGGTGCACGATCTGTTAAAGAATAAACATTATATCCGCCCTCTGCTACGCAATGATGCTTTCTTTATTGTTTTTGATGGTGAGCTAGACTTGACAATAAATGGCATGCCATTTTCTATGAAGAAAAATGAGATCGTGGTTCTCCCTGTTTTTTCGTCCATCACCATACTCCCTAAAGAAGATTCACGCATATATATACAATCATTCATCAGTGGAAAAAGGCATGTTTGCTTTGGCCGTAAGATTTCATCTAAAGGTCTTCAGTATAGTTCATTGAGCCAATTTAAACCCTATAAATTGATAATCAGCGAAGATCTACGCTTGTTTGTTCAGGTGGCTATAAAGCAACTGGAAAAATTCCCTGATTGCAATTTGATGTATTTGTCTAAAATGCACGAACTGGGTATGTACTTAGCGAGCGATTATTCGACTACCGATTTACTGCGTTTCATTCAGCCCATTTTGCGAGAAGATTATCAATTTTTAAATACACTGAACACTGGTCTTGAAAACTATCGGAAAGTATCAGATATGGTGGAATGGATGGATATGGATGAAGTTGCTTTTCGCAAAAAATTCGAGTGCTTGGTGGGGCAAGATCCGCAAGAATGGCTAGATGTGATACGTAAGAATCTGGTTTTGCGCTATATCGTATCTTATACTTGTAGCGTGATGGGCGTGATGTCTAAATTTGGTTTTAGCTCTAGAGACCATCTGAACTATTACAGCTTGGCCAATTATAAAAAACCGATTGAAGAGCTGATCAATTTTTATAGCAATTATCCCTTCAAGAAATAATCCGGAAAGTGGGTTGGCATGATGCAGCCCAGTCAACAGAAATATCCAATGATTGGTGGGCAAAAAGGAAGGTCATAATTCTATTTTTGCCCACCAATGCTTTGTTGCACCAATTTTATGCCACTACATTTCTTGTCAAACAAAAAACTTATTAACTTTGCGAATCTTTTTACGAAAAACAATATAATACATTATAGATATGAATATCTCATACAATTGGCTGAAGGAATATGTAAACTTCGACCTCTCACCCGAGGAAGTAGCGGATGCGCTTACATCAATCGGTTTGGAGACCGGAGGTGTAGAAGAGGTGCAGACCATCAAAGGTGGACTAGAAGGCTTGGTGATTGGCGAAGTGCTTACTTGCGAAGATCATCCCAACTCTGATCATTTACATATCACTACTGTCAATCTGGGTGATGGTGTACCAGTACAAATTGTTTGTGGCGCATCCAATGTGGCTGCCGGACAGAAAGTGGTGGTAGCGACACTAGGTACCAAACTATACAGCGGCGACGATTGCTTTACTATCAAGAAATCAAAGATTCGTGGTGTTGAATCTACTGGTATGATTTGCGCAGAAGACGAAATCGGTATCGGCGAATCACACGATGGCATCATCGTTTTACCCGCTGAAGCTGTGCCCGGAACACTGGCCAAAGATTATTATAACATCAAAAGCGATTATCTGCTCGAGGTAGATATCACGCCCAACCGCGCTGATGCTTGCTCGCACTATGGCGTGGCAAGGGATCTGTATGCCTACTTGGTGCAAAATGGCAAAACTACTTCATTGACGCGTCCATCTGTAGATGCATTTGCTGTAGAGAATAAAGATTTAGATATTGAAGTATGTGTAGACGAGAGCGAAGCCGCCCCACGCTATTCGGGAGTAACGGTGACAGGTGTCACTGTCAAGGAAAGCCCTGAGTGGTTGCAAGACAAACTACGCATCATAGGCTTGCGACCTATTAACAATGTTGTGGACGTGACCAACTATATAGTACATGCCTTTGGCCAGCCTCTGCACTGCTTTGATGCAAGTAAGATAAAAGGCAACAAGGTGGTAGTACGCACAATGCCCGAAGGCACTCCGTTTGTGACGCTCGATGGTATCGAACGCAAATTGAATGAGCGTGACCTGATGATCTGCAACGCCGAAGAACCTATGTGTATTGCTGGTGTGTTCGGTGGTTTGGACTCGGGATCGGTAGAAACAACAACAGATGTTTTCATCGAAAGTGCTTACTTTAACCCTACATGGGTGCGCAAGACGGCTCGTCGTCATGGCTTGAATACAGACTCTTCATTCCGATTCGAACGTGGTGCCGATCCCAATATCACACTCTACTGCTTAAAGCTAGCTGCACTGATGATCAAGGATTTGGCAGGGGGTAGCATTTCTAGTGAAATAAAAGATGTGTGCGACCAGCCTGCAGCTGATTTTATCGTAGAACTGACATACGCTAAGGTGAACTCTTTAATTGGTAAAGTGATACCCGAAGAAACAGTAAAGAGCATAGTGACTACACTGGAAATGAAAATCGTGAACGAGTCTCCAGAGGGATTGACACTTTCTATTCCTCCTTATCGCGTAGATGTGCAACGCGACTGCGACGTAATCGAGGATATCTTACGCATCTATGGCTATAACAATGTGGAGATACCTACTACATTGAAATCGAGCCTTACTACAAAAGGGGAGGCTGATAAATCAAATAAACTCCAGAATCTGGTAGCCGAACAACTGGTGGGCTGCGGATTTAATGAGATATTGAACAACTCGCTTACAGCGTCGGCCTATTACGAAGGATTGGAGGCTGTACCTGCAAGTCGTTTGGTGATGCTGCTAAATCCACTTAGCAACGATTTGAATTGTATGCGTCAAACGATGCTGTTTGGTGGTCTGGAAAGTATCGCTCACAATGCAAACCGCAAGAACGCAGATTTGAAATTCTTCGAATTTGGCAATACATATACTTACGATGCCGAAAAACGCAACCCTGAGAAAGTGTTGGCTCCTTACTCGGAAGCCTATCATTTAGGTATGTGGGTGACGGGTAAACGTGTGACCAACTCGTGGGCACATGCCGAAGAAGCTAGCTCGGTATATGAATTGAAAGCATATGTAGAAAACATCTTCAAACGTTTGGGCTTAGACTTGAACAACTTGGTAGTGGGCAATCTTACAGATGACCTGTTTGCTTCGGCATTATCGGTTCAGACCAAAGGCGGCAAGCGACTAGCTGTATTTGGTGTGGTGACACGCAAATTACTCAAAGTTTTTGACATCGACAACGAAGTATATTTTGGAGATCTTAACTGGAGCGAACTGATGAAGGCTATTCGCTCGGTAAAAGTAAGCTATAAAGAAATATCTAAGTACCCAGCAGTGAAACGCGATTTGGCTTTATTGCTGGATAAGAATGTGCAATTTGCTGAAATCGCAAAAATAGCGCGTGATACTGAGAAGAAGCTGCTAAAAGAGGTAGAACTATTTGATGTTTACGAAGGGAAAAACCTTGAACCAGGCAAAAAATCGTATGCAGTGAGTTTTATTCTTCAAGACGAGAATCAGACTTTGACTGATAAACAGATTGACAAAATCATGTCTAAGCTTATCAAGAACCTGGAAGATAAACTTAATGCAAAATTGAGATAATCAATATACAATAAATAATAGATTAAAAACAGATACCAATGGGAAGAGCGTTTGAATATAGAAAAGCGAGCAAACTGAAAAGATGGGGCAATATGGCCCGTACATTTACAAGAATAGGTAAACAGATTGCCATTGCTGTAAAAGCCGGTGGTCCGGATATTGAGAACAACCCACATCTACGTGCGGTAGTAGCTACTGCTAAGCGCGAAAATATGCCAAAAGACAATGTGGAACGCGCCATCAAGAACGCGATGGGCAAGGACCAAAAAGACTATAAGGAAATGAACTACGAAGGATACGGACCATTTGGTATTGCCGTATTCGTGGAAACTGCTACTGATAACACCACTCGCACAGTGGCCAATGTACGCAGCATTTTCAACAAATTTGGCGGATCACTAGGCACATCGGGTAGCCTTGACTTCATCTTCAGTTGGAAGTCGATGTTTACTTTCGCTAAGAAAGATGGCTTGGATATGGATGAGTTAATCCTAGAATTGATTGACTATGGAGTAGAAGACGAGTATGATGAGGATGAAGACGGTATCACTATCTATGGTGATCCTAAATCGTTCGCTCAGATTCAGAAATACCTGGAAGATAATGGTTTCGAGGTGAAAGGTGCAGAGTTCACTCGCATCCCGAATGACGAAAAGGACTTGGATGCCGAACAACGTGCCACTATCGAGAAGATGGTAGAGCGCCTGGAGGATGACGAGGATGTACAGAATGTATATACTAACATGAAACCTGCTGTAGACGAAGAATAATGGAACTGGTCTATAAAACAGAAGGTACTTGTAGTACACATATCGAGGTGACTGTCGACAATAATCGTATCACTGAAGTGGCTTTCTGGGGAGGATGTAATGGAAACTTGCAAGGCTTATCACGCCTGGTAAAGGGAATGACTCCTGAAGATGTGCTCTCTAGGCTAGAAGGCGTGAAGTGCGGACGACGTTCTACTTCGTGCCCTGACCAACTTTGTAAAGCGCTACACCAGATGGGCTATTAAACGATACTGTAATACAAGATATAAGAAAATCAAAAAGAGCAACTTCGCTATCGAATGGATAGATGAAGTTGCTCTTTTTGTTGCATCACCTTTAAATCTAACTCAAGGCGTTGCAGATACTTGAAATAAGAATGAACCGTTTGTGCCTGAGTAATAACGATAGTCAAGTGTTACATTAAATTTTCTGAAGTGATTCAATTCAGGATTTGTCTGAACAGACTCAGGTATTAACTGTTCCATCCGCATGCGGAGTGCAGCTACCGATGATGGCGTTTCAGAATAATTGACTAATGAAAAGTAGTACGTGAAGACATTTGAGTCACGCGTATACGAAGTACTATCACATATCGTATGAGCATCAATTGTCATTGGGCACTGCTTATTCACATCTTCGGACAATTTTTGTAAACGAGACCCTGGAGAAGATGTACAGGCACATAATAACAAAAGGAAAAACCCAACAATGAATTGTTTTTTCATAATGTATTTGTTTTAACCTAATAAAAAGAAGAAAGAGGTGTCCAAAGTCTCTAATAATACAAAAATATAATTAATATATTAACTGTGCAAAATTTTAATAATTTATTTTTTTATTACTAATAAAAATTGTAGTTTTCCATTTTAATGCGAATTATTATTAATTAGATAATGGAATGATTAATTATTTTAAAGACTTAAAGCGAAAAGACCATAAACGTATTCTGGGAGGATTAGAAATATTTAAATATATCGGTCCTGGACTGTTAGTGACAGTAGGTTTTATTGACCCGGGGAATTGGGCTTCAAATTTTGCGGCAGGTTCAGAGTTCGGCTATGCGCTACTTTGGGTGGTAACACTTTCCACCATCATGCTCATCATTTTGCAACACAATGTAGCTCACTTGGGCATCGCTACAGGTCTGTGCCTTTCCGAGGCAGCTACCCAATATACTCCTAAATGGCTGTCGCGCCCTATACTGGGCACTGCTGTCTTGGCATCTATTTCTACATCGTTGGCCGAAATATTGGGCGGTGCCATCGCACTGCAGATGCTTTTTGATATCCCCATCATGATTGGAGCTGTCATAACTACAATCGTGGTGCTAATCCTTCTTTTTACCAATTCCTATAAAAAGATCGAGAGGTTTATCATTGCCTTTGTGTCATTGATCGGACTGTCATTTATATATGAGTTATTTTTGATAGATGTAGAATGGCCAGCGGCGGTCGTAGGATGGATAAAGCCCAGCATTCCAGAAGGTAGTATGCTGATAGTGATGAGTGTGATTGGTGCCGTGGTAATGCCACACAACCTTTTCTTGCATTCGGAGGTCATCCAAAGTCATGAATACAACAAACAAGATGAGAAGTCCATTCGCAAGGTGATGAAGTATGAACTTTATGATACCTTGTTCTCGATGATAGTGGGATGGGGTATCAATAGCGCCATGATATTATTGGCTGCAGCTACCTTTTTTAAGACCCATACCCCCGTCGATGAGCTTCAGCAAGCCAAGTCCCTTCTGGACCCATTGCTGGGCACGCACGCCGGAGTGGTATTTGCAATAGCTCTTCTGATGGCAGGACTTTCATCGACAATCACTAGTGGGATGGCAGCAGGATCCATCTTCTCGGGAATATTCAATGAGTCTTACAATATCAAGGATAGCCATTCGCAAGTAGGTGTATTGATCTCTTTATTAGTGGCGTTGTTGTTGATCTTCTTTATTGGTGATCCATTTCGGGGACTGATTATATCGCAAATGGTTCTCAGTATTCAGCTTCCCTTCACTGTGTTTTTGCAAGTTGGACTCACCTCATCACGCAAAGTGATGGGACAGTATGTGAACAAACGCTTCACCACAATCATCCTCTATACTATCGCAGGTATAGTAACCGCATTAAATATATGGTTATTGATTACTGCTATCCAAGGATCGTGACGCTGATGTTACGGCTGTCGCCACCATCACGGAATTCACAAAGATATACGCCTTGCCAAGTGCCTAGATTGAGACGGTGATTTTTGATGGGGATCGTGATAGATGCTCCTAAAAGTGAAGCCTTTAGATGCGCACTCATATCATCGGGTCCTTCCATTGTATGCGTAAAATAGGGCGCAGCATCAGGCACCACCTTGTCGAAAAACTGTCTAAAATCGTAGCGGACATCTGGGTCAGCGTTTTCGTTAATAGTCAATGCTGCTGAGGTATGTTTGATGAATAAAACGAGCAGCCCATTTTCGGGTAATTCGGGAAGTTGCGAGATAATATCACGAGTAACCAGGTGGAAACCACGTGGGTAGTGACGCAGACGAATATCGAAGGTGGTAGTCATAAGCAAGGAGAGATAATATTGGTTATATTTGCGACAAAGATAAATCATTATAATATGAAAGAGAAACAATTGAGTGAAAGAGTAGAAGCCGCATCGGCCTATTTTAAGCAGGGATATAACTGTTCGCAAGCTGTTGTGGCGGCTTTTGCCGATTTATATGATTTTACACCCGAGCAGGCATTTCGTATGGCAGCATCATTTGGTGGTGGAATAGGGCGCATGCGCGAAACCTGTGGAGCGGCCTGTGGGCTATTTTTATTGGCTGGTCTTGAGACGGGTGCAATAGATGGTAGTGATAGAGAAGGAAAAGCGGCCAATTACAAACTGGTGCAAGAATTGGCCGAGGAGTTCCGCCGTCAAAATGGCTCCATTAATTGTGGAGAACTGCTTGGTCTAAAACCGAAGACACCAACACCTGCAATGCCCGATGAGCGCACAGAAGCCTATTACGCCAAAAGACCTTGTGCGAAAATGGTAGAATCAGCAGCAGAAATTTGGGCAGCCTACTTAAGCAAGAAATAGGCGATCAGAAAAGGCGGATTTTACTCGTTAAATCCTTGAAAACGACTGAATTTCTGTCTAAAATTAACTGATTTAAGGCAAAAACCTACATTTATACCTGTAAATGCAAAATAATTTAGCGTTTGACATGTTGTATAACATGATAAATTATTATATTTGCCATTGATAAACATGCTTTTCCTTATTCTGAGGAGAGAGCTACTATATTAATGTCTAACTAAAATCTGGTGTAATGTTAAAATCTAAAGCAGGTGAAATGGCTGGTAAAATCTGGATCGTTATTGATGGTACAGATGGTCTTACTGCCAAACAAATCAAAAAAGCGGCTAAACTAAAAGCAGATAAAGATCTTTTCTTGGGTTTGGGCTGGCTTTTAAGAGAAGACAAAATCTCTACTGAAGAAGTGGATGGTGAGGTGTTTGTGAAACTGGTATAATAATTATCCAGCAACATTAAATAAAAATGCGTAGATATCAAGAGTGATTATCTGCGCATTTTTATTTTTCTTAAACTGTGACACGTACTAAAAAGAAAAAGCGCTAACTACTTATTTATAAAGTAATTAGCGCTTCTTGATGTACACCCTCAGAGATTCGAACTCTGGACCCACTGATTAAGAGTCAGTTGCTCTACCAACTGAGCTAAGAGTGCATCACAATGCTGATTTGCGGTGCAAAAGTATATGATATATTTAATATGAGCAAACAATTGCGGGATATTTTTTCTATGGAGTGGACAATCTATGTATATGTCGCACATAACTAGTATTTTAGAGTGGCAAAAAAAACATTGGTAGACAAATAAAGCCGGTTTAACGATTAAAAGACTGTGATTCGTTTTTTTAAATTAAAAAAAGGCAAGATTCATTGGTTTGTATAGTCTTAATATTTAACTTTGCCCATTATTTTTAAGGGAATGAAGAAAAACATTATACTTGCGCTTATTTTCGGAGCTTCGCTTTCCTCGTGTGGGGAGTACAATAAGCTTCTGAAAAGTACGGATTATGACTACAAATACGAAGCGGCGAAAAACTACTATGCTAAGGGACAATATGGGCGTTCGGCTACCTTGCTAAACGAGCTGATAACCATTATGAAGGGAACTGATAAGGCAGAAGAGTCACTTTACATGTTGGGAATGAGCTATTATAACCAACAAGACTATTCGACCGCAGCTCAGACTTTTATTACATATTGTAATACATACCCTCGCGGGATGTATACCGAGTTGGCTAGTTTCCACGCTGGCAAAGCCTTGTTTGAAGATTCGCCAGAACCACGTTTGGACCAAACCGGTACATATGCTGCTATTCAACAGTTGCAAAGATTCATGGAATACCATCCTAGAAGTACTAAAACGAAAGAATCGCAAGATATGATTTTCGAGTTGCAAGACAAATTGGTAAAGAAAGACTTCTATTCGGCTAAGCTTTACTATGATTTGGGTAACTACCTTGGAAATAATTATGAATCGTGTGTGATTACCGCCCAGAATGCATTGAAGGATTATCCTTATACGCACTTACGCGAAGATCTTTCGATTCTTATTTTAAGAGCTAAATATGAGATGGCTGTTAATAGTGTGGAAACTCGTAAGATGGAACGTTTCCGTGACACAGTAGATGAGTATTATGCTTTTAAGAATGAATTTCCCGATAGCAAGTTTATTAAAGAAGCCACGAAGATATTTGAGGCATCAAATAAAGTGATTAAAGAATAAAATATAAATTTATGGATTACAAAAAATCGAATGCTCCATCGAATACGGTAACACGTGACATGATGGAATTGTGCGCAGATACAGGTAATATCTATGAGACTGTAGCGATTATTTCAAAGCGTGCAAATCAGATTAGTGTTGAAATCAAAAACGACCTTTCTAAAAAATTGGCCGAATTTGCTTCATACAATGATAATCTGGAGGAAGTATTTGAAAACAGAGAGCAGATTGAGATCTCTCGTTATTACGAGAAATTACCTAAACCAACTTTGATTGCTACTCAAGAGTATATTGAAGGAAAGATCTATTACAGAAATCCAGCTAAAGAAAAGGACAAACTTCAGTAATAGCTGTGTTTCTTAATTTCGAGATAAACTGATTTATAGTCAAGCGGTAGCGAAAATATTCTATTGCTTGGCTATTCTTATTTGTAATTGGACTAATTAATCTATTATATATGATACAACGAATTCAGACCGTATATCTTTTGCTTTCTATCACAGCACTTATCATCGCACTTTGTTTGCCTTTGGGCTATATGATTGAGCCGAATGGCAGTGAGCATGTTTTCAACAATCTAGGTGTTATGCTTATTGGTGAATACCAATCAACCTGGGGTTTGTTTGTAATCCTGATTATTGCTATTATTGCAGCTGCTGGAGCAGTAGTTTTGTTCAAGAAGCGCATGTTGCAGCTTCGTTTTGGCATCTTCTCATCATTGATGTGCATCGGGTATTATCTTGCTTTCCTTGCATTTTATCTAGTTTTGCGCAATGATGCCATTATCTTCCGTTTACATTGGGCATTATGTTTGCCTCTAGTGGCCTTGATTCTTAACTATTTAGCCGTTCGTGCTATCGGGAAGGACGAAGCCATGGTTCAAGCCGCAGATCGCTTGCGATAAGACTCATTGCTGATTTATAGTCAAATAGGCACATACGATAATCGCTTTGTATGTGCCTATTTGTTTATTTACGGTGTAGTCCACATTCTTTGTGTTCAGGACTTTCCCACCACCAACGCCCCGAACGGATATCGTCACCTTCTTTTATGGCGCGGGTGCATGGTTGACATCCTATACTTGGAAAACCTTTGTCATGCAGCGGATTATAAGGAACACTATTGACGCGTATATATTCCCATACTTGCTTCTCGGTCCAGTGAATCAGTGGGTTGATCTTAATCAGTCCATGTGCTGCATCCCATTCGATGAGTTTCATGTCACTGCGTGTCATAGATTGCTCGCTACGCAAACCGCAAATCCATACATCAAGTGTCGATAGTATGCGCTGTAGGCTTTCTGTCTTTCTGGCTTTGCAGCAGGCCTTACGTTGTTCTACACTGTTGTAGAAGCCATTAATGCCATTGTTCTTCACATAATTTTCGACGGAGAGGTGGTTTGGGAAATAGACTTCGATGCATATGTTGTATCTGCGATTGGTACGATCCATCAGTTTATAGGTCTCAGGGTATAGACGCCCTGTATCGATGGTGAAAATCCTAAAAGGCATGTTCAGCCGAGCTGCCATATCAGTTAGCACTTGTCCTTCGGCACCTAGTCCGGTAGCAAGGGCAGCACGGTTTCCATATTTTTCAAAGAAGTAGGAGAGGATTGTTTCAGGGCCTTCTCCGCCAAATTCGTTAAGCCAATCAGTAATCTGTGTTTGAATGTCGCTCATTCTAGGGTTTTAGTTATTTAATCTTGTTTTTGGAGAAGTAGCCCGTAATGATTCTCCCTGTAATACTTAGCACCAAAACGATGATAGTCAGTAAAAGTGCAGCCGCATAGGCTCGCTCGCGCACTTCTGGGATGGGGCTACTCAGCTGGAAGAAGACCGCAAGAGGCAGTGTTGCAGCAGGCTGATCCAGCGAGGTCGGTATATTGTCTGTGAAACCTGCAGTGAACAATACTGCAGCTGCATCACCTATTGCGCGACCTACTGAAAGCAAAGTAGCAGTAGCTACCCCTGGTGCTATCTGCTTTAAAACTACACGACAAGCTTCCAAACGTGTGGCGCCTAGCGAATAGCTGGCCTCGAGCATCTCATAGGGCACAGATCGTGCCACTTCATCCATTGAGCGCACAAATATAGGTACAATAAGCATAGTGATAACAATGATACCACCCAATAATGAGGCCTTGAGTCCAAGAAATATCATGAAAGTGAAGGCAAAAGCTCCATAAACGATAGAGGGTATACCAAATAAGACATCAAATGAGAGTCGGGTATAATAAACCAATCGCGACCCTTTTTTTAAATATATATTGATATAAAACACGATGGGTATGCTGATTACAAGTCCCAAAATAGTAGAAGCGCCTACAATCATCAACGAGCCCATTATAGCGTTTAATATACCTCCTTCCTTGCCTAGATAAAAGCCTCCACCTGGTAGTGATGTGATCATTTCCCAACTAAGAGTAGGGAACCCCGTCCGCGCTATGGTCCAGATGATACTGCCGAAGAATACGAACACTAGCATCGTAGACAAGAACATAAGCACATTGAATATCTTCTCCTCAATAAACTTCCATTTCATAGCTTAAACTTTTTTTCGACCCGATGAAGCACGATGCGAGACAGTGCATTAAATACCAGGATGATGACAAATAGCAACAATGCGGCGAACATCAAAGCCGATTCGTAAATGGGCAAAGATAGCATTTCCCCATAGTTATTGGCGATGAGAGCGGGTAGAGGGTAAGCACTGTCAAATAATGATTGCGGTATACCCACCATGTTGCCACACACCATCAAGACGGCCAGTGTTTCGCCAAAAGCCTTTGATACAGCCAGAATGATAGCGGCAATTATCCCGGGAGCTGTCTTGCGCAGAATAATGTAGCGCATAGTTTGCCAGCGGGTGGCACCTAGCGATGTAGAAGCATCTTTCAGCTCCTGGGGTACAGTAGAAAATAGTTCGATGAAAAGACTCACTAAAAGTGGTATTATCATCACACTGAGCACGATACCTCCTGCCAACAACGTATAGCCGCTGGTATATTCTACGAAGCGTGGACCAAATCTGTCAGCTATCCAAGGAACTATGATGAGTGTACCCCAAAGGCCATAGACCACAGAGGGCACACCGGCTAAGATGTCGAGTACCGGGAAGACGATTTTGCGCATTATAGGTCGCGAACGCTCAGTGAGATACAAAGCTGTGAGCAGCGATATGGGCAAAGCGATGACAATAGCTAGTGCTGTCACATAGATGGATGAAAGTATGAACGATTTGAAACCGAATTCACCACGGAAAGGACTCCACTCCACACCCGACAATAGATTCCATAGCGGATATTCCTTAAGTATGGGTACCGACTTATAGATCAGCCCAGTGGCCATCGCAAATAAAAAGAACAAAGACAGTATGGTCAATATTCGCATCGACCACCTCACTGTCTTGTCTTTTAAAATCCTTCGTTTCAGTAGAGACATGCCCACGTCTTTCAGTTGTTTAATAATTCTTATTCCGGTTTGAATTTAGCTATTTCGCTACTCAGCTGTTCAGCGGGTAGACCGATATAGCCTGTTTCTTCGGCATATTTTTGTCCGTCAGTCAATACATATTCAAGGAAGCTGATCACTACTGGATCCTCTGGTTTGCCTTTAGTTACTAAATATAAATCACGTGCAGGTGGCGATGGGAAACGACCATCTTTGATAGCTCCAATCAGTTCGGTCGAAGTGTCATAAAAATACTCATCAGGCGTTATGGTGCCATCTCCATTCACATCAATCGGCATGACAGTCATCCCCGGATATGGTTGTTTCGTATTTTGGTCATACACATAGGCAATATTATTGTAGCCAATGCCCAACTTCTCTTTTTGCACAGCAGCCGCCACACCCGGATCGCCGAATACGGCTGTAGCCTTCAGGTCTTCTTGCTTCTCGTCAAACCACGCCGCAAAAGTTTCGGCTGCACCACAAGCGTCCGAGCGTGTGAATACACGGATAGGCGTTGTTGCTGATGTCCCCAGCAATTCGCCCCAGGTTGAGTATTGTTTATCCCATAACTTGCGGGCCTGCTCTTTTGACAAGCCTACGGTACGAATCACCTCCATCTCTGGATTTTCCACATTGATAGTTGGTACCACCGCATCCTTTACTGTTGCTATCGGAAAAGCTCCGTTATTGATTTCTTCGGGATAGATATCGCGCGATACCATCCCTATATCTACTACACCTGCCAAAGCATCCGTCATTCCTTTTCCTGCTCCTCCTCCCGATATATCTATCTGTACTCCAGGATGAAGCTTCTTGAACTCTTCTGCCCATTTTACAGCCATGGGATAAAGTGCAAATGCCCCAGACAGTTGAATGGTGCCCACCAATTCTTGTCCCGATTCACCTTCAATCACTCTATTCTTTTGTCGTCCTCCCGAACATCCAACCAATAGTAGTAGAGTCAGCGATAGAAAATAATACTTTGCCATGATTATCCTTTTTAATAGTTAGTTTATAATAAAAATATAGCTTTCCACTGGGACATTAGCTAAATGCCCCCGAGAGGTACTGTTTCGTCAAGTCGTGCTGCGGATTCTTAAACACTTGTTTAGCGGTTCCACATTCTATGATTTCCCCCAGGTAGATGAAAACCACATAATCAGCTATACGCAAGGCTTGGCGCAGCGTGTGAGTCACTAGCACAATGCCATACCTCTCTTTCAATTTTACAAAAAGATCTTCGATATTGCGGCTCGATATGGGGTCAAGGGCCGAAGTCGATTCGTCACCCAGTATGAAGCTTGGCTCTACGGCCAATCCACGCGCCAGGCACATGCGCTGCTGTTGTCCTACCGATAGGCTTGAAGCCGGACTATTCAGACGATCTCTCACCTCATCCCACAGGTTGGCATTTCGGAGATTCTCTTCTACTATTTTCTTTAATTGTTGCTTGTTGTGCAGCCCGTGTATGCGACAGCCATAGGCCACATTGTCATAGATAGACATAGGCAGCGGAGTAGGACGTTGTGACAGCAGTCCCATTTTCTTGCGGATATGTGTGATTTCGGCATTTCGGGCATAGATATTTTCTCCCTCAAGATAGATTTCGCCTGTCACTACGGCTTTGTCTACATCATCAATCAGGCGATTGATGGATTTTAGCAATGTTGATTTACCACATCCCGAAGGACCTATGATACAAGTGATTTTATTATCGGGGATATCTACATTTATATCTTTTAGAATATGATTATTGTCGATACTCACATTCAGATTTCTGATCTGTATATCCGTATTGTTGTGGTCTGAGTCATGTTTCATAAGCACATTCTCTGCTATAGAGTGTGAATAATTCAACTCTATCTTTTTGTTTTGACTTCCTATAAGTTGCTAATAATAAATACAATTACCTTAGTATAGAAAGCAAAAGTATAATAAAATTCCGGTTTATATACTTATATTTATAAATAAATGCAATCAATAGATAAAATAAACCGTTTGCTTTTAACATATCGCCCTTTTATTCGTGTAAAAGTATTCCGAATCGGCAAGCAAACAACTGTCTGCGGCATATGTAAAATTCTGAAATAGAATCGAGATTCTTTTGCCAAATTGTCTTTATATTTATTAATGACCTTTACAAATCCACCTATTTTTAGTAGATTTGTAGGCAAATTAATAGTTTTATCTTGACTGGACATCATCCTCATTAATAGGATGTACACATTTACCAAAACGCCTGAAACGACGTATGACACAAAAAAAATCACTGATCAACAAATTCCTTTATTATGTTGAAAAAGTAGGAAATGCACTACCAAATCCCGCGACGCTTTTTGCACTATTCGCACTGTCTGTAATCCTTCTTTCCTGGATCGTCTCTTTATTTGATCCCGAAGTAATCAACCCTGCCACTGGGGAATCCATCCATGTAGTCAATCTTCTATCAAAGGAAGGTCTACATCTCATTCTGACACAGACCGTGACTAATTTTACAGGTTTTGTACCCCTCGGCACAGTGCTTGTAGCCATGTTAGGTGTAGGTATCGCCGAGCGCACAGGACTCATTTCCACTATTTTGCGTCGCATAGTCATGGCTGCCCCTCCAAGGATGCTTACCTTTGTAGTGGTATTCGCGGGTATTTTATCAAACACAGCTTCCGAAGTAGGCTATGTATTATTGGTACCTTTGGCTGCCGTCATCTTCTTGGCTGCCGGACGCAATCCGTTAGCTGGTTTGGCAGCAGCTTTTGCTGGTGTATCGGGTGGTTATAGTGCCAACCTGCTTTTGGGAACCATCGATCCACTTTTGGCTGGACTTTCGCAAGAGGCAGCACAAATCATCGATCCTGGCTATATTGTCAATCCGGCATGTAACTTCTACTATATGTTTGCCTCTACTTTCTTGATTGCAGGTCTAGGCACTTGGGTCACCGAGAAAATCATCGTTCCACGTCTAGGTGTATATCATGGAAAAGATGTCGAAGCTATACCCCTAACTCCATTGACCAAAGACGAAAAACGCGGTATGCTCTATGCCACCATCACCACACTCGTTTTAGTTGGTATCATACTGGCAGGCGTATTACCCAAAAACGGATTCCTGCTCAATCCCGTAAATGGTGAGTTTTTGACCTCGCCACTTATGAAAGGCGTTGTAACATTTATCTTCTTATTTTTTGCTTTACCTGGTATCGCTTATGGCCTTGGTGCAAAAACCATCAAGAGTGATAATGATGTGATAAAGGGTATGAGTAAGTCTATGGAGACTATGGGCTCATACATCGTATTGGTGTTTTTCGCGGCTCAGTTCGTAGCCTATTTCAAATGGTCCAATATCGGATTATTGGTAGCAGTGAAAGGCGCCACTATCCTGCAGACGCTCGACCTCGGCACCTTCCCATTGATGCTTTCGTTCGTATTGTTGGCTGCTTTCATCAACCTAGTCATGGGTTCGGCGTCAGCAAAATGGGCCATCATGGCACCCGTGTTCATTCCCATGTTCATGATGTTGGGCTATTCACCCGAGATCACTCAGTTGGCCTATCGCATTGGCGACTCCGTGACTAACATTATCTCGCCCATGATGTCCTATTTCGCATTGATTGTTGCTTTCATTCAACTCTACGACAAGAAAGCGGGTATAGGTACAGTCATCTCCTTGATGCTCCCATATTCTATTGTATTCTTCATCGGTTGGATGGTCATGTTCTTCGCATGGATTTTGCTCGATCTTCCTATTGGTCCGGCTTCGCCTATCCATTTCGCTTTCTGATAAAAGATAGTCATATAAATATAACATATAAATGGCTTGCAGGAAATTAAAACATCCCTGCAAGCCATTGTCTTTTTCAATGGCATGCAACGCTCATATATTAATCTGGTAAGCTCTTGTTGGTTAAGCCAATAAATGACCTCATGCGAATAGCCTTTGTCGGCGAGATGAACAACCTTAATCATCCGCTTGTTCAAGGCGGATGCAAAACCCCTTCCTTCTCATTCCACAAAATATCCGCCATTAGTTTTTCTCTTTTTGTTTTAATAATAGGTAGGGAAAGCGGTTTGGATGATATTTCTTAAATTTGCCACAATTATGTAGAGTTTTTGAGTATGATGAGATGGACGAAGCTTTACTTTTTGCCATAGAAAATGAGCAGATCGCTATTTATGGGATAACCAATGGACGCACTATTTATATAAAGGGCCAAATACATTGATAATAGGACAATTAAACAAAACAGCTGCCTAAAGCATTGTATTAAATAGGAAGATTATACAAACAAAATATTCTCATTTATAACTGACCAGCTATACTTAAACTTATGCTATTATGAAAAACTTTATTAGCCAGTTTACAGCTATGCTGCTATTCTTATTGCCAGCAGTCACCTCAAAAATTGCCATTAGTGACAATGAGTTATCGTGTGATTATGAAATCCTTTATTCTTTCTCCGTAGATATAAATCACAGAGAAGATGCAACCGAAGTCGATCAACCCAGGTCTATTCACCCCAATTATATCGGACAGTTTGTCGATGAATATGGCAGAGTAGCCTATGTCGTTGTTAATAACAATTCTCTCTTTGTAGCCCAAGGTGGCATATCAGTCTCTTTTGCCTATGCCCTAGACTATATTGATGATGGAATTGCTGCAAGTGTATTCACCAACGATCAGTATGGTAATGCTTTTCTCGATAAAGCCAATGGCTGGATCATTGTTGCTAACGTGAGGTTTGTAAATATCAATGGGATGCCTGGTACATATAATAGTTATCAGAGTCCCTCGTCTTCATATAGCACCACGAAGAGTATATGCAATATCTGCAATGGCACAGGTAGAAAATGCGTCTTAAAGACTGTGCCAACCTATGGGTATGACAGCGGCAAAGAAACCAGATGCAACAATTGCCAGCAATGGCTGCAAGCAGGCATTGTTCACACGATCACTAGATGCAATGTATGCAATGGCACTGGATATAAATAGCTCTATTCCCCAGATATGATTTATAGCAGTTTGCAGCAATAAATTTGATGTTAGCAAGCGATTTATAAACTTTTCCTCTTTTGCATGGTTTTATAGTTAAAACCATATCGGATTTTTAAAACTATAAATACTGTACAATTATGATGTCATCTAAAAAGATTCTGGGCTGGATATTGTTGATAGCTGGTGCTGGAACATGTATATGGGGAATAATCGCGCGCAACCGCATTCAAATTGAAGAAACATTGATCGAAAACAATGATAATTTTAATGCACCTATCATTGCCATTATTTTTGGAATAATAGTAGCTATCGTCGGCATTTGGATGTTTGTAGCCAAAAATAATAGATAGTTTAAGATTTAACAATAAAAAGAGTAAGAGTATCAATCGTATAACACGAATTGATACTCTTATTTTGTTTTAAAACGCCAACTGTTATATGAAAATATCTCAACTTTATTCACATTGTAAACTCACAGTATACAATTCTAATTATTATTCAAAAATATATCATATATTATTTCTTATTAACAAGTATTATTTATAAATTTGTAAATAGTAAAAAAAAGCTCTATCAATTTGTAAATCATGATACGGCAAATAGATTTTAAATAGGATTTTAGAGTAAATCCTTGATATCAACACATATCAATACAACCGAATCAAATAGCATAGATTATTTGATGAGATATAATGCGATGATGAATATTGACTCAGGGGGAAAGCAAGAACGAAGCATCACGCACATACTTTGAAAAGATGAGTGGAACAAAAACAAACAAGTAGCAGGATTTATTGCGCCATTTATAGATGGTGTAGATTAAGATGACTGTGGAGAGATGAAATTTTGGATAGATTTTGATAATACATATCGAAACAGTACATCGGACATGATAGTTTTTTTTAATGATCGGTAGGGTATGGCACTTGAGAAAAATCAAATGTCATACTCTACTTTTTAAAACGATAGGGTTAATAGTAGTTTTAATAATAGATATTAAAAGCATGTTCAAAACAGATGATATATTCGCCAATCGATACAAATTATTGCGACTTATTGGTCGTGGCGGTTTTGCTGAAGTATGGTTAGCTCAAGATGTAAAAACCAACTTAGAAGTGGCATTAAAGATTTATGCACCTGGCACCGGGCTAGACGAACATGGCGTAAAGCTTTTCATGAGTGAATTCGCTCTAACATATAATCTTAATCATTCTAACCTATTGCGGGCAACCCATTTCGATGAAGTGGAGCGAATGCCCTATCTGGTTCTTCCTTTCTGTTCTAAAGGCTCATGCACACGACAAATCGGAAACATCAGTGAAGATGAGCTTTGGCGTCTTTTGCATGATGTGGCAGCCGGTCTGAAATATCTTCATTCCAAAGAACCTCCTATCATCCATCAAGATATCAAACCTGATAATATCCTTTGTAATGACGAGGGAGTATATCTTATATCCGATTTCGGTATTAGTACAAAGATACGAAGCACATTGCGACGCAGTGCCCCAAAAGCTCAAAGCAGCGGTGGCACGCTTTGTTATATGGC
>CAMTPC010000059.1 GCA_947074295.1 uncultured Bacteroides sp. | reverse complement strand
TTACAAAGTTAAGTTTTTATCTTAACTTACTGTCCAGCCAAAGTTAGCAATTCCAATTCTATGAAATATATCAATCATTCATATTTATTTTTAATCCATTTCTTCATAGACATAATGCCAAGCCTTTGGCGACACTTTGCCTAGCTCTTGGCAATGTTTTGTCAAGCACTTGGCACCATAATATATAGCTATATGCATTAATAATTAGTGTGTCCTTTCCTGTCCATTATAATAAGAAGATTATAAATCAACAAAAAACCGGCGAAGTTTCCATAAAGAATCTTCGCCGGATGAAAGAAAAATAGCGTCTTTAAAACAAGACAGATAACTGTATATCTTGATAGGTTATGACAAGAAAGAAATCAATACACCAGCAGCAACAGCCGAACCGATAACTCCTGATATATTACTTGCCATGCAGTATTGCAGAACATGATTTTTAGGATCATACTTCAACGCAATCTCGTTGGCTACGCGGCTTGCCATAGGCACAGCGCTAAGACCTGTGGCTCCGATAAGTGGGTTAATCTTCTTCTTGCAAAACACATTGAAGAGTTTAACGAAGAAGATGCCGCCAGCAATACTCAAGGCGAATGCGATGAAACCACCAACTATAATACCAATCGTGGTCCAATCCAAGAAAGCTTCGGCAGTCATAGTAGCACCTACCGAGAGTCCTAAGAAAATAGTAGCGGCGTTCATAATGCCATTTGAAGCAGCGTCAAACAAGCGGAAGGTATTGGCACCAATCTCCTTTACTAGATTACCGAACATCAACATACCGATCAAAGGTACAGATGTAGGCACGAATATAGCCACAATCACCGTCACTACGATAGGGAAAATGATTTTGAGCACGCGTAGATTTTTAATCTCTACAGAAGAAGGGAATTTCTTCTCCTCAGCCTTCATATTGATACTTAATTCTTTCTTGCTGCATAGCATACGCACTACCAAAGGCACGATAACTGGTACAAGAGCCATATATGAATAGGCTGCAATCGCTACAGGACCCAACAAATGAGGAGCTAATTTGATTGTAGTAAAGATTGCCGTAGGACCATCGGCACCACCGATGATACTGAGCGAACCTGCATCTTTGGGCGAAAAGCCGATAAGAATAGCCACTAACAGTACGGAAAATATACCGATCTGCGCAGCTGCGCCAAAGAATGAAAGACGCAGGTTACGCAACATAGGTCCGAAATCAGTTAACGCCCCTACTCCCATAAAGATGATAGGAGGTAGGAATCCAGTCTTGATTAGCGCATAATAGATAAAATTCATGATACCTAGTTCATGAGCAATGTCGTGCAAAGGCATTTCCCAAATATTCTGAGCAACACCATTGATCAAGATCATACCATTTTCATCAGCTTGTACCACGCCCATTCCACCACCTGGGAAGTTGGCTAGCAACACACCAAAAGCGATGGGAACCAAGAGCAATGGTTCGTATTGTTTCTTGATACCAAGATAGAGCAACACAAAACCAATGACATACATGATGAGAAACTGCGGCTCGGCAAAGATGTTGCTGAGAGCAGTCATTTCGTAGAGTTTTTCGAATATATCGTTCATCGTGCTTATCCAATTTTCATTAATACATCATCTTCAGAAACAGCATCACCACTATTATAGCAAACGGCTGTCACTGTACCGCCAAACTCAGCACGGATGGCATTATAGGTCTTCATAGCTTCGACATAGCAAAGCACATCTCCTTCTTTGACCTTATCACCTACTTGCAACGCATGCTCCTGAGCATTCTTAGTTAAGAAGAACTTACCTTCGAGTGGAGAGACTACATCCTTACCTACTCCATCTACTAAAGGTGCAGCAGTAGGAGAAGATGGTAGATCAATTTCACCATAAGCCACTGTTACCTTATAGGCTTGACCATCCACTTGTACTGTCAGCGTTTTGGGTTTAGCATCTTCCAATGGATCTTTATCTTTTTCTTTTTTCTTCTTCTCTACATCCGCCAAGAAGTCTTCTTTTGCCTTACCGCTCTTATAAGCCACATATTGTGCGGGGTGCATGGCATATTCGAAGAGCTCTTCATCATCTTGTCCTACATCCCATTTATTCTCTTTCATCAACTTGCGATATTTATCCAAGTCATCCGGATAATTGTCTTGAGGATCACCGACAAAGAATTTACGCCCTTCGCGTTCAGCTTTTTCAATGATTTCGGGTGCAAGCGTTCCTGGAAGCTGCCCTGCTTTACCCAAAATCATATCCCAAATATCATCGGCAATCATACCCCAACGTTCTTTGCCTTTTTCCATGGCAATAACATTCATCATGGCCAGATTCTTAACGTATTGGCTAAATGGAGTTACCAATGGAGGATAGCCGACACGTGGCCACACATAGGCTACTTCATCAAACAGTTTGATAAGCAACTGATCTTGTGTCATAAAAGGCAGATTATGTTTTGCCTTATATTTATTAATTGATTCGAGATTAGCATCAAGATCAGCCATAAGACTTCCCATCATACCACCCGGAAGTCCAGGACCGATGAGGAGTGAGTTCATCAAACGGTTTTTAGGACTGATATATAAACCGAGAAAATCGTCCATGAATTCTTGAATCAATGCACGCAAACGCATATAGGCTTCCATGTTGATTTCGGGTACTTGAAAACCAGCGTCTTTCAGCATGGCTTGTACACTGATGAGATCGGCATGACCAGTACCCCATGAAAGAGGTTCCATACCTACGTCAATATAGTCGCAACCAGCCTCACAGACTTCTAGAATACTAGCCATATTGAGGCCTGGACCAGCATGACTATGATATTGTACGATCACATCGGGATGAGCTGCTTTGATATTGCCCACGATCTTGCCCAAAGAAACGGGGCGACCAATACCTGCCATATCTTTAATGCAAATCTCGTCCGCCCCAAGGTTGATCAATTCCAACGCCATATTGGTATAATACTCTACCGTGTGGATGGGCGAATGCGTGATACTGAGTGCAGCCTGAGATATCATGCCTGCTTCTTTTGCATATACTATGGATGGGGCTATATTGCGAATGTCATTCAGACCGCAGAAAGTACGTGTAATGTCAGTGCCTTGTGCTTTCTTCACTTTATAGAATAACTTGCGTACATCGGCTGGCACAGGACTCATTCGAAGTCCATTGAGCGCACGGTCGAGCATATGTGTCTGGATACCTGCGTCATTAAAGGGTTTAGTCCAATCACGAACGGCACGGTTGGGATTCTCACCGAAAAGCAAGTTGACTTGCTCGAAGCCACCACCATTGGTTTCAACGCGTGCAAAACATCCCATTTCTATGATAGCAGGTGCTGCCTTGAGAAGCTGATCGACGCGCGGAACATATTTTCCGGCACTTTGCCACATATCTCTAAACACCAGACTGAATTTGATCTCTTTTTTCATGTTTATTTCGTTTTTCAAAGCGGTTAGTATTTCATTTATAGTTTTTCGACTTTAGTAATCTTGCCTTTACCTTGCGTCACGACGCTTACAGCCGAAGTGATGGCCGCCATAATATGACTTGGAATGGGCGCCGGGCCTTGTTGCTGTTGCGGTTTAGGTGCAATTTCCTCGGCAGGTACATATTTATTAATCAGCAAGATGAGTAGTTTTCCCAGAAAAATAATGAGCAGCAGGATGACTATAACTGTAGCCATGCCGACCACCATAAGAAGTAGTGCTTCGCCGAAATTTTCCATATTGTTTAGTATTAGTAAATTTGTTTATTTTTTAAAAACGCCCGAAAAATAGTAATAAAATAAAAGAGAATGAAGGTTTAAAAGAATAAAAAATGCTAAATAGAGGCGATTTAGTTAACAAATGAATCTATATAAATATAAAATGGGAAAGAAAAAGTAAAATCTTTTCCTTCCCCATTTTTATAGGATATTTCCGTTTCTATATACTTTAGAATTCGCTACTGAAATGGAAGCGAATGTTTTTGAAGTCAATTTGAGCCATCTGCAGTACATAGCCCGAATCAGCTAAGAACACATCACGACCTTCACGGTCTTTGGCCATATATTGATATTTGCGTTTCTTGAAAGCTTCAAGCTCGGCAGCGTCATCACTCTCAATCCAACATGCCTTATAAAGACTTACAGGCTCCCAACGACACGAAGCGTTATACTCGTTGAGCAAACGATACTGAATAACTTCAAACTGTAGTTGTCCTACTGTGCCAATGATTTTACGCCCATTGAACTGGTTGACAAACAACTGTGCCACACCTTCGTCCATCAACTGGTCAATACCTTTGGCCAACTGTTTCTGTTTCATAGGATCAGCATTCTCTATGTATTTAAACATCTCTGGAGAGAAGCTAGGCAAACCTTTGAAATGAAGCAATTCGCCCTCGGTGAGGGTATCGCCAATTTTGAATGTACCATTATCAGGGAGACCAATGATATCCCCTGCATAGGCCTCATCGATAGTGGTCTTGCGTTGCGCCATAAACTGAGTAGGTGACGAGAAACGCACTGACTTGCCATGACGCACATGGTAGTAAGGTGCATTACGCGTGAACTTACCCGAACAGATCTTACAGAAAGCCACACAAGAACGGTGGTTGGGGTCGATATTGGCCGTGATTTTAAAGATGAAGCCTGTAAACTTGGGTTCCTCGGGCTCTACTTCGCGCTCCACGGCTTCGATAGGCCGTGGACTGGGCGCAATCTCTACAAAACAGTTGAGCAGCTCTTGCACACCAAAGTTGTTCAGTGCAGAACCGAAGAATACGGGAGCTGTATGACCTTCAAGATATTCATTCAAATCGAGCTCAGGATATACACCTTCAATCAATTCAAGGTCACCACGAAGTTTATCAGCTAAGGTTGAGCCGATTTGCTCGTCCAACTCTTCTGAGTTAACATCTACTTCAATCTTCTCTGTCACTACTTGCTTAGAAGGCTGGAAAAGGTCTAGCTTCTTTTCGTAGATGTTGTATACACCCTTAAAGCGAGCGCCTTGTTCGATAGGCCATGTCAGAGGACGAACTTTAATCATTAACTCTTCTTCCAGCTCGTCGAGCAAGTCGAATGGATCCTTACCCTCGCGGTCCATTTTATTGACAAAGATAATAACGGGTGTATTACGCATACGACATACCTCCATCAACTTGCGTGTCTGGGTTTCAACCCCCTTCGCACCGTCTACCACAATGATTACGCTGTCAACAGCTGTCAAGGTGCGATAGGTATCTTCGGCGAAATCCTGGTGACCAGGCGTATCGAGAATATTAATCTTATAGTCTTTATAATCAAACTCCATTACAGATGTAGTCACCGAGATACCACGTTGTTTCTCGATCTCCATCCAGTCTGATGTAGCGGTTTTCTTGATCTTGTTACTCTTCACCGCGCCAGCTACCTGAATCTGACCACCAAACAACAGAAGTTTTTCGGTGAGCGATGTTTTACCGGCATCAGGATGCGCGATAATGGCGAATGTGCGCCTTCTACTTATTTCGTTTTGATTTGCCATATAAATGAATTACGCTGATGATTAATCAGTGTTTAATCGGTGTTTAATTATTATTTAAAAGTGAGATGCAACGTTCCAAACTTTCTTCCCAATGAGGTATGGTTAGTTGGTAAGTCTGTTTAATTTTAGTCTTATCCAACACCGAGAAAGGAGGACGTGCCGCTTTCGTGGGGTAATCGGATGAATGTATCGGGCTAACCTTACAATCGGTAATTTGCGCAATACGATGAATCGCTTTCGTAAAATCGTACCAGGAGCAAACCCCTTCATTGCTGTAGTGATAAATACCCGGAACAATGCCTTTCTCAATAAAAGCGAATATTGCTTCGGCTAAATCAGCAGCATAAGTGGGTGTACCTATTTGATCGAACACAATACCCAAGGCATCGCGCTCACGTCCTAGACGTAGCATGGTTTTTACAAAGTTATTTCCATGTGTAGAATACAACCAAGAAGTGCGGATTACTGCCGCACGGTCACATTGAGAAAGAACAGCTTTCTCGCCTGCCAATTTAGTAGCACCATATACTGATGCAGGCGATGTACCATCTGTTTCCACATAAGGATGACATGAGTAACCATCAAATACATAATCTGTAGATACTTGAATAATCGCCGCACCATGGGTCTGTGCCACACGTGCCAAATAACCAGCAGCCAAGTGGTTCAGAAGATCGCAAAGATTGTGATTGTCCTCAGCCATATCTACAGCTGTATAAGCAGCACAATTGATAATAAGATCGACCTGATGTGAGGATATAAATTGATTGACAGCTATTTCGTTGCAGATATCAAGTTCTGCTATATCCGTAAAGATATACTGATGGCCTATATGACATTTAGAAAGAGTTCGCAATTCATTACCCAATTGCCCGTTGGCACCGGTCACTAATATATTCATTTCTTAATCTTCTATTTTAAGTTCGCCTTTTTTATCTTTATCGTAATAGTTGGCTAGCATAGACAATAATGCACTGATGGCATCAATAGCTTTAGCTGTTTCATCACTGAGCGTCTTCTTTTGTAACCTCAATAGAAATACACCATATAATGCCTCGAAACAGGTTTCTAATTCGGGTTCATCTATATTCCCTCCTTTTTGTCGGAGCTCCACAATAAAAGGTAAAGCCTTATAATAGGCAGCATGATAGAAAGGGAATTTAGCAGAACCTAACAACGCACGATGCAGATCAGTGAGTTGAATAAGTGTATTTCTATTTATTTGAAGATGCCCCTTCTCCACAACTCCATCATGGCGCATCATCTCGATAAGGTCGCTATACCATTGACGTAAAACATCTTGCTCTTCAGGTGGAAATTGTGATACGATCTGTGCGTCTACTTTATCCAAATCACAACCATTGGCACGAATAAGATCTTCGGTTTGCCACATATAAATGAGATATTCAGCTATATTCTTCTCTCGTAAATGTTGCGCTATTTTCATGATTGACCTCCGTCTTTTTAATAAGGTTTAGTAAAGAGATTCTCCAACAAAAGTATATATCAAACCAATGAGTGATACAAGCATCACGATACCACCGATAATACGGTTCATAATCCAAATGCCACGTACATTGAATTTCTTTTTTAAAATACTGATTCCAAAACTCAACAAGAACCACCACAGCAATGCTCCCAATGCAATAGACAGATAACCTGTAACTGTTTCAATGAGCAATACGCCAGGTTGCATAAAAGCAAACCGCGCAAACAATGCGATGAATAAAAATATGATGAGTGGATTGGAAAGCGTGACCAGAAAGGCAGTGAAGAAATTGTGCACATAGCTACCTTTCTTCGTCGAAGGAGGGCGTATAGAACTTACAGGATTGCTACGAAATGTATATATACCGAAAATAAACAGCATGATACTGCCAAAAAGCTGAAGATAGAAAATATTTTTATTGATATATTCAAAAATAAAACTCATACCATAGCCTGTGATAAGTGCGTAAGCGATATCACTAACACAAGCACCTACACCTGTAACAAAGCCATACCAACGGCCTTTATTTAAGGTGCGCTGTATGCATAAAACCCCTACAGGGCCCAATGGTGCCGACACTACAACACCTATGAGTATGCCTTTCATGACTATATCAAATATCGATCCGATTTGATTCATGCCGCAAATATCGTACTTTTTTACGAGAATGGTTCAGCTTATTAACGTTTTTTCGAGCTACTCGTTATCGCCAACATCTCTATAGAGTGTTATTAACGATAGTGACAAGATAAATAAAGTAATAACAGAAAGAATGGTTCAAGGGTTCGAAAGGATTGCTGTTCTTAAATACGACTGTCTTTTTTTGTTGTCAATGTGGTAGATGCACCGATGAAAATAGCTATCTTTGCGCCGAAAAAGAGAGAGGTCTCTATCTCGAAGAGATTTCCTTAATCCCAAGCAACATCATTATAGAAATAAATAATATGATTCTTTTTTTCAGAACTCCCTCCCAAAGCGTGATTGCAGTAGAGAGCAGTCAGGCACTCCAACCCCATGACAATGAGAAGCTTTGCTGGCTCTTTGGAGAAGCAACTCCCGAAAACGAAGAAAACTTGAAAGGCTACTTTGTGGGCCCTAGACGCGAAATGATTACTCCTTGGAGTACTAACGCTGTAGAAATAGCCCAAAACATGGGCTTTTCGACTGTAGCTCGCATCGAAGAGTATTTTCCGGTAGAGAATGAAAGTGCGGAATTTGACCCCATGTTACAACGTATGTATCACGGACTGGATCAGCAGGTGTTTACGACCAATCGCCAACCAACTCCGATACAGCATGTTGAAGACTTGGAGGCTTATAATGAACAAGAAGGTTTGGCTCTTTCTAAGGAAGAGATGGACTATCTGAAAATGGTTGAAAAAGATTTAGGCCGCAAGTTGACAGATTCAGAAGTTTTCGGTTTCGCACAAATCAATTCAGAGCACTGTCGTCACAAAATCTTTGGTGGTACTTTCGTTATTGATGGTGTTGAACAAGAATCATCTCTATTCCAGATGATCAAAAAGACAACGCAAGAGAATCCTAATAAAATAATCTCTGCATACAAAGATAATGTAGCTTTTGCTGCAGGACCTGTCATTGAACAGTTCGCACCGGCTGATCATTCTAAACCAGATTTCTTTCAAGTGAAGGAGATAAAGAGTGTGATTTCGTTGAAAGCAGAAACTCATAACTTCCCAACTACTGTAGAGCCTTTTAATGGTGCTTCGACTGGTACAGGTGGTGAAATCCGCGACCGTATGGGTGGTGGTAAGGGTTCATGGCCTATCGCAGGTACAGCTGTATATATGACTTCATACCCACGCACCGACGAAGATCGCCCATGGGAAGACTTATTCCCTGTACGTCAATGGCTATATCAGACACCTGAGCAAATCTTGATCAAGGCATCAAACGGTGCAAGTGATTTCGGAAACAAATTTGGCCAACCGCTGATCTGTGGTTCTGTATTGACTTTCGAGCACAAAGAAAATGGTGAGATGTATGGCTACGACAAAGTAATCATGCTTGCTGGTGGTGTGGGTTATGGTGCTCAGCGCGACTGCTTGAAAGGTTCACCAGAAGCGGGCAACAAAGTTGTAGTTATCGGTGGTGATAACTATCGTATCGGCCTTGGTGGTGGCTCTGTATCATCGGTAGACACAGGACGCTATAGCAGTGGTATCGAGCTGAACGCTGTACAACGCGCTAATGCTGAAATGCAAAAACGTGCTTATAACGTAGTTCGTGCACTTTGCGAAGAAGAAAACAACCCTGTAGTATCTATTCACGATCACGGTTCGGCCGGTCATGTGAACTGTCTGTCGGAGTTGGTAGAAGAGTGTGGTGGTGTGATTGAGATGGATAAGCTGCCTATCGGTGATGCTACCCTATCAGCAAAAGAAATCATAGCCAACGAATCGCAAGAGCGCATGGGTCTTCTTATTAAAGAAGAGGCTATCGAACATGTACGTAAGATTGCTGAACGCGAACGCGCTCCAATGTATGTAGTAGGCGAAACAACTGGTGATAAACGCTTCTCATTCAAACAAGCGGATGGTGTTCGTCCTTTCGACTTAGCTGTAGAGCAAATGTTTGGCTCGTCACCAAAGACATATATGATAGACAAAACCGTGGAGCGCCATTATGAGATGCCTCAATACGAAGTGTCTAAACTACATGAATATCTGACTAACGTACTACAGCTTGAAGCAGTGGCTTGTAAAGACTGGCTGACTAATAAGGTAGACCGCTCTGTAACAGGTAAGATAGCTCGCCAACAATGCCAAGGCGAACTGCAATTGCCATTGAGTGACTGTGGTGTAGTGGCACTTGACTTCCGTGGAGATAAAGGTATAGCAACCTCTATCGGCCATGCGCCTCAAGCCGCTTTGGCTGATCCAGTAGCTGGTTCGATCCTTGCCGTGAGCGAAGCATTGACGAACTTGATCTGGGCACCATTGACTGATGGTATGGACACGATCTCATTGTCGGCTAACTGGATGTGGCCTTGCCGTTCGCAAGAGGGTGAAGATGCACGTCTATATGCTGCAGTTAAAGCGTTGAGCGATTTCTGCTGTTCGCTACAGATTAATGTGCCTACGGGTAAGGATTCGCTTTCGATGACTCAAAAATATCCCGATGGAAGCAAAGTGATTTCTCCGGGAACAGTTATCGTATCGGCTGGCGCAGAAGTAGCTGATGTAAAAAAGGTAGTTTCTCCAGTATTGGCCAACAACCCTAAATCATCTATTTATCATGTTGATTTTAGCTTTGATGCATTGAAACTTGGTGGATCAGCATTTGCTCAGTCACTGGGCAAAGTGGGTGATGAAGTGCCTTGTGTACAAAACGCTGAATACTTCCGTGATGCATTCCTAGCAGTGCAAGAACTGATTCACAAGGGCTTGATTCTTGCGGGTCATGACATTTCTGCAGGTGGTTTGATTACCGCACTGTTGGAAATGTGTTTTGCCAACGTGGAAGGCGGTATGGAGATCAGCCTCGATAAAATAAACGAGAAGGATCTTATAAAAATCTTGTTCGCTGAAAATCCAGGTATTGTGATTCAAGTAGCTGATAAAGATAAAGCAGAGGTGAAAAAGATTCTGGAAGATGCAGGTATCGGTTTCGTGAAACTAGGTACTCCAACTGAAGAACGTCACATTATGGTTTCCAAGGATGGCATCGATTATCAATTTGGCGTCGATTACATGCGTGACATGTGGTATGCTTCTTCATATCTATTGGATCGCAAGCAATCACATAACGGTTGCGCCAAAGAGCGTTTCGAAAACTATAGAATGCAACCAGTTGAGTTCGCTTTAATGCCTGAATTTACAGGTAAGCTATCACAGTTCGGCATCACTCCTGATCGTGATGGAATGAGTGGAGTTCGTGCTGCTATCATTCGTGAAAAAGGAACGAATGGAGAACGCGAAATGGCATACGCTCTATACTTGGCAGGTTTTGATGTGAAAGACGTAACCATGACCGACCTGATTCATGGACGCGAAACATTGGAAGATGTCAATATGATCGTGTTCTGCGGCGGTTTCTCTAACTCAGACGTACTCGGCTCTGCCAAAGGATGGGCCGGTGGCTTCTTGTTCAATCCGAAAGCGAAAGAAGCTTTGGATAAATTCTATGCACGTCCTGACACGCTATCTTTGGGTATCTGTAATGGTTGCCAGTTGATGATGGAACTCAACCTCATTAATCCTGAACACCCTGTTAGAGGCAAGATGTTACACAACAATTCGCACAAATTTGAATCTACATTTGTGGGTGTGACTATCCCAACAAATCAAAGTGTGATGTTTGGTTCCTTGAGTGGTAGTAAACTAGGTATCTGGGTAGCTCACGGTGAAGGAAAGTTCTCATTGCCCTACGAAGAAGACCGTTATAATGTAGTTGCAAAATATTCATATGACAACTATCCTGGGAACCCTAATGGTTCAAGCTATTCTGTTGCTGCACTTGCTAGCAATGATGGCCGTCATTTGGCTATGATGCCTCACTTAGAACGTGCTATTTTCCCGTGGCAGAATGGCTGTTATCCATCAGAGCGTGTTAATAGCGATCAAATTACTCCATGGATCGAAGCATTTGTAAATGCTCGTGAATGGATTAAAAAGCAGATATAGTTTTAACTTAAACAGATATTTGACATAAAAAAAGGTCGGTTCACATTATGGAACCGACCTTTTTTTATGATTCAAAGCACTAAACTCTAACAAATGGCTTAAATATTAGATTATAGGTGTCCTATTTTTCACATTGAGCGATTAATGGTGATATATTTTTATATCCCGAATTAATTACCCTTAAAATATGAGCACAAATAGAAATTATTATATATTTTTGTATTGCAAATATTTTCTTCTTTTAAGATTAATGTTAATACCAAGAGAGCTATGAGAAAGCTATTATTCATACTTCTTCTCCTACCATATGTTTGCTCCGCACAAATATACAAATATATAGGCCCTGAAGATGGCTTAAGCAATAGACGGGTATATAATATCAGAAAAGACAAAAATGGCTATATGTGGTTTCTAACCCGCAATGGTGTAGATAGATACAATGGAAGTGAATTCAAGAACTATAAACTCCAAGATGGATTTGAAACTATCACATCCATGTTCAATGTGAACTGGCTTTGCAATGATAATGATGGGAATATATGGGAAATAAACAAAATCGGAACAATATTTGAATATGACGATGATCGTGATAACTTTCGCTTAGTCTATCGATTCCCCATCAAGGAAGGCCAACCACAGCCTGATATCAGCTATAGCTTCATTGATAATGATAATAAAATTTGGCTGTGTAGCAACAAGATTTTTCTCTGGAGTATAGATTCAAGAAAAATCGAAACGCTGAGTACCAATATTTCTTCTAGCATCACGAAAATCATTCCAGCTGAAAAAGATCACTATATTATTGGAACTGAAAATGGTGTGCACTATGCACAAGTGAAAGGGGATTCGCTAATATCTTTGATCCATAGCAACATGGATGAAAACAGCGTTGCGGTCCGTGATTTATATTTTGATTTACCTACACGCAAACTTTTTGTAGCCACTAGCCGAAAAGGGCTATTTGTATATAATACCGATACTTATGAAAATGAAAAACAAAACCACCGCTTAGATGGGATTTCGATCAATGCTATACGCCATTTTAAGAATAATGAATTATTGATAGCTACTGACGGCGAAGGTGTATTCAAACTTGACACAGAGGATTTCAACCTAAAACCCTACATCATAGCCGATTACAATGAGCACAACAAGATGAATGGTAATGCCATAAACGATATATTCATTGATGAAAATGACAGAATTTGGATGTCTGTTTTTCCAGTGGGAATTACAGTAGTAAGTAATCGTTACCGAAGCTACAAGCTCTTTAAACATTCGATAGGAAACAGTCAATCACTCATTAATGACCAGGTTAATGGCATCTTTGAAGATTCAGAAGGAGATATATGGTTTGCTACCGGCAATGGTATTAGCGCATATGACACAAAAAATAAAAGATGGCATACGTTTTTCGACGCTGATGATAGTAACAAGTCTATTTACAACCATATATTCTTGACGCTTTGCGAAGTTGAACCTGGTATAATATGGGCAGGTGGATATAATTCGGATATTTATAGTATAAATAAAAAAAATCTAACTACCAAGGTCTTAACGTTTGATCAATTATATAATGATACGATTAAACCAGATAAATATATACGATGTATTTTCAAAGATTCAGAAGGAGATGTTTGGATCGGTGGCTTCCTGAACTTTAAAAAGATAAGCACAGATGGCAAGGAGGTAAAGCTATATAACATAAAGAGTACAACATGCATTATTGAGAAAAATAAACATGAGCTTTGGGTCGGTACAAGAAGCGGTCTATATATCTTAAATAAAATTGATGACTCAGTCACTAAAGTCCATCTACCAATGGGGTCGACTTTAGTTTATACTCTTTATCAGGACAAAAAAGATGGTCTATTTATAGGAACAAGTAATTCTGGATTATTATATTATGATTTGAATAGTCATATATTCAAGCATTACCATATGAATAATAGCTCTTTGATCTCAAATAATATCTACATGCTTCTTGCCCATGAAGATATTAATGATGACGAAGAGTCGATTATTATTTCAACTGAAAATGGAATTTCGCGTTTATACCTAAAAGATGAAGAATTCAAGAATTGGACAAAAGATCAAGGTTTATTCAATTCAAACTTCAACGCCTTGTCAGGTGCCTATCTTAAGCAAAGTCGTAGTTTTATACTAGGAAGCAATAATGGAGCTATAAAATTCCTACCTAATAAGTCGAAAAACCCGCCTTATAAAAACAAATTGGTATTTAATGATTTCCGCATTAATTATGAAATCATGTATCCTGGTGACACCAATTCACCACTTACAAAGAATATTAATGATACAGAAACCATCGTACTTGCAAATAATCAAAATATATTTTCTTTAAAGATCTCTTCAATCAATTATGACTATCAATCTGACGTACTTTACTCTTGGAAACTAGAAGGGCTTATAGATAAATGGACTCAACCATCGCGCGGAGATCTGATAAGATATACTAGTATCCCCGCAGGAAAATACACCTTAAGAGTAAGATGCATTTCAAACGAAAATAAAGAAAATGTACTTGAAGAACGTAGTATTGATATAATAGTAAAAAAACCTATGTGGTTATCTGCATGGGCAATTATTATTTATAGCATAATAGTATTATTAATAGCAATAGCTATCATTCGATTCATCATTTCAAGGAGGAAAAGAATTGAATCCGATGAAAAGATACAATTCTTCATCAATTCAGCTCATGATATTCGTACCCCTCTTTCATTAATTAAGGCACCATTAGAAGAAATACGAGACCAAGAGGTATTATCACAAAACGGCGCAACCAATATGAATATTGCAATACGCAATGTGAATGCTTTACTTCGTATGACGACAAATCTGATCAACTTTGAACGGGCGGATGTGTATTCATCGGAATTATATATTTCTGAACATGAGCTACACGCTTATCTGACTGATATTTATTCTACATTCCAATCCTATGCCCAAGTAAAACATATAAACTTCAACATCACAACCAACTTCAAGCATTTGAATGCATGGTTTGATAAAGAAAAGATGGATTCAATCTTAAAGAACATCATTTCTAATGCACTGAAATATACACCAGAGAATGGTTCAGTGATTATTGAAGTAATAGAAAATCAAAATGATTGGTCTGTTGCAGTAAAAGATACAGGGATTGGCGTACCATCTTCAGAAGTTAAAAATCTATTCAAGATTCATTTTAGGGGAAGCAATGCGATCAACTCCAAAGTAGTAGGAAGCGGTATTGGGCTAATGCTCGTATGGAAACTCGTAAAGCAGCATAATGGTAAAATCAGCTTTAAAAGCAAGGAGCATCATGGATCAACAGTTACAGTAACTTTCCCTAAGGACAGCAAACAGCTACGCAATGCACATAAAGCAACTAATAGCAAAGGTGGTTTCTTGGACGCGCAAGAACCTTATGAAGATATGAGTGCTCCATCCTATAACTCAGTCCAACAGACTCTGAACACAGATAAACAGCGCATTTTAATTGTTGAAGATAATGATGATTTGCGCCAATACCTGAAGCAAACTCTCTCATCTCAATACACCATACAAACCGCACAAAATGGCAAAGATGCCTTGAATACAATCAAGGCTTATAATCCAGATCTTATCATATCAGATATAATGATGCCCGAAATGCGAGGAGATGAATTATGCAGAATTATAAAGAAAGATATTGAAACTTCACACATTCCAATAATATTGTTAACTGCACTAAGTGATGAAAAAAGCATACTTAGCGGTCTGAATACCGGTGCTGATGAATATATATCCAAACCTTTCAATATCGCGATCCTAAAAGCCACGATACTTAATATTTTGGTAAATCGTGCTTTGCTGAAGAAGAAATTTGCAAATCTTGAGATAGGCAAGGATGAGGAGGACAACATTAACTACTCGTCAGACATAGATTGGAATTTCATCACAACCGTGAAAAAGAAGGTTGAAGACAATCTAGATAATCAGGAGTTTAATGTGGATTCATTATGCAATCTGCTCAATATGAGTAGAACTAGTTTTTATAATAAAATCAAGGCATTGACCAATCAGGCACCTGCAGATTATATTCGCGCTATCCGCTTAAATAGGGCTGCTGAGTTATTAAAAACTGGCAAATATTCTGTTATTGAAGTAGCAGATATGACTGGTTATAATGATGCAAAATACTTCAGAGAAGTGTTTAAGAAGCATTTTAAAGTAAGTCCCAGCAAATATGCTAAGGCTGGTGACGAAGACGAAGAATAAAATATGAATATATATTTCGAATCATTTGGCATCTTCTTTAAGATTGGTGCCTTTACTATCGGTGGAGGATATGCTATGGTACCGCTCATCGAGAATGAAATAGTAACGAAACGTAAATGGATTACACAAGATGAATTCATGGATCTGATGGCTATATCACAATCAGCCCCAGGTATATTTGCAGTTAATATTTCGATTTTTATTGGATACAAATTAAAGGGAGTTAAAGGTGCTATATTAACCGCTCTTGGAACTATCTTACCGTCGTTTCTGATTATTCTCGCCATAGCTTTGTTTTTTAGCAACTACAAAAACAACCCCTATGTTGAAAATATCTTTAGAGGTATACGCCCAGCTGTAGTAGCATTAATTGCCGCACCTACTTTTACGATGGCCAAATCAGCAAAAATCAATAGGTATACGATATGGATACCAATTGTATCAGCTCTTCTAATTTGGTTATTAGGATTCTCACCTATCTGGATAATTGTCTGTGCAGGATTAGGAGGATTTATATGGGGTAAATGGCAAGAAAAAAGAAACAACAAAAGGACAAATCATCAAGATTAATTATTCAGCTATGATATTCGCACAATTATTTTATACGTTTTTCAAGATTGGTTTATTTGGATTTGGAGGCGGTTATGCAATGCTATCTATGATACAAGGAGAGGTCGTAATGCGATATGAGTGGATTTCATCTCAAGAGTTCACGGATATTGTAGCTATCAGCCAAATGACACCGGGACCTATCGGCATAAATGCGGCAACCTATGTGGGCTACACTGCGACAGGAAGTGTATGGGGATCCGTCATAGCTTCTTTTGCTGTCGTTCTACCTTCATTCATTTTAATGCTATTGATAAGCAAATTTTTCTTAGCCTATCAAAAACATCCTATGGTAGAGGCGGTTTTTAAAGGTTTGCGACCTGCAGTAGTAGGATTATTAGCTTCAGCAGCTTTAATCTTAATGAATGTAGAGAATTTTAATTCACCCAAAGATGATATATATTCATTCATTGTTAGTGTAGTAATCTTCTTAGTTGCATTTATAGGAACCAGAAAGTATAAAATCAATCCTATACTGATGATATTTTGCTGCGGCATAGCTGGACTATTATTATATTGGTAATGATAGCCCAGCTTCATCCTTTAAAGTTTTATCATTTTCGTCTCAGGTTTTGATTCATTGTGCAAACGATCCAGTGCTGTTATAACATAATAATATCTTTGTTTTCCAGCTACATATGGCAATTTATAATTGTTTTCACGAGTTACAGCCACAATTTTAGTCGCATCATTTAAATCTATTTCCTTTTTATTTTCAAAGCGGTAAATAACATATTGAACAGCCTTGTCCATTTCCTTTGTACCTTTTGGAGCGTTCCAGAATAGAATATACCCATCAGATGTCCAAATAGATTTTACTTTACGCACCTTTTTGGGTGCGTGATGATCAAGATGTCTCATAGCTGGAATTAAAGCTGGATATTTATGATACTGCTGCTTCAACATATCGGTATAGCCACCTGCATTCTCAACAACCGCACTTGCTGGCCATTGGCAACTACCCTGCACGTTCGACAATGACCTCTGTAATGTCATCTTACGGGGCAACTGATTCTGATTTGGATATTCAGGATCTTTGTTTTCCACCGTATTCATCACGGATTCTCCTATATAAAGTTGGCAATCACCAGTATTATTAGCCCACCATCTGATCAATGTTTCATAATCCGCTCGCGGATGTCCAACATGCCAATAAATCTGTGGCAATATATAATCTACCCATCCTTCGCGCATCCAAAGCAATACATCAGCGTATAAATCATCATAATTTTGCAATCCATTTGTCTCACTACCATTTGGGTCACTTTTCTGATTCCGATAAATACCAAATGGACTGATCCCAAACTTCACCCAATGTTTAGTATCATGAACTGTAGCATACAATTGCTTGATGAGCTGATTGACATTATCACGACGCCAGTCGCCCCTATTATTAAAACCTCGTGCTTGAGCATAAAAAGCCACATCGTCAGGATAATCTAGTCCACCTACAGGATAAGGATAAAAATAATCATCCATATGAATACCATCTACATCATAACGAGCCACCACATCAGCCACAACCTTGCATATATAATCCCGATTCTCTTTATAGGCAGGATTGAAATATATCTGATTGCCATATTGTACAAATCTCTCTGGATGTTTGAAATAAAGATGGTTAGAAACTAATCCATTCTTTACATTAGTCAAAGCGCGATAGGGATTGATCCAAGCATGAAGTTCCATGCATCGTTTATGACATTCGTCAATCATAAACTGCAGAGGATCCCAATAGGGATTAGGCGTTTGCCCCTGTGTGCCCGTCAAAAATCTACTCCAAGGCTCCATATTTGATTGATAGAATGAATCAGCCTCAGGTCTTATCTGAAAGATTATAGCATTTATTCCTGCTGCTTGTAAGGCATCGAGTTGATTTAATAAAGTCTGCTGCATTTTTTGCGATGGCATTCCTTGGAATTGCCCATTAACAGTCTGAATCCATGCCGCTCTAAACTCACGTTTAGGATGTAGATTTTCTGATGACTGAGCAAATACTGGGAATCTCAAAAACAAAATAAGAAGAAAAACATATTGTAATTTCTGTTTCATAATTCGATAAAAAGCTAATTAAGTCGACAAAGATAGCATAATGATAGAAAGTGTTACAATTACTCTCTTTATAAATTACGTGCCAGTCTAATTTTGGTAATATGTCTTCAACTATAATAGACTACTTTAATAAATAACAATTCTTAAACTCAATATAACCCCTTGGCATATCTTTTGCAGAAGTTATTTGTTTAACTTTGTATATTAAAAGAAATCTGAATTACCAATTATTAGTCTATGTCAGAAAGTCAACATATATCCATTAAAGGCGCCAAGGTCAATAATCTCAAAGATATTGATATAAATATTCCCCGCAATAAACTTGTAGTGATTACAGGCTTATCTGGGTCTGGTAAATCATCCCTGGCCTTTGACACACTCTACGCTGAAGGGCAAAGACGTTATGTCGAAAGTCTTAGTAGTTATGCTCGCCAATTTTTAGGCAGGATGAACAAACCCGATTGCGATTTTATTAAAGGGATACCGCCAGCCATAGCAATCGAGCAGAAAGTGAATAGTCGAAATCCCCGTTCCACTGTAGGAACATCGACTGAAATATATGAATATCTACGTTTATTATATGCACGGATTGGTAAGACATATAGTCCTGTAAGTGGCGAAGAAGTTAAGAAACATTCAACTGAAGATATAGTTAACTGCATGTTATCATATCCCAAAGGTACTCGCTATACTGTTATTACCCCCATCATCCCACGTCAAGAACGTACGATGGCGGAACAGCTGAGCATCTATCAGAAACAAGGTTTTAGTAGAGTCGAAGTGAATGGAGAGATGCTTCGTATCGATGAATATGAAGTCAAACCAGGTGACACTATTTATCTTTTGATTGACCGCATGGCTGTCGATGATTCGAAAGATGCAATAAGCCGTCTTGTTGATTCGGCAGAAACAGCAATGTTCGAAGGACATGGAGTTTGCATGCTCCGGTTTTATATGACCGATGGCATCACCGAGGTACACACATTTAGTACTACATTCGAAGCCGATGGTATTGTTTTCGAAGAGCCTAGCGATCAGATGTTTTCCTTTAATTCTCCTATTGGTGCCTGTCCTACTTGTGAAGGTTTTGGAAAGGTGATGGGTATTGATGAACATCTTGTTGTCCCTAATCGATCTTTATCCATTTACGATGGGGCCGTAGTATGTTGGCGTGGTGAGAAAATGGGAGAATGGAAGAATATGGTAATGCGCGGTGCTGAGAAAGCAGGATTACCAATATTTACACCCTATTTTGAGCTCACTGACGAGCAGAAGCGTATGCTTTGGGAAGGCACCAAATATTTTGAAGGAATTAATGCATTCTTCAAAATGATCGAAGAAAACCTATACAAGATACAATATCGTGTGATGTTGGCTCGCTATAGAGGGAAAACGATATGTCCTCAGTGTAATGGCACCCGACTAAAACCTGAAGCAGGATATGTAAAGGTTGGTGGTAAAGCCATTTCACAGTTAGTGGATCTTCCCATTACACAATTGCAGGACTTCTTTGACAACCTAGAATTGAGCGATCATGATGCAAGTATTGCAAAACGAATACTCCTTGAGATAAATAGCCGACTACGATTTCTTAACGATGTTGGTTTGGGATATCTCACTTTAAACCGTCTTAGCAACTCTCTTTCCGGTGGTGAAAGCCAACGCATCAATTTGGCAACATCGCTTGGTAGTAGTTTAGTGGGTAGTCTTTATATTCTTGATGAACCAAGTATAGGATTACATAGCCGAGACACCGACCGACTCATAAAAGTATTAAGACAGTTGCAAGAGTTAGGCAATACTGTAGTAGTAGTAGAGCATGATGAAGAGATTATTCGTGCGGCCGATTATATCATAGACATCGGCCCCGAAGCTG
>CAMTPC010000058.1 GCA_947074295.1 uncultured Bacteroides sp. | reverse complement strand
GCGCAACCATTTATGATTCAAGGTTGCCCACTCATTTGGACAAGGTTGTTTGATCTGGTGAATGGCCATGAATAGTAAGTTTTATAATAGAACATGTTGTCATGTGTAAAAAAAAGGAGGATAATCATCATTTGTACAGATGATTATCCTCCTTTTGTTGAAGTATTTGTTGAGAACTGGAATTACTTCTTTTCTCTAAGCTTTTCGAAAATCAGAGTTTCCAATTCTTCTGCTAGTTCAGGATTATCCATCACCAATTGTTTGGCAGCATCACGTCCTTGGCCTAGTTTCGTATCGTTATAGCTATACCATGAACCGCTTTTCTTGATAACACCCAAATCAGCACCTAAATCAATGATTTCACCTGCACGCGAGATACCTTCGCCAAACATGATATCAAATTCTGCACGACGGAAAGGGGGAGCAACTTTATTTTTCACTACCTTCACCTTCGTAGCTTTACCTATCATATCTTCACCATCTTTGATGGCCTGACCACCGCGTATATCCAAGCGTACTGAAGCATAGAACTTCAATGCATTACCACCGGTAGTTGTTTCTGGATTGCCAAACATTACACCGATTTTTTCGCGAAGCTGATTGATGAAGATACAAGTTGTGCGAGTCTTACTAACTGCTGAGGTCAACTTGCGCAATGCCTGTGACATCAAACGAGCTTGCAAGCCTACTTTATTGTCGCCCATATCACCTTCAACTTCTGCCTTGGGTGTAAGTGCAGCTACAGAGTCAATCACGATAATATCGATTGCTGAAGAGCGAATCAATTGCTCAGCAATCTCCAATGCTTCTTCACCATTGTTAGGCTGTGAGATGAAAAGGTTGTCTACATCTACGCCAAGCTTCTCAGCATAAAAGCGATCAAATGCATGTTCAGCATCGATAAATGCAGCAATACCACCTTGTTTTTGCACCTCAGCAATGGCATGGATAGCCAATGTTGTTTTACCAGAAGATTCGGGTCCATAGATTTCAATTATTCTGCCACGAGGATAGCCTCCAACGCCAAGCGCCGCATTGAGTGCGATAGAACCCGAAGGGATTACCTCTATCTCGTCGATGGCTTGATCGCCCATTTTCATAATTGAACCTTTACCAAAGCTTTTCTCTATCTTGTCCATGGCAGCCTGCAAAGCTTTTAGCTTTTCGCTGGCTCCAGCTCCTTTTTCTTGATCGAAATTAAATTCGTCTTTTTTTGCCATCTGTTTTAATAATATTGATGATTGATTATTCGTATTGTTTTGTTGGGTCGAGATAGTTTAAAACCTGAACGGCATGCTCTTTAGTTTTAATCTCTTTCGGAGTAAAGATATGTGTCACTACTCCTTCGCTACTAATAATGAATGTGGTGCGGAAAGTACCCATATATTTGCGACCTGCTAATGTCTTTTCGCCCCATACACCAAATTCTTCAACTAACTTCCTATCTATATCAGCAATCAACGGGAAAATCAACTGATTCTTATCGATAAAACGTAGATGAGATTTCTCGCTATCCACACTAACGCCTATCACTTGATATCCAGCGTCACGAAGATCAGTAAAATGATCGCGGAAGTTGCAGGCCTCGGCTGTACAGCCAGGAGTGCTATCTTTGGGGTAGAAATAAAGCACAATGCCTTGTCCATTATAATCGCTGCGACGAATCTCGTTGCCGTTTTCGTCTTTGCCCAATAGATCGGGAACTTTATCGCCTACTATCATGATGTTTTCTTTTTTATGGTTTTACCGAATGAATATCCTAGAATACAGATCAAAACAATCTGAATTGCACCGAGTGTACGGGTAATTGTATCATTGTCATTAACGAGCTGTATAATTGCAATTACAGCTATCAATGTACTTAAATATTATCTTACAGTTCTAGATTCTTGTCGAACTCTTCGTGCCAAGGCAACCCTTGTACATTCAATTGTTCCATAAATGGATCTGGATTGAACTCTTCTACATTCCATACACCTGGACGCTTCCAAAGTCCTTTCAAGAACATCATAGCGCCAATCATGGCAGGGACACCAGTGGTGTAGCTCACACCTTGCATACCTGTTTCTTTATAGGCTGCTTCGTGGCTACAGTTGTTGTAGATGTAGTATGTACGTTCTTTACCATCCTTCAAACCACGGATGCGACAACCGATTGAGGTTTCACCTTCGTAGTTTTCGCCTAGATCTTGCGGGTTAGGCAATACGGCTTTCAAGAACTGCAAGGGCACGATTTCTTGCCCGTTGTAATTGATAGGTTCAATGCTCGCCATACCAATATTTTGAATCACGCGAAGATGAGTCAAGTACTCTTGACCAAAAGTCATCCAGAAACGTGCTCGTTTGATGGTTGGGAAGTTTTTCACCAACGACTCCAACTCTTCATGGAAAAGCAAATAAGAGTCGCGTGGACCGATATTAGGATAAGTGATGTCTTGGTGAATTGACAAAGGAGCTGTTGTAACCCATTCGCCATTCTCAAAATAACGACCGTTTTGAGTGATCTCGCGGATATTAATTTCTGGATTGAAATTAGTAGCAAATGCTTTGTGATGATCGCCTGCATTGCAGTCTACAATATCTAGGTATTCGATTTCATCAAAATAATGTTTTGCTGCATAGGCAGTAAATATGCCACTTACACCTGGATCGAAACCACAACCTAGGATAGCAGTAAGACCAGCCTCTTCGAAGCGTTGTTTGTAAGCCCATTGCCAGCTATACTCAAAGTGAGCTTCATCTTTTGGCTCATAGTTGGCGGTATCCAGATAGTTTACTCCAGTCTGTAGACACGCTTCCATGATGGTAAGATCTTGGTAAGGCAAAGCTACATTAATTACAATTTCAGGTTTGAAATCATTGAAAAGCGCCACCAGTTCTTCTACACTGTCGGCGTCAACTTTGGCAGTTTTAATGTTAGGGTTTCCGATAGCCTTTACAATATCGTCACATTTCGATTTTGTACGACTGGCAATCATAATGTCGGTGAAAACATCGGCATTCTGTGCCACTTTGTGTGCTACGACAGTGCCTACACCGCCTGCACCAATAATAAGAACTCTACCCATTTCTTTTAAATTAAAAAATTAAGCATTTACGCATTGTTTTAGTGGAGCAAATATAAGTGAATATTTTCAGAAAGCTCTCTGCGTTATCTATTTTTTATCATTGCCTTACTAAACAAAACTACTCGATTAATGTTATATTTGCATCCGATTTAACTAAAAAACATGTAACATGAGAAAATTAACAGTTTTTGTTTCTGCTTTAGTGGCATTATTCGTGGTTTGTGCTTGTCAATCTAAGAAAGAAGACACTCCACTATCTGCATTGAATGGTGAATGGAATATTGTAAAGATTGATGGAAGTGCAATAGCTACATCTAGTGATAGAGAGATACCTTATATTGTATTTGATACGGCTACTGGACAACTGTATGGTTTTAGCGGATGCAACAGAATGATGGGAAGTTTTAATAAAGATGCGCAACCTGGTGATCTCCAGTTGGAGCCAATTAACTCTACTCGTATGGCATGTCCTGATATGGCTGTAGAGCAAAGTGTGTTGGGTGCTCTTGCCAAAGTGAAACATTTTAAGAAGGAGTTGGATGAGAAGATTGCTCTTTGTGATGCTGATAAAAAAGTTATTATGATTTTAGAAAAGAAAAAAGTTGATATTACGATTAGTGACCTGAACGGACAATGGGAAATTGTTGAGGTGATGGGCGAGTCAATCTCTAGTGGTATGGAGAATCAACCTTTCATTCAGTTCGACGAAACCGATTCGAGAATTCATGGTAATGCAGGATGCAACATCATGAATGGAAACTATGTGACTGAAGATGGTAACCCATTGGCTATTTCATTTCCTAATACAATTACTACTATGATGTCATGTCCTGATATGGATGTTGAAACGAAGATTTTAAACGCTCTTAACAGCGTAACTTCATTCGACAAGGTTGATAATGGTATAGGGCTATATAATGCAGATGGAGAATTGGTGTTGATCTTACAGAAAAAGTAAACGGATATTTCTTAATATAAAAATTGCCTGCTCAGGACTCTGGGCAGGCAATTTTAATTTATACGAAATCGTTTTTATTTCATCAAGATATTACCGTTACTATCTCTGATAATGCTGAATTCGTATTTTTTATTCCCATTTCTTAGCTCTATTTCATATTTCTCATCACCGTTTTTAGTGATTTCCATTTCTATCTCGCATATATCATCAATGGTGAAAAAGTCGAGCAGTCCGATAACTTCTATTACCGCATCTCTTACTGCAAGCGGAAGCGTGTCGATGTTAGGGAAATTATACTCAATCTCTTCGACAGTCAAGATGCCGTTAACTTCCGAAAGTTCTACTTCAACAATGATATTTTGGTAAGCTAAATCTAGTTCGTGTTCTATTTCATCATCGTCTCTATCATACTCATAATCTAATATGATGCTGTTTGGAAAATGATCGCTTACCCATTGAAGGATATAGTTGGGTATTTCCAATGGTTTCACATCGTCATAATCAAATGCTTCGAACTCTCTCAAGAGTATGCCTTGATTATTGTAGATTAGAACCATCTCTACTTCGGGTTTGATCGAAGATACGGTCTCTACTTCTATGCGATATGAAATCGCACCATCTTTCTCGATTACATATACATCGTCTATTTCCCAGATTTGTGGATCCGAATAATAGCTATTAATCAATGCCTCGTTTGAAATGCTGTAAGCAGGACGGCAGATAGTTCTTAGAAAAGAAGCTTTAACACTTGCGGGGAGTTTATCAAAAGATATTTCTTCTTTTACAAGACGTATCGCATTGTTGTTTCCAAACCACATGCATATTGTGTCGAGCGCACTTGCGGAAGTTCGAGTTTGTGCTAATGTAAACTTAGCAATATCGTATTTGTTTTCAGTGCATTTAGACCATTGTATATCCTGTGCATTGGGATATTTACTCAGTAAGATACTTTGTTTACTGTCTAGATCGCTGAAATTAAGGTCATTGTCACAACTAACTGCAAATAAGCTTAGTGTAACAGTCAATAGGTTTAAAAGAATTTTCTTAGTCATAAAATTAATAATTAGTTAAACATAGTTTTGCGTTACAAATAAAGAAATCGATTCTAAAGAAATTCTGAAGTTTGTTTTAGAGCTTATTAGCTTGTAGATAAAAAGAGGCTATCTGTTTAATTTGTATTTTTGTCACAAAACTAAGATGTATGAAGATTCTGATCATAGAAGATGAAATAGAGTTGGCTATATCTATCGCTAACTATCTGAATTGTGAAAAGTATATTTGTGAGATTGCCCATAGTTACAATGATGCTTTGGACAAAATAGCCTTATATCATTATGAATGTATCATACTGGATCTGAATTTGCCAGATGGTTGCGGCTTTGATATTATCAAGATGTTAAAAATGAACCAATCGACTAGCGGTATAATCGTCATATCGGCCCGAGATGCCTTGAATGATAAGATAGAAGGGCTGGATCTGGGCGCAGATGATTATTTATCGAAGCCATTTAGTCTTTCGGAGCTGAATGCGAGATTGAGATCGGTTATCCGACGCAAACATTTCAATGGACAGTTGGAATACTATTATAATGAGATTAAAATACAACCAGATATAAGAAAAGTTTATGTTAATGAGGTTTTGGTGGAGTTGACCAGAAAAGAGTATGATCTATTGGTTTTCCTTATCACTAATCAGAGGCGGGTGTTATCCAAAGAAACCATCATAGAACATCTGTGGGGAGATTTTATGGGTATAGAGGCTGACTCTTATAATGCTCTATATACACATATGGGCAATTTGCGGAAAAAGCTTCAGGAGGCTGGATCTGAAGATTATATAGAGACGGTATATGCGGTAGGATATAAATTTAGCCTGCGATAATTATGAAATTGGTGAAAATCTATAGAAGGTACACACTGGTGACATTGGCGCTTGTGATACTCCTAGGAATCTTCCTTTTTTATAATATCATTATGTACTTTGTCCACCAATCGGACAACCATACATTATTGGAATTTAAGGAGAATCTTGAACTATATATCGATGAAACGGGTAAATTACCCAGCAATAGTTTATTGAATAAGGGCCGCATCACTCACTGTAAATTAGACGAAGGGCTAGAGATAGAACCTCACTTTGCTGATACCGTTGTGTATAGCCGATTCAAAGACGAGAATGTCGTGTATCGCACATTGACCTACTCACAGAAAACACCTCAAGGAAACGTACGCATCACGCTTTGGCAGACATCGATGGATACAGAGGATCTTATTTCGGCTGTCATTCTTTCTCTTATTTCACTGTTTATTTTGTATGTATTATTTTCATTGTGGTGGAATCGTTGGTTTGTACGTCGAATATGGAGACCTTTCTATCAGGTCTTAAATCAGCTGAACAGTGTCGACCTGAATAAACGAAATAAGATTGTAATAGATGCATGTGATGTGGATGAGTTTAAAACGCTGACTGATGTATCCAATCGCATGTTGCAAAGGATATATGAAGATTATACTACCTTGCAAGGATTGACGGAGACCACTTCGCATGAACTGCAAACACCTCTCTCGGTGATAAAGGCTAAAATAGAAATGCTTCAGCAAGATCAATCTATAACAGAGAAACAGTTTGAGCAAGTGAAATCTTTGGAGATGGCAGTGGATAGATTGATAAGGGTGAATCGTTTTTTATTAATGTTGGCTCGAATAAACAATAATCAGTTTATAGATGTGGAAAAGGTTTCACTAAATATGTGTGTTGATGAGTTTTTATCTTCCTATGATGATTTTATTGAATTGAAAGGAATTAAGGTGAGGAAGTATTATACGGAAGGATTTACTTTGATGATACACCCTCAGTTGGGCGAAATACTAATTTCAAATTTATTATCCAATGCTATTCGCTATAATATAAAAGATGGGTGGTTGGCTATCTATTTCACCAAAACATCGATGAAGATTGTGAATACATATGGAAATATAATACCTCCTGGTGACTTGTTTGCGCGTTTTAAAAGATCGCAGGGAGAAAAAGATTCGACTGGTCTCGGCTTGTCTATCGTAGATACTATCTGCAAGAAAAATGGTTTAAATGTGAATATTATCGTCTCTACGGATGAGTTTGCAATAGAAATTACCAAATGTATCGATTGCCGTCGATTGTGATAGAAATAAAAGAAGCGGGGGAATGTATTTGGCATTCCCTCGCTTCTGAACTATTATCATTCTATCATTTTAGAGTAGCATGCGGTCTGCAATTATCTTCCAGTCAACAATATCCCACAATCCTTTAAGATGATCGGCGCGTCTGTTCTGAAAATCAAGATAATAGGCATGTTCCCATACGTCAAAACAGAGTAGAGGTTTCCAACCATAACGAAGAGGATTGCATCCGTTATGTTCTTTGGTGATTACTAATTGGCCGTCTGGTTTCAAAGAGAGCCAAGCCCATCCAGACCCGAAAAGTGTAACTGCTGCGTTGGAAAATTCGGCTTTAAAATTATCAAAGCTCACCCAAGCCTCATTGATGAGATTTGATAGATCGCCTTGAGGTTCTTTTAGTTCGGGCTTAGGGTTGAATTGAAGAAAATACATCGTATGATTGAGAACCTGTCCAGCATTATTAAAAATACCGCCATCGGGTGCAGTACTGACTATCTCTTCAGCTGTCTTCTCAGCATATTCTGTATCTTTCACTAGCTTGTTGAGGTTGTCAACATAGGTCTGTAGATGTTTGCCATAGTGGAACTCAATCGTTTTCTCACTGATAGCAGGTGCCAATGCATCATTAGCATAAGGCAGTTTGGGCATTTGATGAGTCATAGTCTATACAGTTTTAATGATATAAATTTATACTTTAAATTTAGAGCTTAAAGACTTCACAATAACAAATGCTCTTGATAAAATGTTTGCACTTTTTGTTTGATTTAAAGCTAAGCTGCTAAGTAGAAGCTGCTGTTGTGAAAATGGAAAGTAGATACATGAAAATGGAGAGTATAAAATAATTCTAAAAGAATTAAGATTGTCAATGTAATGCTTTATTTTTGTAGGATTATGGAAACAAACTATCTGGATGAACTAAATAATAGTCAGCGAGATGCTGTACTCTATTGTGACGGTCCTTCACTGGTGATTGCAGGTGCAGGGTCAGGGAAAACACGTGTGTTGACTTATAAAATAGCCTATTTGCTAGAACAAGGATATAAACCCTATAATATATTGGCTCTGACTTTTACTAATAAAGCGGCGCGCGAAATGAAAGAACGTATTGCCCGACAAGTAGGCAGTCAGGCCGCACAAATGTTATGGATGGGTACTTTTCACTCTGTTTTTTCACGCATACTTCGTACGCAGGCATCGCATATTGGCTTTACTTCCAACTTTACGATTTACGACTCATCGGACAGCAAAAGCTTGATACGTTCCATTTTGAAAGAAATGAAACTCGATGAAAAGGTATATAAGCCGGGTATGATTCAGGGGCGTATCTCAAAAGCAAAGAATCATTTGATATTGCCTGAGGCCTATGCTGCAAATCGTGGTCTCAACGAAGAGGATGGAGTGCTGAAAATACCTGAGATGCGAAATATTTACCAACGCTATTGGGAAAGATGTAAACAGTCTGATGTAATGGACTTTGATGACTTGCTGGTTAATACCTTCTTGTTGTTCGATCGACATCCGGAAATATTGGCGTTGTATCAACAACAATTCCAATATGTGTTAGTCGATGAATATCAAGATACGAACTATGCTCAACATGCTATCATATTGCAACTGACCAAAACCAATCAACGCGTTTGTGTGGTGGGTGATGATGCGCAAAGCATATACTCATTTCGTGGGGCAGATATAGATAACATTCTCTCTTTCTCAAAAATATATCCAGATACCAAACTTTTTAAACTGGAACAGAACTACCGATCAACGCAATCTATTGTTTCGGCTGCAAATAGTTTGATTGAGAAGAATAGTCGCCAAATAAAGAAAGTGGTGTTTTCAGAGAAGACTGAAGGAGAAATGATCGCTGTGGCAGGTGCTTATAGTGATTTGGAGGAAGGTGAGATTATAATGAACAGGATTGCTTCGCTTCGTCGCGAAAGAGGATATGAGTTTTCGGACTTCGCTATTTTATATCGTACCAATGCACAGAGTCGTATCTTCGAAGAGGCTTTACGCAAAAGGGGATATCCCTATCGTATATATGGTGGTTTGTCTTTTTACCAGCGCAAGGAAGTAAAGGATGTTATCGCCTATTTTCGTTTGGTGGTTAACCCTAATGACGAAGAGGCCTTTAAACGTATTATTAATTATCCGGCACGCGGCATTGGTGATACGACGCTTGGTAAAATCATTTCCATCGCAACCGAAGAACGTGTCAGCTTGTGGAAAGTGCTTTGCGAACCATTGACCTATGGACTGAATATTAATAAGGGTACACATGCTAAATTACAAACCTTCCGCGAACTTATGGAGTCGTTTATGATGGATGCTACCCGAACCAATGCTTATGATATGGGGTTAGATATTGTAAAGAGATCGGGTATAATGAACGAGATTTGTCAAGATAGTACACCTGAGAACCTTAGTAGGAAAGAAAATATCGAGGCATTGGTTAGCGGCATGAATGATTTTTATATGCAGCGCACAGAAGAAGGGAATAAGGCTGTTTTCCTGACAGATTTTCTGTCTGAGGTCTCTTTGCTTACAGATCAAGATGATGATGGTGGCGCTGATGAATCAAAAATAACATTAATGACCATACATGCTTCAAAAGGTTTGGAGTTTAAAAATGTATTTGTCGTAGGACTAGAAGAGAATCTCTTTCCTAGTGGAATGTCGGGTGATTCGCCACGTGCAATGGAGGAGGAGAGGCGGTTATTTTATGTGGCTATCACTCGTGCAGAAGAGCATTGTTTCCTATCTTTCGCCAAGATGCGCTCGCGCTACGGAAAAATGGAGTATGCTGTGCCTAGTCGCTTTTTAAAGGATATAGATCCGGAACTTATTCGTATGCCTGGCGAATCGGCAATGCGAAAACGTGTGAGCGAAAAGACAGTTCACCCTAAGATGGAACGTATGACAACTCGTATGGCTCCTACTATGAAACCCATGATGAATAGAGAGAGTGGAGTTAAAACAGAAAAACCAAAAAACATTGACAAAATTGATAGTGGGTCTTGTCAAACCAGCAATGTGATGCTGGCAGTAGGGCAAACCGTGCTTCACGATCGATTTGGCCGAGGTGAAGTGCTGAAGGTAGAAGGTGATGGTGATAATGCAAAAGCTTCGATATCATTTGAGAATGTCGGTGTAAAGCAACTTTTATTGCGGTTTGCACGTTTAAAGATTATAGGCTGATATGTAATTCTAACCAGTAAAATGAGATGAGAAAACTATTTATTTTTCTTTTACTTCCGGCTTTGATGCTAGGAGGTTGTGGTACAACCAATACTGGAATGGGTGTGAATCCTGGTGCTGTGATGGCAGGCGCATCGTTAGGTGGTAATCTAGGTGGTGCAATCGGCGGTATCGTGGGCTCGAACAATGGTGGCTGGAATGGTGGTTGGCGTGGATCAGCAATAGGGGCGATTGTTGGTACTATCGCAGGCGCCGCAATAGGTAGCGCAGTGAGCTCATCGGTAGCAAGGCAGCAACAGGAGCAAATGAATAGACAGCCTCAAGATGTTGATGATGGATATAATCAAAGTCAATACGTCACTATGTCTAATGTTTTGGATGAGCTTCATATTGAGAATATACGCTTTATTGACGATAATAGAAATCGTGTAATCAACCCAAATGAAAGTTGCAAGATTGTTTTTGACATTTACAATGATGGAAATGAAACTGCTTATAATATAATACCTGTTGTGCAAGACCTTTCGGACTTGAAAGCTATTTCAATATCGCCAAGTGTAATGATAGAGCGTATATTACCAGGAGCCGGTTATAGGTATACGGCCACACTCTATGCCGATAAAAAACTGAAAAGTGGCATGGTTAACATACGAGTTGCCGTGACCAATGAGAATGGTGTGATGGGGGATTGGCAGGAATTTACTCTTCAAGCTGTGAAAGAATAGAGATGTCAATGGAGCTTACTTAATGATTTTAATTAAACTATATATTGAATTATATCCACTATATTACTAATAAATACTAATAAATAGTTGATTGCTTGGGGCTATTTTGTGATTTCATGAATCTCAATCATTTACAAAAAAGGTTTTCTTATCCAGCCGACCTAACGATTATTAGTGACCGGTTATAAAAAACGTAGGACCATAAAACAGAAAACGAAAACATGTTCTTGGCACGATAATGCGAAAAGACTCATTGGAATCAGTGTATTGTTGTATTGATAGATATAAGAAAATCCTCTCTCTGATTTGTGATCAAAGAAAGGATCATCTCTTAATGATAGGGATTTTAATTCTCCTACATTATAACCCTATTTATTTCGTGTTTCTTGTTCTTTCATTTATAGGGATTTGGAGGACTGTAAGATGAGAATGGTTTGGACAGTGGTTGTAGGTAAAGATGAAAAGGAAGTGTATTTTATATCCTAGAATAAATACTTATCTCTGCTTAAAGACGTCATTTACAGCTTGTTTGCTCTTTTTAATTTTCAGCGTTTCAGTAAATTGTGTTCCTTTGGTAGCTGAAGAGATATAGAAGTGATATCTACCTCCATCCATAACCCATGCCTGCTCATTTTGATCAAACGAAGCTAAATCCATTACATTTATTGTCAACCGTAGGCGTTGATGTTCACTGGGTTGTAGCTCCGTGGTTTTAGCAAATGCTTTTAGTTCGCGTGATGGTTTGTCTAGCTTGCTCTTTGGAGCTTTTGTGAAGATTTGTACCACTTCTTTTCCTGGCAAAAAACCACTATTCGTTATGGTTATATCAATATAAATCTTATCATCCGCTCTATTGATTTCTACATCCTTGTACTCAAACGTAGTATAAGAAAGGCCATAACCAAAGGGATAGGATACCTCTTTTGAGAAAGTATCAAAATAGCGGTATCCCACATAAATTCCCTCTTCATAGATGGTATAGTCGATGTTTCGTATACCCTGATCCTCATCTTTTTGTCCTACTCCTAGTGTTATGTTAGGCGCATTCATCACCATGTTTTGTGAAGAGTAGTGATCAGCTACGTCTATTGGGAAAGTCATAGGTAAACATCCCGATGAAGTGGAGTGACCACTCAATACATCAGCCATACTATTTCCTCCTTCTTGCCCACAATGCCATGGCACTAGGATGGCATCTGGCAGATTCTTCCAGGATGCTGTCTCAATCACATCGCCAATATTAAGTAGCACTACGACTTTCTTTTTTTTCATGTGGAAAGCAGTGCAGACATTATTAATAAGTTCCACCTCATTCGTATTGAGGTAGAATTCTACACTGTCTCTATCTACTCCCTCGCCCGATATCCGGCCAATAGTAATAATCGCTACATCATTATTATCTGCATCAAGAGACAATTGCTGGATTGTAAAAAGTAGCTCTTTCGCACGTTCTTCGCTACGCCACCAGTCAGTTTTGGCAGCTTCTTGCTCTTTCCTGAACTGTTTCAGATGTGCGCTATATTGTTCCATCAGTTTCTTGTCGGCGTTATATCCATTATTCCTCAGACCTTCAATTAATGAAATCGTATATGGACGATTCACTGTTCCCGACCCAGAACCTCCAGGTATGATATCATAGCTTGTTACACCATATACAGCTACATTCTTAGTGGAGTGGGATAGTGGTAATACATCATCATTTTTCAGTAAAACCGTACCTTCTGCAGCTACTTTGCGTGCCACTTCGGCATGAGTGGATAAATCGGGTTCATCATTATAAACATATCCATTAAAGCGAGGTGTTTTTACGATTAACTGTAGGATTCGCTTTACATTTGCATCCAATGTCTGTGGCATGATGCGTCCATCTTCAACAGCTGCCATAATGATATCGGTATCGGATGGAAGACCAGGTTGTATCATGTCATTACCAGCATTGACATTGGCAACTCTATCTTTTCCGCCAAACCAGTCTGTTACAACCGCACCTTCATACTCCCATTCATTGCGCAAAATTGTAGTAAGGAGTTCATAGCTTTCTGCTGTGAATGTACCATTTATCTTATTATATGAGCTCATCACCGTCCATGGAGCACTATTGTGTATAGCTATTTCAAATGGTCGTAGATAAAGCTCACGGGCGGTGCGTTGTGTCATACGAGCATCATTACCCATGCGCTTTGTTTCTTGATTGTTGAAGGCAAAGTGCTTGATGGATGTGCCGACTCCGTTGCTTTGCACCCCATTAATATAGGCTGCAGCTATATATCCTGATAGCAATGGATCTTCACTATAATATTCAAAATTGCGTCCGCATAAGGGATTTCGCATCAGGTTATTGCCTGGTGCTAAAAGTATGTCTACTCCATAGTCGCGCACCTCCTCGCCTATGGCTTTTCCTATCTGATAAACGCTCTCAGTATCCCATGTACTTGATAGAGATATGCCTATTGGGAAGTGTGTGCAATAGTAAGTCTTGCTATAAAAATCGCGTGTAGGATCGATGCGTAATCCTGCTGGTCCATCAGCAAAAACTATAGCCGGTATTCCAAGACGTTCGATAGGAAAAGTTGTGCCTGCAGCGCCAGGTACCAAGGAGCGTGTAGCTCCTATGACGGGCATGCCGACGCTAACTCCAGCCATACCTGTGCCTATAGTATAACGAATCGGCAGATGCCAATACTTATTCCTATATCTGGGCTTATCTTTATCGTACTAATTATTGGTGCAATATGATTATTTCATCTTTACCTAGCAATGAAGTTGCTTCTGAAGGTGTTAAAACCCAGGTAATAGCAGAGGCACGTGCCATTCGCGCTATCACGATGATGACGCTTGTTCAATTGTATGGTAATCCTCCATTGGCAGATCACATCTTGGATGGTAGCGAAATAAACACACCAGCCGCAGAATCATGGGCTTTCATTGAGGAAGAACTAAAAGAGGCGGCTGAGATGTTACCAACTAAATCGGATGTTAATGGTCAGAGTAGTATTGGTGGAAGAATAACTAAAGAGGCTGCCTATGCCTATTTAGGCAAAGCACAGTTATGGCAGAAAAAGTACAGTGAAGCAGCTAATACACTATACAGTAAGGTTATTAGTACCAATAAATATGCCTTGAATGCTAATTTTGGTGATTACAACAGCTCACGTTCAGACTTCAGTCCTGAAAATATGTGGGAATTCAATTTTGAAGATGATGCAAGTGTAGCAAGTGCACAAGAAGGTTGCTTCGACTTGATCTGCTACTCGGCCAATGTACCATTCTGGTACTTCAAATACGGTAGTCTTCTAATGACTTTTGGTATGGGCGCTCATCCTTCGAGTGATTTTGCTTCTTTTATAGCAAGTCATGATGGTAAGGGTAGTGTGCGCTATGGGGAAACGTTACTGGAGTTTACTGCTGCTACGATGATGGGTATGGCTACACTGCCAATGGTAGAATGTGAAGGTTATATTAAGGTGAAGGACTTGTGTCTTGCTGAAGATCTAGTAGGAGCCATGCCTTATAATTTTACTAAAAGAAACACTGCATATATGCGCTATGCCGAGGTATTGCTCAACTATGCTGAGGCTGTTGCTATGGGCGGTACACCAGGTGCTATGAGTGGATTAGAAGCTCTAAACTTAGTGCGTCAACGTGCAGGATTAGAAAATGCTCCGGTACTTGATATGAATAATGAGGAGTATGGTGTGAAGGCCGAACGACGTGTAGAACTTTATGGCGAAGGCCATCGATTCATCGACTTAGTGCGTTGGGGTGATGCACCTCAAGTATTGTCTGAATGTGGTAAATTGAGAGTGACACTGAATGCTGTGAATGAAGATGGAACTTATAACGTAGTGACATCTAACACTGGAGGCCCAGGATTTAGAGTAGGTAAGAATGAACTATTCCCAATACCATCTAGTGACATCAACAATAACCCTAGATTAGTACAGAACCCCAACTGGTAATTAATTATTAGTTCTAAAGAAATAATATGAGAGCAACAATCTTTTCGATAATGATTTTTCTGGCTTGCAGCTGGGCAATGGCTCAAAGCAATATTACGCGTGATACTTATGTATATAGTGTGAAGGGAGCTGATACATTGCATCTTGATGTATATGTAGATCGAGCCAAACAGCAACAAAGCCCCCAACCTGTTATGCTTTATGTGCATGGAGGAGGATTCTCAATGGGGAGTCGCAAAAATGCCGCCCAAGAAATATACAATCGCTTCTGGGCAGAGCAAGGCTTTGTGTCAGTAGCTATGGACTATCGCTTAGCTATGACAGAAGATAATAAGTACAATGTAACAGGACTGGATCAAATAGTTCGTATAGCCAACGAAGACGCAGTTTCTGCCACCGCATTTCTATTGGAAAAGGCAGCTGAGTTGAACATTGACCCTAATATGATTATGATATCAGGAGGAAGCGCAGGTGCTGTCGTTTGTCTGACTCTTGAGAATGATATTTGTAATGATGTAGATTATACAAAAGTACTTCCCGAAGGATTTAACTATGCTGGTATTATTTCGCATGCGGGGGCACTATCGATGCAAAATGATACACTGATTTGGGCCAAAAAACCTTGTCCAATTCTTTTCTTCCATGGAGATAAAGATATTGCTGTACCTTTCGAGAAAAGCGAAATCATGGGCTCGACATGGGTAGGACCTAAGTACTTGCAGAGACAGTTTAAAGCCATGGAGGTGCCACATTGGATCTATTTTGAGAAAGGAGCAGACCATGTGATGGCCATGAAACCACTGACAAATAATAATCTAGAGCAGGAAAAATTCTATAATAGCTTCATCAAAGACAAATGTAAATCAATGGTGTTCACCGAGTGGATCGATGAAACACCTGCTGATATGACTTCTGTAGAATCAATGTTGCAATATGTACCTATGTATATTCTCGGGTTCGGTAAGTACCTGGAAGAAATAGATTTTGGACAGCTAGAAGTACCCAAGGAAATTGTTTATTAAATAACGGATAAAAATTATGAAGAAAATTATATTTCTCACATTGCTACTAATGACTTGCAGCTGGATGATGGCTCAAGAAAATGTGACTCGTGAAACCTATGTATATAGTGTAAAAGATGGCGAATCATTGCATTTGGATGTCTATATAGATTCATCCAAAGTGAAAGAAGAGCCTCGGCCTGTGATGATCTATGTGCATGGAGGAGGATTTTCAATGGGGAGTCGTAAAAATGTAGCTCAAGAGATATATAACCGTTTTTGGGCAGAGCAGGGTTTTGTGTCGGTGTCAATGGATTATCGCCTCGGAATGGCAGAAGGTAATACCTATAATGCAAAAACTGTAGAAGAAGTAATACGTCTTGCCAATGTGGATATGGTTGATGCAACTAACTTCCTCTTAAATAATAAAGATAAGTTTAATATTGATCCTGCTTCCATCATGATATCTGGCGGAAGCGCTGGTGCTATGGCTTGTCTTACCATTGAACATGATATCTGTAATAATCTGGATTATACGAGAGCTTTACCCGAAGGATTCAATTATGCAGGAGTCATTTCTCATGCTGGAGCGGTGATAATGAATGGAGAATCACTGACTTGGGAGAAGAAGCCATGTCCTATCTTTTTTATGCATGGTGATAATGATATCATCGTACCCTTAGAGCAAAATAACCTATGGAATCTCACATGGGTAGGGCCCATGTATATGCATCAACAGTTCAAAGAAATGAATGTACCCCACTGGGTGTATATAGAAGAAGGAGCAGATCATGTAATAGCTATGAAGGCATTGACTAATAACAATGCTGAGCAAGAAAGATTTTTTGAAACTTTTGTTAAAGGCAAAAGTAATTCTAAAGTTCTGACTAAATGGGCTGATGCCGAACCTTCAGGCATGGGCTCGGTGGAAGCGATGCTCCAACATGTTCCTATGTATATTCTAGGGTTTGGTAAATACATGGAGGAGATGGACTATAGTAATATAGAAGCGCCTCAAACGATTGTTTATTGATTATTTATAAACTTACACATATTCCCTTGTAAAGATTGTCAGGATGAAAAAGAAAATGAGTAACTGGAGACTTTTTTTAGTAGGTATTTTTGTAGTGACTGTCTGTGCCCCAATGGTGGCACAGACAGCCCATTTTAGCTACTTTAGCTATTGTGGAACAGATGGACGTTTTGATGAAGCGATAAAAAAGGAGGGACAATATCGCAACCCTATATTATCGGGATTTTATCCAGATCCATCGATTTGCCGTAAAGATGATACATATTATATGGTTACCTCTACATTTGGCTTCTTTCCAGGTGTACCCCTATTTACAAGTAAAGATTTAGTGAACTGGGAACAGCATGGGCATGTACTCGATAGAGATTCTCAACTGAGCCTTCACAAACATGGTATTTCCGAAGGCATCTTTGCGCCAGCTATAGCCTATAATGAAACAAATCAAACATTTTACATGGTTACGATGAACATGGGAGAAAGAACCGTTTTCTATGTGAAAAGTACTGACCCAACGCAAGGCTGGAGCGAACCTATACAACTTAGAGGTGGTGGATTAGACCCGTCATTTCTTTTTGATACGGATGGTAAAGGTTATTTGGTATATACCACTAGACCAACTGACGGACAGCGTTATCCTGGAGAAATGGCTGTATATATGTACGAGTTTTGTGCAGATGGGGATAGCCTGAAGGGAGATCAGATACAATTGGTAAGAGGCGGTACTGACATCGAAGAGTTTCCCGAATGGTTAGAAGGTCCTCACCTTTATCATATAGGCGATTACTATTACTTGATGTGTGCCGAAGGGGGTACTCAAGCAGGCCATCGCGAAGTTATTTTCCGAAGTGATAATCCTTATGGTCCTTGGGAATCCTATTCGCAAAATCCGATATTGATTCAAAAAGATCTGGATTGTAAATACGTTGTTTCGAGTACAGGTCATGCAGATCTTATTGAAACACCAGAAGGTGATTGGTGGGCTGTCTTTTTGGGTTGTCGTCCCTATGAGGGTGATTACTATAACACGGGGCGTGATACCTATCTACTACCTGTTACATGGGATGATAGCTGGCCCATAATATTGAAATCTGGCCTATGTATTCCTCCTGTGGTAGATAAGAAGGATGTGAAATTATCAGAGAATTACTTTAATGGTAATTTCGAATATACAGATTTGTTTGACCATAATCAACTCAATGAAAGATGGGTTTATTTGCGTAATCCAGCAAAAAAATTCTATTCGCTTGATGGAAAAGGTATTGCCATGAAGGCTCTTCCTGTAAATGTCTATCAACGAGATACATTATCGGCTATTTTTTGCCGTCAACAACATCCTGACTTTACAGCTGAAACTAATCTCAGTTTTAATCCACAAAATGATAAGGAATTAGCTGGTTTGCTTTTGTTGCAAAACAATGAGTATAATTTTACTTTCGGCAAAACGCAACTTAATGGACAACCTGCCTTAGTGGTTAACCGCAATGATAGCGGAAAGTCATTAGTGTCTTCTGTTGTTCTATCTGCCGCACAAAGTAAATTACCTATAACTCTTAAAGTAAAAGGTATGGGAGGTCTTTATAGTTTTTACTATAAAATAGCAAATGAAGAATGGCTACTATTAGCCAAGGATGTGGACGCCACTCATCTTACAACCAGCAAAGCAGGCGGCTTTATTGGTACAATGATTGGATTATATGTTACCTCTAATAAATGTGAATGACTAACTATAACGTACCCTCGACGAGTAATTATATGTTTATAAGATATACTGAAAATGACTATTATATTTTCTTGTAGCTTTATTTATTCACCAAGCATAGTCTATCTAGCGAATATAGTTCAGAGCCCTACATATGGGCGGAAAATAAACAACACATATTTGCACTAATAACCATGAGGAGATGATTGTATACATCTTATCACAGCGTAGATATTCTGCATTAATAATCAACAAGACAAAAGTTATCAATGCCTTGAAATCTTTTAGACCTCACGAAATATTTGGCTTTTAGGCTTCATGTAGATCTTGGAATTTGTCTCTATTTGTAGTGGTGATAAAAGATTATTTGCAAAATAAACGGATGTTTAAGGCTGATGATATACTATTATTATATGGATATCTTTCTATAAAATTAGACGATAGAAACTTTACTCTCTTCTAATTTCTTTGTATGTAGAATCATTCTTTTGTTTCTTTGATCTCTATGCAGATACTGTTTTTTGCGCTATATTTGTGGCAAAGAGCTAGAGTGTTGACCACAAAGCCCAATATAATAGATAGATAAATGATTGATAATAAATAGTTGAATTATAATGATCGATTTTAATAAATTCCCCAATCCATGTTATATCATGGAGGAGGATTTGCTACGTAAGAATTTAACGTTGATAAGTGGTGTGGCTGAAAAGGCTGGTGTGGAGATAATATTGGCTTTTAAATCCTTCGCTATGTGGCGCTCTTTTCCTATTTTTCGTGAATACGTTAACCACTCTACTGCTAGCTCGCTATACGAAGCACGCTTAGCTTTAGAAGAATTTGGAAGCTTGGCGCATACTTATTCGCCAGCTTATACGAAAGAGGAGTTTCCGGAAATAATGAGATGTAGCAGTCACATAACCTTTAATTCTATAAGTCAATATGAGCGTTTCTATTTGGAAGTAGCCAACAGTTCACATCCTATATCTTGCGGGGTTCGTATAAATCCTGAATACTCTGAGGTAGAAACAGATCTTTATAATCCATGTGCACCAGGAACGCGTTTCGGAATCACTGCTGATTTACTGCCCGAAGAATTACCTGCCGGTATTGAAGGCTTTCACTGTCATTGCCATTGCGAGTCTTCCTCGTACGAGTTGGAACGTACACTGCATCATATAGAGGGGAAATTCGCAAAATGGTTTCCAAAAATTAAGTGGTTGAATTTAGGTGGTGGTCATTTAATGACAAGAGCAGACTATGATGTGAATCATCTTATAGAACTATTAAAGGACTTGAAAGAACGCTATCCTCATTTGCATATAATCCTTGAACCAGGTTCGGCTTTTACATGGCAAACAGGTGTCTTGACTTCTGAAGTGGTCGATATAGTCGAAAGCAGAGGCATAAAAACTGCTATTTTGAATGTGAGTTTTACTTGTCATATGCCGGACTGTCTTGAAATGCCCTATCAGCCTACAGTGAGAGGTGCACAAAAGGGCAATGAAGGGGCTTTCGTTTATCGCTTAGGAGGTAACTCTTGTTTGAGTGGGGACTTTATGGGTCTGTGGAGTTTTGAAAAAGAACTTAAGATCGGGGATAGGATTATCTTTGAAGATATGATTCATTATACGATGGTAAAGACAAATATGTTTAATGGAATTCACCATCCGGCTATAGCTTTATGGTCATCGGAAGAAAAACCTGTGATTTATAAGAAATTTTTTTATGAAGATTATCGCAATAGAATGAGTTGATAATCAGGGTTGTTGTGAGGTTTTACATTTTAAAGTTAAAAATTTGCGGTGAAAAAGTTTGGGAAATACTTGCAGGTTTACAAGAAATGCCTACCTTTGCAACCGCAAACGAAAAAATGCGGAAATAGCTCAGTTGG
>CAMTPC010000057.1 GCA_947074295.1 uncultured Bacteroides sp. | reverse complement strand
CTGCATTTACACCAGCCACATACCACTTATCTCCATGTCTGCGCGCTATTACAGCGTATTTACCTGGATAGCCATCAATAAACACAGTCTCGTCCCAGGTTGTGGGGATTTTTTTCATGAAATCTATCTCAAATGCAGGTACATCTGTCAAATTATTAGGTGTTAGCGCAAACATTTGGACTGGGTTTTGGAAAAGGACAGCTGTAGCCAATTGGAATATATCACCTGTAAGCCTTTTTTGTCCTTGTTGATTATCGCGATTGAGATATTTATTGAGGAATACACCTCCAAACTCCATTGCACCAACGCTGTTGCGAATAAAAGGGTGTAGAGTAGCAAAAAATGCTTCTGACTTGCGTACATCTTCTGAGAAAACTAACATTTCAGATGCCATCACAGCTTCACTACCAACGTAGTTGGGGAACATACGCTCCCAGCCTCTCGGGAGAGTACAGCCATGAAAGAAAATCATCAATCCATAATCATTGGCATCGGAAAGTATATCTTCATAAAGACGCATGGTTTCTTGTTTATCACCACCGAAGAAATCTACCTTCAATCCTTTGACACCGACCTCTTTCAGCCATTTCATTTCTTTCTTGCGGGCGATGGAGGTGTTCATTTTATTGAATGGACCTACTGGGGCATCATTGAAACTACCATTCGAGTTGTACCACAAAAGTACATCTACATTTTTAGAGTGGGCATAATCAATCAAGTCTTTCATGCGCTCATAGCCTATTTGCTCATCCCACATGGCATCCATTAGAATATATTCATAACTCAAATCGGATGCTAAATCAATGTATTTTACTTGGTCGTCCCAGTTCATACTTGGATCCATCCATACAATCCAGCTCCAAGTGGATCGACCATACTTATAGGGCTGAGAAGCCTCATAAAGAGGCTCTACCACATCAAAAGGAATAGTGGTCTCTACTATAGGCTTTAGATTATCCCCCACTGTGATAGTGCGCCAAGGAGTAACACTTGGTAAAGTCATTTGCGCACCTGTGCTACCAAACCCATTGTTTTGTGCGGCATTTGGGAACTCGATAGTATAAATTCCTTCGGGAGAAAGCTTGCTTAGATGCGAGGCACAATAAAGGCTTCTTACACCAGTCTCTGATAATAACACCCAGCCGTCGTCACCTATTCTAAATAAGGCAGGGAACACATAACCTTCATTACTCCATGTGGAATTTTTGATGGAATCATCATTGCTATATCCACTTTCATAGCTTGGTGAAGTTCTAGCAAATCCTCCCATCGGACCCATCATGGGTGAAAGGAATGTGGTAGTTTGTTCAGGGAAATTATATCCAGTGGCTTCTGACTCAATGACGCAAGCATATCTTTCTCCCCATCTAGGTAGTTCGTAACGAAATGCTATATCGTTATTGCTTACCATAAATTTGATATCTAGCAAATTTTTTTGTGCATTTTCAAAAGTACAGGTCAGCTCATTGGCTATGTAGTGAATCTGGGACTTCTTAATTTTATCCTGAGTGTATTGCTTGTCTATCTTGTCTTTTTTTTGAGCTACAAAAGTCATATCCGAACTGAAATCACCCTCATTGGTCAGTAAACCCAGCGGCGAGTTTTTGAGAAGGGTTTTATCATTATAAGTTACAGTATAATAGGGTTTCCCTTTTTCGAGATAAATTTCGACTTTAAGTTTCTTGTCTGGACTTTGTACTTGAGCTATTTGAGCAGATAGTAATTGTGTTGTCAGTAGCAACAAAAGCAGCGGAAGAGAGAATTTCTTTTTCATGATAGAATATTTTATAAGGATTTGAATGTTTAACGGATTTGTCGATTTTGTAATTTATCATAATATGCAAAAATAGTATTTGAAAGAGTTATGGTATTTATCTTTTAAAAAGTCTTTTGTTACGTTTGTCAATGCATATGTTACATGATATTATCTCTATGTTTCATCAAGCGGGAATTGCAATGAGTAAACATCTGAAAATCAGAGATTATTAATGATGTAATATACAAACAAGTCTATGTATCAAAATAGTTTTATTCTTTAATGCACATACTTTATTTTTGTAACATGAACATTAGTTTATCAAATGAGTATGAAAAACAAAATTCTTATCGCCGTCTTTTCAATCATAGGTTTGAGTCAGGTTTCTGCACAATGCCGTTTATATAGCAATACTTTCTCATTGGGTGAGGTGACTCTTTCTGATGGCCCTTTCAGACATGCCTGTGATTTGAATATAAATATGCTTTTGGAATATGATATAGATAGGTTACTAGCTCCGTATTTAAGGGAGGCGGGCTTGGCCGCCAAAAGTGAAAGCTTCCCGAATTGGATCGGTCTGGATGGTCATATAGGTGGGCATTACCTTTCAGCTATGGCTATACATTATGCTGCTACTGGAAATGTGAAATGCAAAGAGCGGATGGAATACATAATTGCGGAACTTAAGCGGTGTCAGGCGCAAAATGCCGATGGCTATGTGGGTGGCGTGCCTGATGGGGCGCATGTTTGGGATGAAATAAAAAGAGGTAATACCCAAATAGTATGGCAAGCTTGGGTGCCATGGTACAATATTCATAAGACATTTGCTGGGCTGCGCGATGCATGGCTATACGGTGACAATAATGATGCAAAATCAATGTTCCTGAAACTATGTGACTGGGGCCTCACGGTAATTGAGCCTCTAGATGACGGACAAATGGAACAGATGCTCGCCAATGAATTTGGCGGTATGAATGAAGTGTATGCGGATGCTTATCAAATGACCGGAAAAGAAAAATATCTGAATGCAGCAAAACGGTTCTCGCATAAGCATTTGTATGAGAGTATGTATGCGCAGCATGATAATCTAGATAATATGCACGCTAATACGCAGGTTCCTAAGGTAGTGGGCTATGCCCGTACAGCAGAAGTGGGTAAGGATGATGCTTATAATAAAGCTGCTTCTTATTTCTGGGATAGGGTAGTGAATTACCGCTCTTTGTCGTTTGGGGGTAATAGTCGCAGAGAGCACTTTCCACCCGAGCATGATTGTAGTAGTTATATCACTGATAGAGAAGGCCCTGAAACCTGTAACACTAATAATATGTTGAAACTTACGGAGAGTTTGTTCCGTATGAACCCCGATGCGGTGTATGCTGATTATTACGAGCGCGCTTTATACAATCATATACTCTCTTCTCAACATCCCGAACATGGTGGGTATGTTTATTTTACCCCTGCTAGACCCGCACATTATAGAGTGTATTCGATGCCCAATAGTGCAATGTGGTGTTGTGTAGGTACAGGGATGGAAAACCATGGTAAATATGGAGAGTTTATTTATACTCATACGATGGATTCACTTTTTGTGAATCTATTTATCCCCTCCGAACTGGATTGGAAAGCAAAGAAGGTAAAATTGGTTCAGGAAACAGATTTTCCAAATCAGGAGGGCAGTAAGCTGGTGGTGAAAGTGAAAAAACCAACACGTTTCAAACTCTTGGTGCGTCATCCTGGATGGGCAACTAGTGGCATGAAAGTGCTATGCAACGGCGTAGATTATGGTGCCGAGTCTTCACCATCAGCTTACATTGTCATTGACAGACTTTGGAAGAATGGAGATGTGGTAGAAGTCGAGATGCCTTTACCACTTATTGTAGAAGAACTGATCAATGCTCCTAACTATATCTCAATAATGAAAGGGCCTATCTTACTAAGCGCTAAAATGGGTGATAAGGGATTGGATGGATTAGTGGCTGACGATAGTCGTTGGGGGCATATAGCTGGTGGATCTTTGGTATCTGTTTTTGATACACCCATTATGTTGGGCACCAGAGAAGAAATTGTTGAGAAATTGAATCAGATGCAACCAATAGCCGGAAAACCTCTTTGCTATACTGTTCCTGGTTTATTTCAAGATAGTAAATATGATAACTTGATACTTGAACCATTTTATAGCATTCACGATCAACGCTATATGATGTATTGGCTTTCGATGAGCCAACCCGAATTTACGGCTCATCAGCAGGAGTTGCAAGAAATAGAAGAACAGCGCCTACGCTTGGATCGACTGACGGTGGATGCGGTAAATACAGGCGAACAGCAACCGGAAGTGGACCATGGGATGAAGTTCAGAAATTCATCTAGCGGCTATCACGAAGGTGAAGCATGGCGTGACGCGGGACACGACGGATTCTTTGAATACACTATGACCACAGCGGGAGAGAAAGATTTATCATTGGTGGCTCGATACTGGGGAAATGATCAGCCTAATAGGAATTTTGATATATTGATTGATGGCGTTTTACTTGCTGAAGAAAATATTCATGGCAAGTGGAATAGATCTGAATTTGTGGATGTCTATTATCCGTTGCCGCAAGAATTGATTGCTAAGAAAGATTGGATTACGGTGACTTTTAGTAGTAAACCACACAATATAGCAGGAGGGGTATTTAATGTGCGTTTAGTAAAAAATGATGGGCAATGAGGAGGTTAATAGTATATTTATGGGGCATTATATGTGTTGCCACACTTAATGGACAACAGTCTTGGACCGCCGATAATGGCAATGGTACCTATACAAATCCGCTTTTTTATGATGAATTTTCTGACCCTGATATAATAAGGGTTGGAGAAGATTACTATTTGGCAGGAACTACGATGCACTGCACACCGGGATTGGTGATTCTCCATTCTAAGGATTTGGTGAACTGGAAATTCTTGAGTTATTGCTTTAACCGTTTTGATATGGGCGATTCGTTCAGGCTGCAAAATGATAAGGAGGCTTATGGGCAAGGCATATGGGCGCCTTGCATTCGTTATCATGACGATACGTTCTACGTTTTCTCTAATATCAATGGGGTGGGTTTGCAGGTTTTCACCTCGAAAGATCCGGCAGGCCCATGGCATCACAAAAATATGGGAGGGAATATTTATGATTTGTCCATACTATTTGATGATGATGGAAAAATATATGCAGTTCATGGCTATGATGAGGTGAAGATTACTGAAATAAAGCCAGACTTTAGTGGTTATGTTGAAGGAAGTGAACGAACGATAATCCCAGCTGGAAATGCAATGGGTGAAGGTCATCATATTTATAAGATTGATGAAAAGTATTATATACTCAGTGCTGATTATTCCCCAATGGGAAGAATGCAATGTGCTCGATCTAACCATATAAATGGGCCGTATGAAACTACTGCCATCAGCGTAAAGGAAACACTAGGAACAGAAAGGGTGAATTTGGTGACGAATGTTGGATTAGGATCACTTGTACCTAAAAAAGGATTCAAGTTTGATGTATATAAACCTTCATCAAATGACATGGGTTGTGCAACGCTGCATCAAGGCGGTATAGTGCAACTGCCCAATGGAGATTGGTGGGGAGTTTCAATGCTCGACTTCCGCTCTGTTGGTCGTACTACCTGTCTATCACCTATTACGTGGGAGGATGGTTGGCCTTATTTTGGTCTTCCTGGTAATCTAGGGCGTACACCCCGCACATGGATAAAGCCCGAAACAGGTTTTGAGACTATGCCATATGCTCCCTATGATAGAAGTGATAATTTCGGGGGTAAAGCGCTGCAACCTATATGGCAATGGAATCATGAACCAGACGACAAAAATTGGGAATTGACGAATGGTAAACTGCGCTTGAAAACGCTTCCTGCAAAAGATCTGATGTGGGCGAAAAATACGCTGACACAACGTTGTATTGGACCTAAATCTATAGTAACAACTATAATTGACGCATCGCGGCTAAAGGAAGGCGATATGGCAGGCTTGGCTTTGATGAATCTACCTTATGCTATGTTGGGCGTGAAGAAAGAAAATAAAGAATATCTTCTGGAATGGTACAATCAAAATGGCGATAGGACATTGGCCATCCCTCTGAATCAATCAAAATTATTGTTGAGAATCGAAGGTGATTATGATAACGACTTAGCTCAATTTAGCTATAGTATGGATGGTGAAGAATTTATAGATATAGGAAGTCCCGTGTTGATTCCTTATCAGTTGAAAACATTTCAAGGGGGGCGACATGGACTATTTGCTTATAACATGCAAGGTAAAAAAGGCGGTTATGTTGACTTTGAAGAGTTTATTGTAGAAGAACCAATGGCAGACAGGACAGGAAATCTTCCAATAGGTAGAGTTGTAAGATTGATGAATAAGGGAAATGGTACCTATGTTTGGGCCAATCCACACGGTATGCTGCATTCGGCGAATGCTGATTCCCCGCAGTATAACAAGGGGGAATGTCAATTTAAGGTACTTGATAGAGGACAAGGTAGGGTGGTTCTCCAAACCATGAATGGCACTGGATATGTTTCTGTTGTGGGTGTAGGATTATCTGCCGATGTACGCCTTGTCAAAGAAGAAAATGAGACTTGCTTGATACAGTGGCAAGATATGCTATATGATGAATGTATGCTACTTTCTCTGAAAAACAATAGGTATATAGGTGTGGATCCAACAACAGGCGAACCCTATGGAGCAGATTGGATGGGAAGCTCACCCAACCGTATGAATGGTGTTGTCTTCAAGTATGAAGTGGTTGACTGATAAATAAACAAGATGTAATGAATAGAAAATACATACTTAGATTTGGGCTTGCCTTACTTGTAAGTGTAATTATAAGCATTGCTCTAGTTTGCAATGCTAGTAAGAATGATAAAAGCCATTTGGTCGAAGGTAAGTCAGTTGCACTGTTCGACTATTTTAAGTATAAAGGTGAAGATGATTTCTATATCTCAAATCCGTTGCCTGCAGAAAATTATTTTTATAATCCTATCTTACCAGGATGGTATTCGGACCCCAGTATTTGCAAAAATGACGAAGGTGACTATTTTTTAGTGACGTCGACTTTTACTTACTTCCCTGGTGTACCGCTATTTCATAGCCGTGACCTAGTAAATTGGCAGCAAGTGGGTAATGTGCTCAATAGGGCTTCTCAACTTACCTGTCTCGAAAATAAGGGAACAAGTGAAGGTATATTTGCACCTGCTATTAAATATAATAAGCATAATAAGACCTATTATATGATAACTACAAATGTGGGTGTGGGCAATTTTATAGTAAAAACACAAGACCCCTTTGGTGATTGGTCAGATCCTATAATGTTGCCTTCAATAAGTGGTATAGATCCTTCCTTGTTTTTTGATGATAATGGCAAGGCTTATATAGTGAATAGTGATGATGCTCCTGACAATGATCCAGACTATCTTGGACATAGAACCATAAGGATTCAAGAGTATAATATTGATACAGATGAGACTATTGGAGCAAGAAAAATTATAGTAAATAAGGGAGGGCGGCCCGAAGAAAATCCATTCTGGCTGGAAAGACCACACCTGTATAAGATCAATGGGAAATATTTGTTGATGATATCTGAAGGAGGAACGGCCGGTTGGAATTCGGAAATAGTTTTTAGCAGTGACTCACCAATGGGTGTTTATAGACCTTGGGATAATAACCCCATCCTGACACAACGCTATTTAGACGCTGAACGCCCAAATCCTATAACCTCTGCAGGTCATGCCGATTTGATTCAAGCGGAAGATGGACAGTGGTGGGCCTATTTCTTGGCCTGCCGCCCCATTAATAATCAATTTGAAAATTTAGGAAGAGAGACTTTCCTAATGCCTGTAAAATGGAGCGAAGATGGTTTCCCATATTTGACACGTGACGATGAACAAGTACCGCGGGTGATGAAGCGGGAAAATGTAAAGCGTAAGAAGGAGGTAACATTTGGTAACTTTGAAAAGAATGATATGTTTGATGGAACCGTCTTGGATCATTACTGGATGAGCTTGCGAGCACCAGCCGGTGAACTTTATTCGCTAACTGATCCTTCGGGTTATCTTTCTTTGAAATGTGTTGATATATATAGTACGGAGAAAAGGACACCTGCCTATATCTGTCGCCGTCTGCAACATCATAAATTTGAATGTTCTACACGTATGATTTTCAATCCGGCTGATAATGAAGAGGCAGGTATGTTGTTGTATAAGGATGAGGCACATCAGTATTTTTTTTATGTTTCCAAAAAGGAACAAGAAAAAACTGTTGGACTTCGACGGATAGGAAAGAATCAAAGCAAAAATTTAGCAAGTAATACTCTAAAAATGAATGAATATGAAGTTGATTTGCGGATAGTATCACGTGGCACACATCTGGATTTTTATTATGCATTACCGAAAGGGGAGTGGCAATTGTTGTGCAAGAATATCGATGCAAGTTATCTTTCTACAGCCAATGCAGGAGGTTTTACAGGTACTACAGTGGGTATGTATGCAACAAAAAATAATGAATCTATGGATCATAACCATTTGACTCGAAATGAAGCTGATAATTAACTTCATAGTTCTCCTTTTACACTTTTATTACTGTTCTAGAAACTTGGCGCATGACTGAAAGCTCTTGTATAATAAACTCACTCAAAAAACCGTTCGAAAGTTTCGCCTATGGATAATTCAAGGATAGAGTCTATGCTATTTGAAAATGCATATTGTGATGATATTCAACTAAAAATAGAGTCTTTCTAAGCGAATGGGTCTATAGTATAACAATCCAAATGAAAGAGAGAATTTCTCAAAAATGTGCAAATTAGTATTTAAAGGAAAAGGAATAGAAACTCAAAAACAGGCAGGTGTGAATAATGTTACACAATAGCATAGTGATAAGACCACAAGGTGGATATAGAATGAATGGTGATTTGTTTTGGCAAGAATGCTTAATGAAGATTATGCTTTCCGGATTATCATAAATATGTTGATACTCTTTCTTTAGTCCTCTTTGTAGGTGAATATCAATATGAATGCCTATTCTAAGTAGGCATAAAGAATTTGTCTCAGCCCTATTAATGTTATAGCCATTATCGAATTTTCGAACATCTCCTATTAAATTAACTCAGAAATGCTTCTATTTCCTCTATATTATGAATATGATATATAAACTAAAGTAAGAAATAACTATCTTTTACGCAAACTTAATAATTAATATATGGTCAATATGAGAAAATGTTTTGTACTATTCGTGCTTTCTTTAAGTTTACTGGCGGTTAATGCCCAGTCTTATTCTCCCAGTCGGGTTGTAACGGATACAATTAAAAGTGAAGTATTAGGTGTTAATAGAGCATATACTGTCTATCTACCACAGAATTTTGATAATAACATCCCAAGAAACTATCCAGTGCTATATTTACTTCACGGTATGTGGGAGAAGAATGATGTTTGGGCGAATAGGGGGCATCTTAAAGAAGTTATGGATAGATTAGTGGCTAGTGGTGAGGCATGCGAAATGATTATCGTTTCTCCAGATGCGGGCGGAGGAGATCCTAATGTATACCAGAATGGCTATTTTGATATGCCAAATTGGGCGTATGAGCAATTTTTCTTTACAGAGTTTATGCCCTTTATTGAAAACAAATATCGGGTGATAGGCGATAAGGAGCATCGTGCTGTTGCAGGTTTGTCAATGGGAGGTGGAGGCGCTACTAATTATGGGCAGCGGCATTATGATAAGTTTTCATCAGTCTATGCTATGAGTGCTTTGATGGATATTCCTGAACTAGGTGCAGCACGTTTTGATGACCCCAATGGGAAATTAGCAATATTAACTCAGTCGGTAATTGATAATAGTTGTGTCAATTATGTGAAAGATGCTGATGACGTTCGAAAGAATGATCTTCGTTCTGTTGCATGGTTTATTGATTGTGGGGATGACGACTTCCTGCTAGATAGAAATATGGAGTTCTATAAAGCAATGCGTCAAGCTTGGATTCCATGTCAATTTAGGGTCCGTGATGGAGGGCATGACTGGGAATATTGGAATTCGGCATTATATATATGTCTACCTTTTGTTACACGCAATTTCGGTAAATAGTTTACCTAAAAGGGTAATGATAAATTACGACTTCTTTTTTCTGATGATCTTTAGTTGTTATTTAAAAAGATTTATTGTATGTGAACAGATGAAATTCATATTCTAGAAGCATTAAGTCACTGTTAATTATGTCTATATCTATGTGCAAAGCTATAGGTGAGAGCGTTAGAATTATATCTTTGTACTAATTTAATTGTATCTCAAACAGTACTTATTAAGAATATTTTTATGCTTAAAGCAATCAAACCATCTCCAGAATATCTGACTTCATATTTTGATGCATGTGTAGAAAGTTGGGATGAGACAAATCATAAATACATTATTCACAATCCTCACGACTTTGATAAATGGAGTAAGACAATCTTTGTGGACTATGAGAATAGTGAGATTGGGCGAGATTTACCAGAAGGTTTTGTTTCATCTGTGACTTATTGGGTAGTTGATGGTAGCGATTACATTGGAACCATTAATATACGCCCCGTGCTAAATGATTTTCTAAGAACTTGTGGAGGGCATCTTGGGATTTTTATAAAGAAAGAGCAACGCGGAAAAGGCCTGTCTTCTATAGTTGGAAAGATGGCAATGGATTTAGCACGTGAATTGGTGGTAGATGATTACGTCTTGTTAACTTGTTTGGAGAGTAATCCTATCGCTATACGTTCTGTACTTTCTAACTATGCTGATATTATTCATGAGACTAAGATCACTAACTGTACCATAGAAGGGAAAAAACAACAAGTTCGTAATTTTATGATCCAAAAAACGAATCACATATAACGTAAGAAGCTTTCTCTACAGAGAAAGCTTCTTACGTTACTCATTTTTCTTCTTTTCTTTTTCTTCCTCTTGCGGTATGCGGAAAGAAGTATAGAGCTGTAAAATAGCTCCAATTGTCAGACATGCTATCCATTCATTTCCATTGGTATAAATCATGAAAGCGCCTGTTAATACAAGGGCTAAAGCTCCAAATATTTGTTGAATGCGCAGGCGCTTCAGAATCTTGCTTTTTCCTTTTATTGATGTGTTAATTTGTGCTAGAGCTATCATACCGGCACCTATTGTAAATATGTAGGGGGCGTAAAGTTGCCAGGCTGTGATACGAAGGATGGCTCCAATGAGTGTCATGATGGCACCTACAGCAAAAAGGGCAGGGAGAAATTGTTTCATGTGGTTATTTAAGAATAAAAATATCTTCGTTGGCTTTTTTCATTAGATACTTTTCGCGTGCAATCTGTTCTATTGCTGCAGGATTCTCATCAAGTTCATTAAGCATCATAGTGCTTTCATCATATTCTGCGCGATACTTTTCTATTTCTTCTTTTAAATCGTTTATTTCACGATTGTATTCGCGCTGTCTCATGAGGCTATTCTCGTCGAGAAAAAAGTAAATGAATAAAAAAACAATAAGGGTTATGCTATATTTATGTCTGCGAATATAGCTCCAGATGTCTTGTAGTCGATTCATAAAAATAATGCATTTAATTCCTTTCTTGCAAAGTTACAATTTATCATTCAATTTTTGTTGTTCTATATCTAAAACTTGTTATCAGCTGCATCTTAAAGCGCAATTTTGTGTACATTTGCATCTTACGTAATATATAAAATAGCAAGATTTCAATATATGGAAAACTATATCGTTTCTGCACGTAAGTATCGTCCTTCCACTTTTAATTCTGTAGTGGGTCAATCGGCATTGACAGCTACACTTAAGAATGCTATCCATACTCATAAATTGGCTCATGCCTATTTATTTTGTGGTCCACGTGGTGTAGGGAAAACTACATGTGCACGTATTTTTGCCAAAACTATTAATTGTCTTTCACCAACTGAAACGGGAGAGGCTTGCAATGCATGTGAGTCATGTGTGGCTTTCAATGAACAGCGCTCATACAATATCCATGAGATGGATGCTGCTTCAAATAATTCTGTTGATGAGATTCGACAACTTGTCGATATGGTTCGTATACCGCCGCAGATAGGCAGCTATAGTGTCTATATTATAGATGAGGTTCATATGCTTTCTACTGCTGCTTTCAATGCTTTTTTGAAAACATTGGAAGAACCTCCTCGTCATGCTATTTTTATTCTGGCTACAACGGAAAAGCACAAGATTATTCCTACCATCCTTTCACGATGCCAGATATATGATTTTAATCGTATAGGAATAGAGGATACTATTGCGCATTTAGCTTATGTGGCTAGAACCGAAGGTATAAATGCGGAGCCTGAAGCTCTTAATGTGATAGCACTGAAGGCGGATGGTGGTATGCGTGATGCGCTGTCTATTTTTGATCAAGTAGTAAGCTTTTCTGGAGGCAATGTCACATATAACCAAGTGATTGATAATCTGAATGTCCTGGATTATGATTATTATTTCCGACTCACAGATTATCTTTTGAATCAAGGTGTGACTGACTCCTTGCTTCTTTTGAATGATGTTTTGAGCAATGGTTTCGATGGTAATCATTTCGTTACGGGCTTATCATCACATTTTCGTGATTTGTTAGTTGCAAAAGTCCCTTCAACTCTTACACTTTTAGAAGTCGGGGCAAGTATACGTCAACGTTATCAGGAACAGGCACAGCGCTGTCCTACACCTTTCCTTTATAGAGCCATGAAAATCTGCAATGATTGCGATCTAAACTATAGAGCAAGTAAGAATAAACGTTTGCTGTTGGAGTTGACGTTGATACAAGTAGCGCAATCATTGTCAGACGATGATGCTTTGGGTGGTGGGCGTCGCCCTAAGAAGATATTAAAACCCGTATTTGGCACTCCAGAGGTTGCTCAGCAACAAGTGAGTGCTCCGATTGCTGCACCTCAAACGGTGCAACAGCCAGTTGTTCAGTCTGCTCCTGCTATGCCTATTCAGCAACCTCATGCTAATGCGCAAATACAACAAACTGCTCCGGCATCTAGTGATCCTGTCAAAACTCCTTTAGTCAATCGTACATCTATGCGGGTGTCTATTAAATCGACTGGAGGGAAAGATGCGCAAAATGGCACTATACACAATTCTACAGCTGCTAATGCCTCACAATCTACACAGCCTCTAACTGATCGATCTTTTACAGAGCAAGAGTTGAGTTATTGTTGGCAAGAATACATTAGTCAATTACCTAAGGAGCATATCGCTTTGTCGAAGCAAATGTCTTTAATGAAGCCAGCTCTTCAGAATAATAATGAATTTGAGATAACTGTCGATAATGAAATTGCCGCGAAGAGTTTTAATCCTATAGCGAATCATTTGCAGAACTATCTTCGCTCACGATTACAAAATGTCCATATAAAGATGAATATACGGATAAGTGAAGCGGCTGTCAATACTATGCCAGTGAGTAGGACAGAAAAATACCAGGCTATGATGCAGAAAAATGAAGCTTTAGAACATTTGAAGAGTGAATTTGGACTAGAGTTATATTAAGCCCATTTTGGTAAAATGAAAAAATGTCGTGTCTATCTTTGAGTATTCAAATGATGGACACGACTTTTTATATAATGGCCCGTTTTTCAGAGCCTCGAAGATGAACGAAATGTTTATTTTTCTGGCATTATTATCCAAAGAATGATGTAGACGATGCTTCCAGCAAAAGCGGTGAAGATGGTCAATAACGCATAGAGTACACGAACCAATGTAGGGTCCCATCCGAAATATTCAGCGATACCACCACAAACGCCAGCTAACATACGGTTTGATCTAGATCGAGTAAGATGTTTGTTTGCCATAAGATTATCAATATTAAATGATACTATAAATGTGTACTATTTTTAGTGGATATAAAAGAAAATCCTGTAGAGAAATTACTACAGGATTTTCTTTTTTTTGGGTGGACAATGGGGTTCGAACCCACGACCTTCGGAACCACAATCCGACGCTCTAACCAGCTGAGCTATGCCCACCATATTGCGTTTCTTCCCTAACGCGGTGCAAAGATAGGTATTATCTTTTTCCTACCAAATATTTTGCTTCTTTTTTTCAATAAAAAATATATTCACTTACGCCTCTGTTATGTTCTTGTAGAAGTTTGTGAGTTTCTTTTTTGTAGTTATTTATCTTATAACTAGATGCTTCCGATAGAGAATCGGTAGGGAAGTTAATTGGGTACAGTATGAAGTTTTTTTTGTTGGAAAGTTTAGGTCTTTGAGTCCATATCAGACTATAACCGCAGTCGGCAATACGTGTTATGCTATCTTTCTCAAGTGTCATTTTAAACATCATGCCTCCATCAGTATGTTTGGCCGACATATTCGAAATGAAATTCCCCAGCGAATATAGAACAATATTTTGCTGTCCGGTTATACTGTCCTTGCGAAGTTCAATCGGTTGCACCACATGTGGATGACTGCCTATGACATGATTCACCCCTTGTGTCAAAAGCCAATCGGCTAGTTCTATTTGATTGCGCGAGGGTAATTGCTGATATTCTTCACCCCAGTGTATATTTGCTATTATGGCATCTGGGGATAATTTTTTTGCCTTTTCTATATCCTCACTTATCTTTTCTTTATTTATATAGTTTACAATATTGGGTGCTTTCACTTCGATGCCATTCGTGCCGTATGTATAGTTGAGAAGTGCTATGCGAAATCCATTTTTCTCCACCAATAGAGGGTATTTTTCGTTGCGTGCTCCCTCATTTATATAAGTTCCCAGATAAGGGATATTGATAGAGTCTAATATTTGTATAGTACGTTCCAATCCGTATTTGCCCCGATCCAGAGAATGATTGTTGGCAGTGAGGAAAATGTCAAAACCTGCATCCTTAAGAGCGAAAGCGAATTCATCAGGAGCGCTAAAGGCGGGATAGCCGGTATATGGTTTGCCTCCCAGTGTTACTTCCAGATTGCCTATAGCTATATCGGCGCTGCTGATTTCTTCTTTCAGATACTTAAAACAGTCCGAATAGTCGTAACCCGCATCGGTCTTAGCTGCATCAATCTGCGTTTGGTGTTGCATGAAATCGCCTGCAAAAAGTAGAGTTATACTAGATTTACTTGGTTTTGCCACAGTGTCGCATGCCATTTCGCCATTCATTGGAACGATTTCTCGAGTGAAGGAGGTGCAAGCCAATAATGGGATGAAAATAGGTAGTAGAAGTAGTTTTCTCATTGGGATAGCGTTTAATCAGGTATTTAGATATAAGGATATATAATTGGCGATATATCAGATAGAATAAAGTCTACAGATATATCGCCTGATAATTATGGGTTTATGCATAAATGGCTTTTTTGCCAGCTAGAAGTGTATTCTTCATCAGTGAAACGATGGTCATTGGTCCTACACCACCAGGAACAGGCGTGATATATGCACACTTTGGCGCCACTTCGTCAAACTTCACATCACCTGTTAATTTGAACCCAGATTTCTTTGTAACATCAGGTACGCGCGTGGTGCCTACATCAATCACTGTTGCACCTTCTTTCACCATATCGGCCGTCACAAAGTTGGGTTGTCCTAAGGCAGCGATGATAATATCGGCTTGTTGGCACTCTTCTATTAGATTTTTCGAGCGACTATGGCATACTGTTACTGTTGCATCACCAGGTTTTCCTTTTTGCATCATAAGCATAGCCATGGGCTTGCCCACGATATTGCTACGACCTAGTACCACACATTTTTTTCCTGCAGTCTCTATATCATATCTTTTTAATAGCTCCATGATACCATTGGGTGTAGCTGATAGATAACAGGGCAATCCGATAGACATGCGACCCACATTGATAGGATGAAATCCATCCACATCCTTGCGATGATCGATAGTTTCAATCACTTTTTGCTCGGAAATATGTTTTGGAAGGGGCAATTGTACGATAAAGCCATCCACATCTGCATCGTCATTCAGTTCGCGTACTTTGGCTAAAAGTTCTTCTTCGGTCACATCATCTTCATAACGAACCAATGATGATTTGAAACCACATGCCTCACAGGCTTTCACTTTGGCTGCTACGTATGTTTCGCTGCCACCATCATGTCCTACAAGGATTGCAGCTAGGTGAGGGCGTTTGCCACCGGCATCTACTATCTGTGCTACTTCGGCTGCAATTTCTTGTTTCACTTGCTCCGATATAGCTTTTCCGTCTATCAGTGTCATATTGCTAATAATAAATATAGATTAGTAAGTGACAAAAGTACTCTATTTTAGTGAGTTTGCCAAAAACAAAAAAGAGGACCGAAGCCCTCTTTTGATATATATAGATAAGAAAATGATATTATTTCTTCATTTTAGGCATCATCTTGCCCATTTTGCTACTTGTCACCATCTTCATCATTTTGCGAGTTTGGTCGAACTGTTTTAGCAGACGATTTACTTCCTGAATGGTAGTACCACTACCTTTGGCGATACGTGTGCGACGCGAACCGTTCAAGATCTCAGGGTTACTACGTTCTTCGGGTGTCATGGAGTGGATGATTGCTTCGATGCTCTTGAAGGCATTGTCGTCAATATCAATATCCTTGATTGCCTTACCTACGCCAGGAATCATAGAAGCTAGGTCTTTTAGATTACCCATCTTCTTGATTTGTGCGATTTGGCTCAAGAAGTCGTTAAAGTCAAATTGATTCTTAGCGATTTTCTTTTGCAGGCGTTTTGCTTCTTCTTCATCATACTGCTCCTGAGCACGTTCTACCAGCGACACGATGTCACCCATGCCCAAGATACGGTCGGCCATACGCGATGGATGAAATTGATCTATCGCATCCAGCTTTTCTCCCGTACCTACAAATTTGATAGGTTTATCTACAACCGTACGGATAGAAAGAGCTGCACCACCACGTGTGTCACCGTCGAGTTTGGTCAACACTACACCATTAAAGTCTAGACGTTCGTTAAATTCCTTCGCGGTATTGACTGCATCTTGACCTGTCATCGAGTCTACTACGAACAAAATTTCATTCGGGTTGATTGCATTCTTGATGGCTTCGATTTCGTTCATCATCTCTTCGTCAACAGCCAAGCGACCAGCTGTATCGACGATTACTAAATCGTATCCTTTGGCTTTTGCTTCTTTGATAGCATTTTGTGCAATCTCTACAGGGTTCTTGCTATCGGGTTCGCTGTACATAGGTACATCGATCTGTTCGGCCAATATGCGGAGCTGTTCGATAGCGGCAGGACGATATACGTCACAAGCCACTAAAAGAGGGCGACGGTTTTTCTTGCTTTTCAGCATACGAGCCAGTTTGCCCGAGAATGTTGTCTTACCCGAACCCTGCAAACCTGACATCAAGATTACCGATGGCTTGCCGCTAAGATCGATCTCGGCTGTTTCGCCACCCATCAATTGGGTCAACTCATCGTGAACAATCTTTACCATCAACTGGCTAGGTTTCACGGCTGTCAACACGTTTTGTCCTAAAGCTTTTTCTTTTACTCTGTCAGTAAAGTTTTTGGCCACCTTGTAGTTTACGTCGGCGTCCAACAGCGCTTTACGAACATCTTTCAACGTTTCAGCTACGTTGATTTCGGTGATTTTTCCTTCACCTTTCAGAATCTTAAACGATCTCTCAAGTCTTTCACTTAAATTATCGAACATATATGTATCTTTTACTAATTACGATTGGATAAAATATTCCTTGAAATATTAGGAGTGCAAATGTACGAAATTATGTTTGATTTACCGTTTTTTTGATGCTTCAATTTGTATTTATGAAGAAAATCTACTCACTGATTAACAAGCTTATAACTATTAGAAGACAACTTCAAGAAAGTAATAAAACGGCTTACTCTTTCAAACCAAGACGCCACGATTGCCTTGCAGAGGCAGTCGTGGCGTCTATTTTAGTTCTATTTAGTTTTCTCGATTAGCTATTCATGCTCAACAAGAACTCGTCATTGTCACGGGTTTTTTCCAAGCGATCTTTTACAAAAGTCATCGCTTCAATAGGATTCATATCTGATAGATATTTGCGAAGAATCCACATGCGATCCAATGTCGTCTTGTCAAGCAGCAAATCGTCGCGACGTGTGCTTGATGCAATGATGTTGACAGCAGGGAAGATGCGCTTGTTGGCCAAATTGCGGTCCAACTGTAGCTCCATGTTACCTGTGCCCTTGAACTCTTCAAAGATTACTTCATCCATCTTGGAACCAGTATCGATCAAGGCAGTCGCAATGATGGTCAATGAACCACCATTTTCGATGTTGCGGGCAGCACCGAAGAAGCGTTTTGGTTTGTGAAGGGCATTAGCATCCACACCACCCGATAAAACTTTACCCGATGCCGGCGAAACGGTGTTGTAGGCACGTGCCAAACGAGTGATAGAATCAAGGAAGATCACTACATCGTGACCACACTCCACTAAGCGTTTAGCTTTTTCGAGTACTATACCTGCGATTTTTACATGACGTTCTGCTGGTTCGTCAAAAGTAGAAGAGATAACTTCTGCATTTACGCTGCGAGCCATATCTGTTACTTCCTCTGGACGTTCATCAATCAACAACATTATCATATATACCTCAGGATGGTTGGCGGCGATGGCATTAGCTATCTCTTTCATTAAGATAGTTTTACCCGTTTTGGGCTGTGCCACTATCAATGCACGCTGTCCTTTTCCGATAGGCGAGAATAGGTCTACTACACGAGCCGACATAGAGTCAGAATAACCTCCCTTGCAAAGCTTGAATTTCTCATCAGGGAAAAGTGGAGTCAGATGGTCGAATGGTACACGATCGCGCACATAGGCTGCATCGCGGCCATTGATTTTGAACACTTTTACAAGTGGGAAATATTTTTCACCTTCTTTTGGTGGACGAATCACTCCTTCTACCACGTCTCCAGTTTTCAGACCGAATAGCTTGATTTGTGATAATGATACATAAATATCATCGGGCGAAGAAAGATAGTTATAATCGGATGAGCGAAGGAATCCATAGCCATCCTGCATGATTTCCAAAACACCAGTACCAGTCAGAATATCATCAAATTCATATGGTTTTTCGCGTTCCATGGGTCTGCGTTCTTGCTGCATGGGCAAGTTTTCAGTCTGATGTTGTTGTGCAGGTTTTTGGGGTTGGCGTTGCTGATTGTTTTTCTGCTGGTTATTATTATGATTATTGTTTTGATTATTATTGGGATTATTATCCTTTTGTGGGCGCTGTTGCTGTATGCGTGGGCGCTGTTGTTGCTGTTGTTGGTTGGGCGCTTGTTGCTGAGGCTCTGTAGCTGCTGCAGGTGTTGGTGCGGGTGTAGCAGTGGGTTCTGTCTTAGCAGTGCCAAATTTGCCAAACAGCTCAGTCGGCAACTCTACTTTTTCAGATGGGAGATCCTCTATAGGAATGAAATCTGACTCCGAAGGAGCAATCTGTGGTTTAGCCTTCTCGTCAGCTGGTTGGTTTGCAGTTCTTTCGGCTGCTTTCGCTTCTTCAGCTTTAGCTACAGGTTGTTTGTTAGGTTTCTTGGACTTATTTTTAGCCTCTGGCTTAGCTTTTTCGTCTGCTGCGGTTGTAGCGTTTTCTGATTGTTCATCAGTAGCTACTTTGGGGGCTGCTTCTTTTTTGGCACGTGCGGGCTTCTTTTTTGGAGTAGCATAAGGTGTTACAGAAGCTTCTTCGGTAGTTGTAACCTCATTTTTGTCACCCGCTGTAGCTTTTTCGGCTTGAGCAGCTTTCTTTGTTGGTTTTGCTGCAGGTTTTTCCGGTTTTGCATTATCGTTTTCTGCTGGTGTATCACTGCTTTTTGCAGCAGGTTTCTTTTTCTCGTCTTTCTTTGCCGCTGGTTTGGGGCGTTTTTTCTTTTCTTCTTTGCGCTCCTCTTTCAGCTTGTCGGCAGCTACTTTTTTAGTGGCGCCAACAATGGCTTGTTCATCAAGAATTCTGTAAACTAAAGCTTCTTTGTTGAACGAATCTATTTTTTTGATACCCAACTCCTGGGCGATGCTTTGAAGTTCCGACAGATTTTTGTCGTTAAGTTGAATGATATTATACATATAGTATATAGTAAGTTATAATTTTTTATGTTCTTTAGGAGGTTTTGTCACGACATGACAATCGACGTTGTCACATGCGAACATGTAATTTAAAGTTGTGTTAAGAATCAGGGATATTCGTTGAAATGGGAATTAAATTTGTCTCTTTGAATAAGATATACTCAAAACTTCAACGATGCAAAGATAATGAATAATTTATATTTGCTATAAAAACCATCTTTTTTTTCTTTTTGATATTCAAAAAGCTTAAACTTCGGAAGAGGTTTTCTTTAATCTTCTTGGTATATACCCTAATCTTTAGTCAATAACAATACTCATGCCTATTTGTTCAAAACGTTTTGAAATCAGTATGCGACATATTTATATTATGAGGATAGAGCAAATTAAGCTGAAGATACGAACTGATAAAAGATGATCTGACGAATTTCGTTTTTTCAGGTGGATGCTGAATGTTGATGAATTGATATATTGTAGTGAATTGAAAAACAGTGTGTTAAGCTGCTTTGAAGGGTGCGGCGCTATTTGATATGCTGTCTGCCCTTATTCGCTAGGTTAGCTAGGGCTGATACGATAGCTGAGTAAGGCTGTTTGATTTACCGAAAACACTTGTCTGCCGTTGTTTTGAGCTATGCATCTTATAGAAGATCGGGACTTTCTTTGGTAGAGACGTCTTATTTTTGATGTTTGGTGTACGGTGGATGTAAAATTAAATGATTGGTTGATTGATGCTAAAAATACTGACATTTGTTGTGTTTTCATCTATGCAGTAGCGATTGTCAAGACGTTCGCCCACCATCCAGATGATGTTTTCTTCAGAACACAACACCCACTGATTTTCTTTTTGCACCAGGGAAAATTTGCGATCTGTCATATAATTGCTCAATAATTTGCGTCCCTTCATGCCAAACGGCACAAAGTAGTCGCCCTGTTTCCATTTGCGTAGATAGGGCGTTCCTTTTAACTTGTCACTATCGATGTAAGCGATGTTTTTG
>CAMTPC010000056.1 GCA_947074295.1 uncultured Bacteroides sp. | reverse complement strand
ACAAGATAGGTGCAACGGTGATACCAGCCACCCATCTACTCACTAAAAAGGATATTGTTTATCGTTGCAATGCAGCCGACATCAAAGCTATCGTGTGTGTGGGCGAGAAAAATGTCACAGAACACATCGAGGAAGCGATGCCCGATTGTCCTACCGTAAAAGCTTTGGTAAGTGTAGGCCCAGAAATACCGGCAGGATTCCATGATTTCCAGAAAGGCATACAGGAGGCGGCGCCATTTGTCAAACCCGAATTGCCCAGTGTCAATGACGATATATCCTTGATGTATTTCACATCGGGCACTACAGGTGAGCCAAAGATGGTGGCACACGATTTCACCTATCCACTGGGACATATCGTCACTGCTAGCTATTGGCATAATCTCAAAGAGGATAGCCTGCATCTCACTATTGCCGATACGGGCTGGGGGAAAGCGGTTTGGGGTAAACTCTATGGACAGTGGATTGCCGGTGCCAATATTTTTGTATATGATCATGAGAAGTTTACACCTGCCGATATTTTGCACAAGATTGAAGATTATAAAGTGACTTCGCTTTGCGCACCTCCCACTATCTTCCGTTTCCTGATACACGAGGATTTGACGAAATTTGATCTCTCGTCTTTAAAATATTGCACCATTGCAGGCGAAGCCTTGAATCCAGCAGTATTTGAGAGCTTTAAGGAGCTGACGGGAATCAAGCTGATGGAAGGTTTCGGCCAGACGGAAACGACGCTTACTATTGGTACTATGCCTTGGAACGAACCAAAGCCTGGTAGCATGGGATTGCCCAATCCACAATATGATGTAGATTTGATTGATGCCGAAGGACGCTCGGTGGAAGCCGGTGAGCAGGGACAGATCGTGATTCGTACGGATAAGAAAAAACCATTGGGTCTTTTCAAAGAGTATTATCGCGATGCTGAACGTACGCACGAAGCATGGCGCGATGGTATTTACTATACGGGTGATGTGGCCTGGCGCGACGAAGATGGATATCTGTGGTTTGTTGGACGTGCCGATGATGTGATAAAGAGTTCGGGCTACCGTATCGGTCCTTTCGAAGTAGAAAGTGCGCTGATGACACATCCGGCCGTAGTGGAATGTGCCATTACTGGGGTACCCGACGAGATTCGTGGACAAGTGGTGAAAGCCACAATTGTATTGTCGGCTGCCTATAAAGACAAGGCGGGTGATGTATTGGTGAAAGAACTTCAAAACCATGTGAAAAAGGTGACCGCACCCTATAAATATCCGCGTGTGATAGAGTTTGTGAATGAGTTACCCAAGACTATTAGTGGCAAGATTCGAAGGGTAGAGATACGTCAGAACGATAAAAAATAAGATAGGAATATCTTTTCCATATTTGCAGCCTCTTGTTAGTCAATGATTAGCAAGAGGCTGTTGCTGTTCTGTATATCTCATAAAAGCTTTTCTAACATGTCGAAGTTTGATTATGGATTCTTTAAGACTCTGAAAACGTTTGCACAATCGATATTTCATAATAAGCTTTAAATGAGCTCGTTTTTATAATTTCCTATCTACTTTTGTTGCAAACAATTAAAGATCCAAACCTATGTATTTCAACAGAAAAAACTCACAGATCAATGTATTTGCTGGTTCTCCATGGGAGGCTGCAAGTATTCACAATCTTTTAAACACTGCATTTATCCAAGCGTCTTTGCAAGAAACAAAGCATGTAGTGGCTGTATCAGTTCCTTCAGAATATTATACAGCAGCAGTACGCTTAATGTCGGATAGAAATTATATTTAAGACTTTTATTTATGTTTAGGTAATGTGACGCGTCATGCTCACTTTGTCTGAAACAACCAACAATAATTTAATGTTGATATATCTCATAGATGTCGTCTTTGCCATGTGAATGTGCGAAGGCGACTTTTTTGTATCATCGGTTCAGTGTTCCGCAATGTTGGCATATCCCTTTTCTCTTCATCTTGCAACCACATTTCCCACAGATATATCTATAGGCTTCTTTTTTATGAAGATAGCTAATGGCAAGTGCAACGAAAACTATTAATAAAGGGAAGCCGATATAATAAGAAGTGGTGAAAACGAAAAACAAATAGCTGTAGATGGCACATGCTAGCATGCTGGCTAGGTGGAAGAAAGCGGTAAGCGTGTCTACTTGTCTGAAAAGGTCGTCAATGGATGCGATGAGAAGGATCAATAACAACCATAGGCTACCAATGAAAAAACCCAGTAGCAATGGCACCTTGAAAGGCGAAAGGGTGGGGTTGAAGTAGAAGAATTGCCAAGTGTCTGGTGCAAAAAGCTGAATGCTTTCGTAGAGTACGGCACTGCATGCAGCCACCACACAGAAAAGTATAGGATATACACTATTGGCTTGTTTCATGAAAAACAAGTGGAGTCGGTTGCGTCGTTTTAGATAATACAACAGCAATAGATTGAAAAGTGTGAATACGCATAGGAGATAAAAGATGCGTAAATGACTGAACTGATGGATCAGTTGTGACACACTATCGGTAGGAACGAAGGATTGAAGCAATACTCTCTCGGGTAACCATCCTTGAACATCATGGCTCAAAGCCACTTTCACCCATACGCTGTCTATTGTGTAAGTCGGGTTGGTGATAAAATCGGCTACTACTACATGCTCTCCTTTGTATAGCGTTATATAGGCATCTTTTAAAGGCAGATTCTCGATGTTCACCGAGTCTTTATTTACCTCAAAATTGGCATTGCGCGAAAAATACTTTCCCACTGCTGGTTCCAATGAGTCACTTTCTATTTCGGTGATGCTCCAGGGGGTAAGATCTGAGCTAGAATGATAGCAACCGACAAAAAGCGACACACCGATGAAGAGGAGGAGCAGGCCATCCATGCACCACTTCATCCATCTTCTTTTATCTTTTTGCAGTCGTTTGCTATCATTTACTGTCATGCTTCTTCTTCTTTGCTCACTTCCATCAGACAGTTCTTACAATCAAATTTAAGTTTGAAACGTTTTCCATCCGAACTTATCAGGAAATAAGGTTCGCGATAGGGAGATCGTTGCTTGTGATGCGTAGGGCACCATCCCATGCTGTAGCGGATGCAATGCTTGCTTAACATCAATACGGCATCTTTCACGGGTGCTGCCTCGAATGCCTTGTCAATTTGCTTCACACCATGGTCGGCATAGAAGGAAGCTGCAGCATTGTTCATCACATTGCCCAGATAAGTGAGGTGCTGTGTGGGGAAAATATGGCTTGTTGGTTTCCAAACTACTAATTCTTGTCGATAAGCAGTGTAGCGAGTTGTGATGAGGCGCTCTACCACTTGGCGTCGTAGCTCGGCCAGTTGCGATGCTGGGATGAACCAGTTATCACTGAAATTGATTTCGATCTCTCCTGCCTCGAACGGTGTATTACCGAGTTTAGAAAGCTGATTGCGTAGGTTATCAGTCTGTGGGGTACGTGCCAATTCTTTATTAGCTTCCCAGCTTAGGGCATAGCAGATCTTATCCTCATCGGTCATGGTCAGCGAAAAGCCAAAAGGTGTTTCGGCCAGCTGTATGCTGACATGCAGTTTGCGCTCAGCGGACTTACGGCTCAATAGCCGTTCGAAATCCTGGTCAAAGTTGCGGTAGATCGTGGTGCGAGGAGGAATCTGTTGAGGCTCCAGGGGATAAATCTTATTGCCATCGACACGATTCACGCGAAATCCTTTCAGCTGTCCTTGTTTGTCGATATAGCATGCCCCGTCACCATTATGAAAAGGTTTTACTCCAGCCACTATGATAAAGTTGCCACGCTGTTCTTTGGTGTATCCCATCTCCTCGCCAAGCGATTTTGGGGTATCAAAAGAGGCGACTTCATTGGCTCCTCTTCCGTTGAGATAATATTTGGTGAATCCTCGACTGAATGTTTTGTCTAGTTGTGGCGCAAAAGTATAGGTCGATGTACCCGATGAGGCTCGCACAAATTCTTTTCTTCGTTTCAGCACAGCGTCTATCTTTTGGCGATAGGCAGCTGTCACATTCTTCACGTAAGTCAAGTCTTTGAGGCGTCCTTCTATCTTGAGCGATGACACGCCAGCATCTAGCAGCGCTTCTATGTCATCATTCAGATTCAAATCTTTCAGTGATAGTAAATGCTTGTTGCGAGCTATGGTTTTGCCATCAGCATCCACCATCTGGAAAGGTAGTCGGCAAAACTGTGCACACATACCGCGATTGGCACTACGTCCATAACAGGCTTGGCTGACGTAACACTGTCCGCTATAGCTGACGCACAATGCTCCATGTACAAATGCCTCTAAAGCCGTTTTTGGACATGCTTCGTGTATCTGATGAATTTCGTTGAGCGACAATTCGCGCGCAAGGACCACTTGCGTGAATCCCGAATCGGCCAGAAATTTAACTTTTTCCACGCTGCGATTATCAGTCTGCGTGCTAGCATGCAGCGGGATAGGAGGCAGGTTGAGGCGGGTGATTCCCATGTCTTGCACTATCAGGGCATCAACACCGATACGATAGAGTTCATGGATCATTTCTTCGGTTTCGGCTAGCTCTTCGTCACTGAGCAGAGTGTTGAGTGCCACGTAGATACGTACATTATAGAGATGTGCAAATTTTACCAGCTCTTCAATGTCGGCCATGGAATTGCCTGCAGCAGCGCGTGCGCTAAATTTGGGTGCTCCGATATACACGGCATCAGCACCGTGTAAAATGGCTTCCTTGCCACTCTCCAGGTTCTTGGCAGGAGCCAGTAGTTCGATTTTGCGGGGTTTGCTCATCGTATATCTTCTATATTATAGGGGGTTTCTTGGTAAACGAAATAGTTCAGCCAATTGCTGAAAAGTAAGTTGGCATGGCCACGCCAGCGTACATAGGGACCTTTGTCAGGGTCATTGTCCAAATAGTAATTGCAAGGCACATCGATAGGCAATCCTTTGTCCACGTCACGGCGATACTCTGTATCGAGCGTAAAAGGTGAATACTCGGAGTGGCCGGTCACGAAGAATTCGCGTCCGTTGCGCGCTGACACCATGTAGACCCCCGATTGTGGAGAGTCGGAGAGTAGCGTCAGTTGGGGCACTTTCAGTATATCTTCCTTGCGCACCTCAGTGTGGCGGCTGTGTGGTACATAAAATAAGTCATCGAATCCGCGGAATATGGCATTTAATGGATCGAGGGCATGATGTTCGAAAACGCCAAACATCTTCTTGTCCAGTGGATACTTAGGCACGCCATAATGGTGATATAGACCTGCTTGGGCTGCCCAGCAAATATAGAAGGTAGAGGTCACGTTGGTCCGCGTCCAGTCGAAAATCTCTTCTATCTCGCTCCAGTAACTCACCTCCTCAAAATTCATCTGCTCCACTGGTGCACCAGTGATGATCATGCCATCATATTTTTCGTGCTTCATTTCATCAAAATCATGATAGAATGTCTTCATGTGTTCTATCGGTGTATTTTTAGAGGTATGGCTTTTGATCTTCATGAAAGAAATCTCTACCTGGAGTGGCGAGTTGGAGAGCAAACGCACCAAATCTGTCTCGGTAGTGATCTTTATAGGCATCAAGTTGAGAATGGCAATACGTAGCGGACGTATGTCTTGATGCGTAGCACGCGAATTGTCGATGACGAAGATATTTTCTTCTTTCAAAAGCTCAATGGCCGGCAGCTTATCTGGCAAGTTTAATGGCATAATGTCTGAATGTATATATATGATTTAGATGCGGAATGCACATTTGTTATGAATTTTATTTTTGGCAAAATTAGCCATTTAGATAGAGAATAGAGCTTTTTTCTCGAAGTTTTATTTTTATGTCCTGTCAGAAATTCACAGTTTTTAAAGCTGTAGGAGGTTTATATAGAAAGATTCTTGAAGAGAATTGTAAGTTGCAGTAAATTAGACGGTTGTGGCGTAGGGCTGATAGAGATCTTGAGTAAGGGTGTTTTTGTTGTTGGATAGCCTTAGTCAGCGGCCAACTTGCCGCTATTCCTCTGGCTCGAATGTATTGCTCTGTGTCAGATGTTGAAATAAATGTTGATGGCATTATGGCGTGTGGGCAAAATAAAAACGGTAGAGAAAAACTAATCTCTCTACCGTTAAGTTCTCATAAAAACTACAGTCTACTGTGTTTTAGACGAACTATTTTGCTGTGTCGTCAGGTTTAGGTTGATCTTCTACAGCAGGTACTCCAGCGGTTGGTGTGGCTGCAGGAGCGGCGGCTGGTGCAGCTACAGGTGCGGCGGGAGTCTTGTCTATTGCGACTACTGTTGCTTGTGCAGCAGCATGTGCAGCTAGATGTACATCTTCGGGTTTGGATCCTTGTGCCACAGCTTGTGCAGCAGCTTGTGCAGCGGCAACACCAGCAGCTTGAGCAGCGGTAGGAGTAGCACTCTTCACGCCAAGAATTGCATCAAGTTCAGCTTTTTGTTTTGCCATATAAGCTGCAACATCAGGTTGGTATCCAGCAGGCCATTTAGAAATTTGGTGAGCTTCACGTCCTTCGAGTTCATAGTCGAATGGTTCGAAGTCTGAGTTGGGGTCTCTCCATTGTTTCTTGTGGAATGCATAGATGATAAATGGGATAAAGAAGAATACCACTGTACATGCGATAAGAATACCTACATATACGCCAGGTTTACCTGTACCGATTTGTCCAGGAGGGAAGAAGCTGATTACCAATGCGAGTAGCGCACCCAATGTACCAACGATGCCAGTTAACCACACACCAAATGTTCCACCAGGAATTTTGAATGGGCGAATTTTATTGGGTTGCGTACGTCTGAGTTCCAGTACTGCCAAATAAAGCATCACGTACATGATTAAGTAAATGATGGTGGCTAGCTGTGAAAGCAATTGATAGGCTGACTGAACTGAAGGAAGAACTGCTACCACAAATGTAAGGATGGTGATGAAACCACCTTGAACCAAAAGGATAGGAACTTGGATACCATGTTTGTTGGTTCTTTGCAAGCTCTTAGGTAGATAGCCTGCTTTACCTACTGCCAAAAGACCTGTAGATGGACCAGCAATGATTACACTTGTTTGTCCTAATACACCAAATGCGATGAATAAGGCCATGATATTGCCCAGCCAGGGCACATGCAAGTTGGCCCACATGTCTTTGTAGGCGATAAGTAGGGTTTGAGTAAGGTTGATTTCCGATTCAGGAATCACGATACCTACTGCCAACGTACAAAGAATGAAAATAGCAATGGTAAAGATTGTAGCAATTAATACGGATATAGGATAACTACGGCTTGGATTAGGCATATTCTCTATATGCACAGCCTGTTGCTCCATACCCGCAAAGAAGAGGAAGATACTCGCAGCCAATACGATGTTGTCAAAATTGGAGAAGTTAGGGAAGAAATCTTGGTGAGCTGGCAAATGAACAGGTTTACCCATGCATAGCCAAATGATGGCTAGGATAACCAATATTGCAGCTGGAATGATGGTACCAAAAAGACCACCCATAGTACTCAATTTAGCCGATGACTTCATGCCGCGGAATGTGTTGAGCGATGCTGCCCAATATACACCCAAAAGGATGAGAATCATATAAAGCTTATTGTCGGCCAAATGAGGCGCTTTGTCTAAGGGTAAGAAAATAAAAGCGATTGACACACCTCCGAAAATCAGTACAGATGGGAACCAAATAACGATAGCCTGCCATTGCCAATACAAAGCAGCCCATCCCCAACGGGCACCAAATGCCTCACTAACCCAGCGAAATACACCACCCTTTTTAGGGAAGGTAGATGCCAATTCGGCACAGACCAATGATACTGGGATTAGAAACACGATTGCAGCAAAAAGATAATAGAAAATAGAAGCTACCCCATACTCGGCCTGTGCGGGCAAACCTCTTAAACTTACGATAGTGGTGATGTTCATGATAGCGAATGCCCATACGCCGATTACTGCACCTTTTTTGATTGCTGCATTCGCCCCATCACCTTTTTTTGAAGTTGAGTCCATATATAGAATATTTAGATTTAAGAACGGTTTGCGGCGATTATATGTACACCGCAAACCATTCTAATTAATTAATAAAGCTCTAAATCATCAGCGATTTTACACCTCAACGAATTCCTTCATCACTTCGTCACGAGCGGCAGCTACGCAAACCAACATGTGATCCATTACTTCAGGAGTAACAAATACATTCATTGGGAATGACTTGATTGCATAAATCACAGCTTCTGGATCATGCTCGTCGCGGTTGTAGTTGGTGGTTCTGAAACCAGTACTGAAACTCATGTAAGGAGTATACTTACCATTGATCATATGGCCTTCGCGATACCATGCATACAGTTTATCACCAATAGCATGAATGATATTGTTATGTCTGATCAATTCAGAACGTTTAGCAGGATCATTCAACTCTTGTTCAAATTGCTTGCGAGCATCAATGCCAATTGGATATGGACGGAACAATGTGATGAAACCAGTATCATCTGGATTGGCGATAACCATGTCATCACGTCTTCCAATCAAATCATACAGATAATATTTCACTTCTTCAATACCACCAATAATGGCTTGCATACCTTCCATACCGAAGTATTTCAATGTAGCCCAACCTGCCAATGAACCGTTACAAGTACGAGAAACCTCGCAAGTATAATACATTGGATTGTAAGGAGTGCGCACTTGTAGATAAGCGTCTTGTCCACGACGATGCATGTCTTCAAACTCTTTCGCATTCTTGTAAACGAAACAGCTACTTACATAAGGAGCAAAACCTAATTTGTGGAAGTCAACACCGATAGCGTCAGCATAAATGATTTCTTTGTACATTTCGGCATTACGTTTCAAGATAGGAAGGATTCTTGCAGAGAATTGCAAAGGATTCTTATCGAAATCGTAGTGTTTGAAGTAGATCCAAGACCAACCTACAACACAGTCGCAATACAACAAAGCTTTTCCATAGCCCTTAGGGTTAGGATATTGATCCATCACGGCGCGTACTTTAGCCACAGGGTCAAATGCACAAGCATCTGTAGTACCCATTGTACAAGTCACTGATGATACAGGAATACCTTGTTCGGTCAATTCTTTCATCACGCGTGCCAAGTCATTAACGTCCATCTGATTGGTTTCAGGGTCAGTCTTGATGCGGATAATATTGTTCATACCGATACCCATCCAGTCGGTAGCATTTTGCTGTGCAAAGTGGGCTTGTTCAGAACAAAGAATCTTAGCGTCTACACGAACACCTTTGTAACGAGAATCAGGAAGTACACGAGTCAAACCGTATTTTACACTATATGTCCAGCAGCCGCCGCCACCCCAAGTGTAAATACAACCAGCTTCAGTAGGCTGCCATCCGATAAGGTTGGCGATCATACCTGCTGTTTCCAACTCTGCTTTGTGAACATTGTAAGAATACTCGCCTTCCAAAATGTTAGGTGCAAAGATTTGTCCGATCATTGATGCAACGATACCAGCAGTATTACACTGTGGGATGATGTTACACATAGTCAATGGATTACCCCAGTTAGGAGCACCTTGGAAGATGGTAAACACTTCATCAATAATCTGATCAATAGATTCGCCTTTTTCGGGAACCTTTACATTCTTCACTTCAGGATAAGTGTAGTGAAGGGCTGAATCTGTTCCTAGGAATACTGGTCCACCAGTTGCAGCATCTGGTTTTAACTCGTCCATTTTCTTTACAGCTTTGGCTACAGTGTCAGCCAATGGGTCTACTGATCCACGGAATGGCGATGGAAACTCGCTGCACATGATCTTACGATACGCTGCCCATTTTGGAGCATCTTCTACAATTTGTCCGTCATTGAAAATTTGTCCGAAATTCTTTTCATTTTCTGCCATAATTCAAAAAATTAAAGGTTTAGTATTAAGTTAATTAAAACGACAATACAATAACGTATGACGGACAATTATGTTTATCGAATCCTCTTTTTATTCTTTTTTCAGACAAGAATTTAACTTTAAGGCCTCTTTTTTTATTTAAAAGTGTTCTTGAATTCGGTATCTAATTTCTAATACTTACCTATGATAAAGGTACAATTAGGGGGAAATTTACTGATAATATGTTTTATAAAAAGATTTTTCTGTCCAAAACATAAGAAATGGAATTCTATGGAATAATAAAAATGAAGTTGGTGGGGTAAGAACGGAAATTTAGAATAATAATAGCAGTGAAATCCTTCTTTTAATTTGAGGTAAAAGTATAATATACTATATATGCATAAAAATAAAACCGTAAAAAAGAAGATTTTTATTGAACAAAAAAAAATGTGCTGTGTTTAATATCGCATATCGAGATAATGAAAAGCGGTTGTCTTTAAATAATACTCAATATAAAGCTTTATCATTTTTTGTTTTTAGACTATGCTTCAAATCTACTTAACACAATGGTGGATTTGTTGATTAAATTAAGATAAAATAATGAGGTGTATTCCTCGCATTGATAATTTAATAAAAAAACCTTAATTATGGCTACAACTAAGTATGCTCCAATTGTACAGGAGTTGATTGACATGATCGCCAAGAATGGTTGGCAAAGTAAGTTTGACGAAGCTTTTAAAGCTGCTAAAGCGTTAAACGTAATTGAGTTTGATGATATTAAGACTTTGACTGACTACTTTGATTGGATTAACGCTCAACTTACTTGGGCTCCATTCGAAAAAGCCGATGGTCGCGAAGTCTATAGACACGTTTGTAAGTTCTATTTCTTACTCGACCAAAGTCCTGTGAAAGAACTACAGAATAAGATTGAACCTCACGATACGGCTGAGCCATTATCGCCATTGTCAGATTGGATGAGACGTTGGGTACACACTCTTGGTGAATTCATGGATACTCCAGAGTCTTTGACTCCAGAAACAGAAAAGACTTTCTTTGATACGCCTGCTTACAATATGCACGAATATATTCGTCCACGTGGTGGTTGGGGTACTTTCAACAAGTTCTTTGCTCGCCGCACTAAACCTGGTTATCGTCCAGTTGCAGGTCTTTGCGATCCTACAGTAATCACTTCTCCTGCTGACTCTGTATTTGATGGACAATGGGAAGTACGCTCTGACTCTCATGTAAATATCAAGGGTATGGATTGGAAGGTAGAAGAACTGCTCGAAGGAAGTCCATATAAAGATCGTTTCAGTGGTGGTGTTTGGATGCACGCATTCTTGAATACTACTGACTATCACCGTCAACATGCTCCTGTTGCTGGTAGAGTAGTTGAGGCTCGTAATATCCCTGGCTGTGCTTATCTACAAGTAATAGCCGATGATATTCCAGGTTCAGATAAGAAAGGCTTGGCCATGAAACGTACTTTCGATGCACCAGACGATCCAGGTTATGAATTCATGCAAGATCGTGGTTTGATTATCATCGAATCTGAAATAGGTTTGGTAGCTGTATTGCCAATGGGTATGGCTCAGGTATCTTCTGTAATTATTACTGCCGAGGAAGGTGTAGTTCTACAAAAAGGAGAAGAAATCTCTTACTTCCAATTTGGTGGATCTGATATTGTTATGGTATTTGAACGTGCATGCAACGTATGCTTCACTGCAAATGTAGGTGACCACCACAAAGTTGGTCGTCAAATAGCAAAAGCATATCCTGCAGGTAAATAAACTGCATTTGCTTTATAAATAGTTAGAGAGCTGGTTTTCCGGCTCTCTTTTTTTGTAGTTGCCTAGCATGCTTCTCTTCTAATGGATATATACATATAACACATCCTGCTAGCGGGAACGTCCAGTCAAAGACACGATGAACTGCGCAGCTCTCTTTCCCTATCTTCATGCACACAAAGAGACGATCATAGAATCCATCATTGTATCTGTACGATAAGAAGTTGCATGTTGAAAGTGAAGCTGCTATATACGCAACCGCACATGCGATGATGCACGTACAATAAAAAAGCCATCTTGCAATTTGCAAGATGGCTTTGTGTTATATAAATTAAATTCGATTATTGCTCTTCAGCTTTGATAGACTCATCAATCACTTTTATTTTCTGAAGCACCAATTCTAGATCAGCTTTCAGCTTTTCAACTTTACGGTTAAGTTCAGTCAAGAGGCTATTACCTTTCTTCGATGAAGAGCTCAAGAATCCAAGATTGTTTTCATAAGTATGTAGTTCATTCTTCATATTGTCATAAGCACGTACCAGTTTTTCGCGTTCGCGGTAAAGTGATTGCTGGCCACTGCCGCTTTGAATGGTATTGATATTAGTCTTGAACGTATTCAATTTGCGATTTGAAGCACTGATATTGAGTCTTTCAAATAGTTTATCAATTAAACCATGATATTGCTTGTACAATCTATCTTTTTCTTTAAACGGTACATGACCCACACCGTTCCATTCTTTCATTAACTCGCGCATTTGCTTTTCGGCTTCATCTACTTCAATCGAATCGTCAATGGCAGCGAGTTTGCTGATAATTGCTTTCTTCTTCTCCATATTCTCCATTTCAACAGAACGTTGAGAGGAAGTGGCTTTCCCTTTTTGTTCGAAGAAGTAGTCGCATGCCGTGATGAATCGCTTCCACACAGCATCAGAGTATTTTTTAGAAACAGGACCGACGGTCTTCCATTCCTTTTGAAGTTTAGTAAGCAGATCGGCGGTGGCCTTCCAGTCTGTGCTGTCTTTTAATGCCTCCGCTTGTTCGCAAAGTGCTTTCTTCTTTTCGAGATTGCTGTTCATCTCTTCTTTGAGATGCTTGAAGAATTCGCCTTTGCGCTTAAAGAATTCATCACATGCATGTCTGAAGCGTTCGAAGATCTTTACATTCATCTTTTGTGGTGCAAAACCTATTGTTTTCCATTTGTTTTGCAAAGCGATTATTTCTTGGGTTTTAGTTTCCCAAGCTGCAAAGGTTTTTAGTTCATTGTATTCGATTGCTTCAGCTATCTCGCAGATGACAGTCTTTTGATCTAAATTATGTTGTTCGCTTTCCTTCAACGCTTCAAAGTGTTGTTGGTGGCGACGGTTTACGATGGTAGAAGCTGTTTTAAAACGATTCCAAATTTCTTGGCGTAGTTCTTTGGCTACTGGGCCTGTATCGCGAAATTCTTGATGAAGTTTTTGCAATTGGTGGAAAGCTGAAATCACATCATCCTCGGTGCAAAGCTTTTCGGCTGCTTCACAAAGGTGTAGTTTAATTTCTAGGTTCTTTTTGAAATCATACTCTCTGAATTCATTGTTCAGTTTCAGCAGATCATAGAATTTCTCCACGTAAAGCTGATAATTGCGCCATACTTCACTCACACGTGCTTGTGGGATGGCTTTAGTTTCATTCCACTGTTGTTGTAGCTTCTTGAATTCTTGATAAGATTTATTGGCGTCTTCGGGTGATTCTACAAGTTCTTTCAGCTCTTCGATGATCGAAAGCTTAATCTGCAGATTGTCTTCTTTCTCCTTTTCTTGATTGGCGATCAGATGATTGCGTTTTTCTTTGATGGACGACATTAATTTCTTGAATTGCACTTCAAGCGGATCTTCAGCCGGTTGCTCAGCCGTTTCAGCCGGAGCTTCCTCATCGGTAGCATCCTTTTTTGCGCTTTCCTCTTCTTGTTGTGCATTGTGAATCCGATAAAAGGCTTGTTTCAACGCATCCAATTCTTGTTTGTTGATGTTTTCTACATTTTCGGTAAGCTTCTCCAATGCGGCTAATACTTCCTCTTTTGTGGTTAATCGAGAAGCCGTTTCAATAGAATTGTCTTCTTTTTTTTCTTCAGCTGAAGTTGTCGTAGTCTCTTCGACAGCTTCGGCCAGTTTTTTTTCTTCTGCTAACGTGTCATTGTTCAATGGCAAGTTAGTTTCATGAGCGTCCATCATTGTATTCATTTTTTAGGAGAAATAGAATAATAGAATTCCTTCTATAAATATTTTGTGCTACAAATTAATGAAATAATTTGATTACTTCATAATTTTTTTTGAAAATTATCATTTATTCATGATAGTAAAACGGTGATTCCCATATAAAGCATCATTCCTATAATATCATTTGTGATAGCTATAAAGGGACCTGTTGCGATTGCGGGGTCTATTTTGAACCTTTCAAGCGTCATAGGAACCAGCGTACCAAAGATTGAAGCAAACATGACAACTGCAAAAAGGCTGATCGATACTGAGTAGGTGACAGTAGCTTGAGCACCATAGCGGATGAAATTATAAGTATAAACTAATAAGGAGATAATCGTGGCATTGATCAATGCAACCACTGCCTCTTTACCTACTTGCTTAAAAATGCTTTTGTTGTCTAGCGAGCTATTGGCCAATCCTTGTACGATTATCGCTGAGGATTGTGTTCCAACATTACCACCTGTACCACCGATGAGCGGGATATAGAGTGCCATTTCGGGGTGTGCAACAAATGTAGCGTCAAAGTTGCCTAGAATCATGGAGTTGCCTATGCCACCTAGCATGCCAATAAGTAGCCATGGCAGACGCGCAGTGGTTTGGCGGATGACGTTGTCATCGGTTTCTACATCTTGCGAAAGACCCGAAGCTAACTGGTAGTCGCGTTCAGATTGTTCACGTACTTCATCCATCACGTCATCTACTGTGATTTGACCTACTAGTCGGCCGATGCTATCTATGACAGGTATAGCTACGAGGTCATATTTTTCGATGATTTGTGCTACATCTTCTAAAGAGGTATCTACATGCACTGAGATAGGCTCTTTTTGCATCACGTGCTTCACCTTGGAAACGGATGGTGATGTGATCATCTTTTTTAATGGAAAAATGCCTCGCAGGCGTTCATCGTCATCTATTACATATACATAATAGATATCATCCAACTCTTCTGCTTGCTGTCGCATCTCTTTCAGACACTCTGGCATACTCCAGTTCTCATTCACGATTACCATTTCGGTACCCATGAGACCACCCGCCGTATCTTCGTCATACTTTAGCAGATCGACTATGTCGCCAGCCTGCTCTATATCTTCGATGTGCGAAAGTATCTCCTCCTGTTTCTCTTCATCCAGCTCACGCATGATGTCTACCGCATCGTCTGTATCCATATAGTCTACAAAGCGTTTAGCGATCGTTTCGGAAGGAAGTACCTCCAGGAATTGCTTACGGCGGTCTTCGTCCATCTCTACCAACACATCGGCCGCCGTTTCGTTGTCGAGTAATCTATATACAAAACGGGCTTCATCCACACTCAGATCATCGCAAAGTTCGGCAATGTCTGCAGGATGAAGGTCGATTAACATCGACTTTACTTGCTCGGCATCCTTCTGATGAATCAGTTCGGCTACTTTCTTGATATATTCTTCATTCATTTCCATCTGAAAGCGAATGTTTTTGTTTAGGATTCGGAAGGTGTCTGTGGGTTCATATTCTTCAATGCCTCTTCAACTTGATTAGTGAGGTCGATGAATTGTTGTACGGAAAGTTGTTCCGGGCGTTTGTTGAATAATTCATCAGCTGTGAGCGGGCAGTCTTTACCCAATATTGGCTTGATGGAATTGCGCAGAGTTTTGCGACGTTGGTTGAAAGTGGTCTTCACCACTTGCTTGAAAAGTTTCGGGTTGCAACCAAGATCGGTGGTTTCATTGCGTGTCATACGTATCACGGCACTTTTCACTTTTGGGGGAGGATTGAATACATGTTCGCTTACAGTGAACAGATATTCCACTCTATACCAAGCTTGGATAAGCACACTTAAAATGCCATAGGTCTTACTACCTGGTCCAGCCGCAATACGTTCGGCCACTTCTTTCTGGATCATACCTGTGCAGCAAGGTATCAAATCCTTGTTGTCAAGCATCTTGAAAAAGATCTGGCTCGAAATATTATACGGATAGTTTCCGGTAAGCACGAATGGCTTACCCTCGAAAACACGATCGAGATGCATCTTCAGGAAATCATCCTCGATGATGTTATCTTCTAGCGAAGGATAGGTTTCGCGCAAATAAGCCACTGACTCATAGTCAATCTCGACTACTTTCAGTTCGCGTCCTTTTTGCAATAAGTACTGAGTAAGTACACCCATTCCCGGGCCCACTTCCAGTATCGGTAGGGATGGACAGGCGTCTACCGAATCGGCTATGTCCTGTGCCACTTTCAGGTCTTTCAGAAAGTGTTGTCCCAGAAACTTTTTAGGCTTGACTAATTTCATTTACCAACTAAATGTTTACATTTGTATCGAACAAAGGTAGTTCTTTTCATTGAAGTAATGGCAAATAAGGAATGAATAAACTGATAAAAAAGGTATTAAAGATGTTCTTGCCTCTCTTTTTGGGTGGCTTTGTTCTGTTTTGGGTTTATCGCGATTTCGATTTTGCCAGGGCAGGAGAGGTGTTGTTGCATGGCACCCATTGGGGATGGATGTTGCTTTCCCTAGTGTTTGGGGTGGTGAGCCATATACTCCGTGGATGGCGTTGGAAGCAAGTACTCACGCCACTTGGTGTCAATCCCAGCCGCAGTGATTGTGTCAATGCTGTCTTTGTTTCGTATGCTGCCAATCTCATAGTGCCCCGTATAGGCGATATTTCGCGTTGTGGCGTGCTTCGCAAATATGATAATATCTCCTTTGCGCAATCCTTCGGTACAGTAGTTACCGAACGCATTGTGGACAGTGTCTGTATCATGTTGATAACGGGTCTTACTTTCGTGTCTCAAATGCCTGTATGCATGGCTTTTTTCCGTGAAACGGGAACGAAGTTCTCTTCCATCGGTCATCTTTTTACCTCTGTGTGGTTTTATGTCATCTTGTTTTGCACTATCGGTGTTTGCTATCTTTTTTATAGGATGTTGCGCATGCTTTCTTTCTTTGATAAGATCAAGGTAGTGGTTATGGAAATGTGGCAAGGGGTATTGTCACTTCGCCGTGTCCGAAATATCCCACTTTTCATTTTTTATACTATTACTATATGGGCTTGCTATTTCCTGCATTTCTATATCACCTTCTATTGTTTTGATTTTACAGCACATCTTGGCATATTGGCTGCCTTGCTGATGTTTGTTGGTGGCACATTTGCGGTAGTTGTACCCACTCCTAATGGGGCAGGCCCTTGGCATTTTGCTGTCATCACCATGATGATGCTTTATGGAGTAAGTGCTACTGATGCGGGAATATTCGCGTTGATTGTGCATGGAATTCAAACCTTTTTAGTAGTTTTGTTGGGTATATATGGCTGGATGGCACTTTCGCTGGTCAGCCGTAAAAAAAGAATAAGAACCTAACAAATTGTAAACCATGAGTACGATTCTTGATCTGGCTCCACAAGCTGTGTGGAAGCACTTCTATCAACTCACACAAATTCCTCGTCCATCGGGACACATGGAAAAAGTTACCGAATTTTTAGTAAGCTTCGGCAAAGGACTGGGCCTCGAAACTATTGTTGACGAAGCAGGCAATGTTATTATCCGTAAGCCTGCCACTCCTGGCATGGAAGACCGTAAAGGAGTCATCTTGCAGGCGCACATGGATATGGTGCCGCAGAAGAACAACGATACAGTGCACGACTTCACGAAAGATCCTATCGAAACCTATGTAGATGGCGAATGGCTGAAAGCCAAAGGTACTACTCTAGGTGCAGACAATGGACTGGGGGTAGCTGCTATCATGGCAGTGCTCGAGGATAACGCCATCAAACATGGACCGCTGGAGGCATTGATCACGAGCGATGAAGAGACGGGTATGGTCGGCGCGTTTGGTCTGAATCCAGGCGAACTGCAGGGCGAGATTTTACTTAACCTCGACTCCGAAGACGAAGGCGAACTTTATATAGGATGTGCTGGTGGCGAAGATGTGACAGCTACACTCGAGTATAAAGAGGTAGAGCCCGAGGCTGGCGATGTGGCTATCGAAGTGACCTTGAAAGGACTTCGTGGTGGTCATTCGGGTCTCGAAATCAACGAGGGTCGTGCCAATGCCAATAAGCTTCTGGTGCGTTTCGTGCGCGAAGCTATCGTGTCTTATGAAGCGCGTCTGGCTAGCTGGTCTGGCGGAAATATGCGCAATGCTATTCCTCGTGAGGCATCAGCTATCGTTACTATCCCGGCCGAAAATGAAACAGAACTTGTTGAGTTGGTGAAATATTGCGAAGATCTCTTCAATGAAGAGTTCAAAGCTGTCGAAACTCCTATCAGCTTCACTGCTGCTCGCGTGGAGATGCCAAAAGGCATAGTGCCCGAAGAAATTCAAGATAATCTAGTTGATGCTATCTTTGCTTGTCAGAATGGTGTCGTACGTATGATTCCTACTATACCCGATACGGTAGAAACTTCATCAAACCTTGCTATCATCACGATAGAAGAGGGTAAAGCAGAGGTGAAGATATTGGCGCGCAGTTCTAGCGACAGCATGAAGGAATATATCGTGACTAGCCTAGAATGCTGCTTCTCAATGGCAGGCATGAAGGTAGAGCTAAGTGGTTCTTATTCAGGTTGGCAACCCGATGTGGAATCGCCTATCTTGCACGCCATGAAGGAATCATATAAAACCCAGTTTGGCAAAGAGCCTCATGTTAAGGTGATACATGCTGGTTTGGAATGTGGTATCATTGGTGCTTCTCAACCAGGCTTGGATATGATTTCATTCGGCCCAACGCTACGTTCGCCTCACTCTCCCGATGAGCGTGTATTGATACCAACCGTAGAGAAGTTCTATGACTTCTTAGTGGCTACGCTCGAAAACTCACCCGTGAAGAAATAATACATCTTTAGTCACAACGACTTTATATGTCCCATAAAAACGCTTTCTATGTTGATAGGAAGCGTTTTTTTTTACCTGAACCGATAATATGCCTCCTGATGATACCGCTTAACGGCTGGAGGAGGGTTAATGTAGAATAAAAGCACTCTATTTATTCGACTGTTAGAATTATTATCTCATCTAAAAAAGCTACTTTTGTGCATTGATTTATTCTAATATATTTAAAAACTAATGAAGCGTAGTCTTTGCACATTTCTTATACTCTTTGCACTAACACTTGCTGCGACCGCACAATCTCGTGTCACTTCTAATAAAAACAACCATAACTTTGGCCAGATACAATGGAAACAACCTGTAACGGCCGATTATATCATCACCAATACTGGAGATAAGCCACTTATCATATCGAATGTCACTACATCGTGTGCTTGTAGCGACGCCCAGTGGACCACCACACCTATACCTCCAGGTGAGAAAGGAAAAGTGAGTGTCAGTTTTGACGCCGAGGCTCTGGGACGGTTCGAGAAGTCTATCGGTATATACAGCAATGCCGATCCGGCATTGGTCTATCTGAAATTCTCGGGTGAGGTAGTTCAAAAGATCACGGATTTTTCGCGTACACATACGCATACTATTGGGGATATACGTATCGATACCACTTATTTTGATTTTCCCGATTCGCATATAGGTGATAAACCTACACTGACATTTAGTGTGGTCAATCAGTCCGATCGCCCTTACGAACCTGTATTGATGCATCTTCCAGGATATATCACCATGGAGAGAAGTGCCAATGTACTGCAAAAGGGAGAGCGTGGTAACATTAAGTTGACATTAGATACCGAAAAGCTCAACGAACTAGGTCTGACGCAAACATCTGTCTACTTGTCGCGCTTCACGGGCGATAAAGTGAGCAGCGACAATGAATTACCTGTTTCGATCATCCTTTTGCCTGAAACTGATGCCTTGTCATCGGCACAACGTTTCTCGGCGCCAGTGATCTCTTTGTCGACCACACAGCTGGACTTCGCTTCGCAGTTGGCAAAAAAGAATTCGGCCTCGCAGACCATACGTATCACTAATACGGGTAAGTCTCCATTGATCATAGGCAAGCTGCAAGTATTTAGCTCTGCTGTTAGTGTCAATCTAAAGAAGGCTACTCTTCGTCCAGGAGAAAGCACCACTTTGAAGGTGACTGTGCGAAAGAAAGATATACAGAACAATAGACAACGCCTCAAGGTGCTGATGATAACCAACGATCCAAATCAACCGAAAGTTATTATCGACATTAAACGGTAAGTCGAATACATTTCATTCTAAAAAACCTTATCAATATGGAGCATCCCGAAAATCACGAGCAATATAAAGGATTGACTGTAAATGCCGGTATTGAACAACCTTCCTCGGTTAATCCCTTTTTCAAGCGTAAGCCGCGCAAAATACTTCGTCCAGCATCCGACTATGTAGAGGGGATTCTGAAAGGTGATGTCACGATGCTGAGCCAGGCCGTTACTTTAGTCGAAAGCATGCGTCATGAACATCAACTGGTGGCGCAAGAGGTTATAGAAAAATGCTTGCCTCACTCGGGCAATTCTATACGCATCGGTATAAGTGGTGTGCCAGGCGCTGGCAAAAGCACCTCTATAGATGTTTTTGGGCTCCATATCCTCGAACGTACTGCCGGCAAGCTGGCTGTATTGGCCATAGATCCCAGCAGTGAACGTAGTAAGGGTAGCATTCTAGGCGATAAGACGCGTATGGAAAAGCTATCCGTGCATCCCGATTCATTTATTCGCCCTAGCCCTTCAGCAGGATCGCTGGGAGGTGTGGCGCGCAAAACCCGTGAAACCATTATTCTTTGTGAAGCGGCCGGATTCGACAAAATATTTGTAGAAACGGTTGGGGTAGGGCAGAGTGAAACCGCTGTGCACTCCATGGTCGATTTCTTTCTGTTGATACAGTTGGCTGGCACTGGTGATGAGCTACAAGGGATTAAACGGGGCATAATGGAGATGGCTGATGGCATTGTTATTAATAAAGCTGATGGCAATAATATAGACAAGGCTAAATTGGCGGCCACACAGTTTAGAAATGCCTTGCACCTTTTTCCGGCTCCAGAGTCGGGATGGACTCCACAGGTGCTCACTTATTCGGGATTTTATAATACAGGCGTTAAAGAGATCTGGGATATGATCTACCAATATATCGATTTTGTAAAAGACAATGGCTACTTCCAGATTCGTCGTAACCAGCAAAGCAAATATTGGATGTATGAGAGTATCAATGAGCAACTTCGCGAGAGCTTCTATGGCAATCCGCTCATTGAAAAGCTACTTCCTGAAAAAGAACAACAAGTATTGCAACGCAATCTTACCTCTTTTGTCGCGGCACGTAGGCTTCTTGATGCTTATTTTGAGCAGATGAAAGATTAATATCATATTTAAATATTTATACAATAGCCATATCCTATATTGCAAAAAGGATATGGCTATTTCTGTATGTTTTATTGACTTGGGAGGAAGCCGCCGGCGCTTAGCCTTGGTCACAATAGTGATTGGCTCTATGCACCACACAGGGTAGCCTTGCTCACCAAGTCACTCTATAATTATCCTCCTCATACCCCATCATTCACCCTTTCTTCGCGCGCCCGCATATAATAAGAGGTATAAGGCATTCATCCCCAGCATGTTAAC
>CAMTPC010000055.1 GCA_947074295.1 uncultured Bacteroides sp. | reverse complement strand
AATTTCATAATTCTGTGTTTTAAAGTTTAGAATGCAATATTCAAACCAAATGAATAAACTGTTGGCGAAGGATAACGTCCATTATCCAATCCATATACATTCACGCTTGCTGTACTAGCACCAATTTCAGGATCATATCCATCATATTTAGTTATAGTAAATAGATTCTGTATGTTAATATAGAGACGCAAGTTTTCTATTCTTGCTTTTTGAATCATTGATTTAGGGAATGTATAACCAAATGAAAGATTCTTTAAACGAATATATGAGCCATCTTCAATGTATCTATCACTAATGCGGTCATTATCATTAGGATCATTTATTGTTGCACGAGGTGTGCTTGTTCTAGGATTGGCTACAGTGATATTAGTTATATCATTATACCATTTTGTTCCATCTGCATAAACCTTATTAGGATCGATAGGTATGATTTGTGCGCGATCCCCTACAGAGTTTAGCTGATTGGTCCAAGCAGAGTTCATATGAGTAAGCTTCATTCCTAAATAGTTGAATACTTTATTACCATAGGAACCATTGAAGAAAATTGAAAGATCAAAATTCTTATAGCGGAATGTATTAGTCCAACCGAATGTAAACTTAGGCATTGGGGAACCTATATTGGTTTTATCATAATCATCGATAATACCATCGGGTACACCATCTGGACCACTAAGGTCTTTATACTTAATATCACCTACCCAAACTGTATTAGTTCGGTCAAATACTCCATTAGCAGGGTATTTTGCAGGTTTTGGTGAAGTCTGCAGATCTTCTAAATCAGTATAAACGCCATCACACACAAAACCATAGAAGTTGAAAAGTGATTCTCCAATAGAAGAGACGCTCACCACATCAGTCCATTGTCCATAACCAACAATCTGCGCATTTGCTGTACCAGATAAACCTTTCAGTTTATTTCTATTCACAGAGATCTGGAAATCAGAATCCCATTGGAACTGTCCTGTTAATGGACGAGTGTTTAATGTGATTTCAAAACCAGAGTTTTCTATATCACCATAATTTCCTTTAGGAGCGGCTAATGCTGAAGAACCATTACCAGAAGTACCCATGTAAGAAGGCAACTGCAAAGGCATCAACATATCACTTGAAGTTTTCTTGTAATATTCGAAAACAAGGCCTAAACGGTCTTGGAAGAAACCTAAATCAAGACCCACATTCCATTGTTCTTGCGATTCCCAACGGATTCCAGTATTAGGAATATTTGATGGACGATAGCCCATACCTAGCCCTGTTGGCATACGAGTAATAGCTGTTCCCCAAGCATAACCACCAATGTTTGAATTACCGGTTTGTCCCCAACCCAAACGAAGCTTACCATTACTTACTACATTCAATAGAGGTTCAAAGAATTTTTCGTTAGAAAAGCGCCAAGCTAAAGCTGCAGAGTTAAAGCCTGCCCAACGATTCTTTGGTCCGAAATTTGAAGATCCATCATAACGATAAGTATAGGTAGCCAAATAACGATCGGCATAGTTGTATGTCAAACGAGTAAAGAATGAAACCATAGCTGAGCTACCAAAACCAGCGCTAATAGTAGGTGTTCCTGTACCTAATGCAGGATTATGCACTTCATCAGAAGGAAGTCCACTATTGTAAATACTCGTATTGTCCCAATTTGATTCATAGCACTCTTGTCCAACCATTGCAGTGAACGATTGATTATCACCAATATTACCAGAATATGTTACGTAATTCTTGATTTGCCAGAAGGTAGAGCTACCTTTCTGGATGCTGCTTTCATTGCTAGAGCGCACCCAACCACCAAGGTCAACCATTGGCTTGTAACGCGATCCTTTGTTTGTACTGATATCATAACCTAACTCGGCATGCCACACAAGGTTTTTAATAGGAGTTACTTCAAAAAAGATATTACCAGTTAATTTTTGACGATGCAAAAGAATATCATCCATCATAGCTAGCGCGATAGGATTAGGATTTGTCCAACCTTCGCGTACAACAGTAGCATAACTACCATCTATATTATAAATAGGAATATCGGGAAGCGAAGTTAATGAGTAATTGATCAAACCTTCATCACTATCAGCCAATTTCAAATCGTCATTAGTAGAAGTATATGTGGCACTTACACCCAATTTAAGCCATTTCTTCAACTGGGCATCAAGGTTTGTACGGAAACTTAAACGGTTAAAGTTTGAACCTATGATTGTTCCATCTTGATCCATAAATGCAGCCGATACATAATATTGTACTTTCTCTGTACCACCTTGAGCTGCAATCTGATGTTGTTGCTGGAAGGCAGTTCTAAAGATAGCATCTTGCCAATTGGTACCTACGCCCAATAAAGAAGGATCTGAATAGATTGTATTCGGGTCACTAAGTTCTCCTGTATTTGCTAAATCATTATAGAAACCTGCATATTCGCGAAGATTCATCATATCCAAACGTTTGGTTTGGCGTTGGATAGCAACCATACCATCGTAAGTAAATTTTGCTTCACCAGCTTTACCACGTTTAGTAGTAATCAAGACAACACCATTAGAGCCTTGCGCACCATAAATAGCAGTAGCCGAAGCATCTTTCAAGATTTCCATGCTTACGATATCAGCAGGGTTGATGGTTGAAAGAGGCGAAATAGTAGACACTGAACCATTTCCTAGTGCATCACCCAAACCGAATGAAGAACCACTTTGTCCACTTCCTTGAACAGGCACACCATCTATCACATAAAGAGGCTCAGCATTAGCATTGATTGTAGCTTGACCACGCACACGAATCGAAGTAGATGAACCAGGAGCACCTGATGTTGCAACCGCCGTTACACCCGCCGCACGTCCTTGTAGAGATTGGTCTAAATTTGTAATGATTGAACCTTTTATCTTATCCTCACCCATTGTTACAGAAGCTCCTGAGAGATCACTTTTCTTCATAGTACCGTAACCCACTACTACAACTTCGTCTAACAATTCCGTGTCTTCCTTCAAGACAATACTTACAGTTTTTTGATAAGGTTGTAATGTAACATCTTGCGCTTTATAACCAATACTTGAGACAGTAAGCACCTTTTTACCCTCAGGTACATTGATTGTAAAACGTCCATCGAGGTCAGTTATAGCACCTACAGTAGTGCCTTTAACCAATACATTTGCCCCAATCAGAGGAGAACCATCTGAGGCATCTGTAACAACACCCGCCACAGTATTCTGCTGTGCATACAGCTGACTACCCATTAGCAAGGCCATAAGAAACATAATTATGTTCTTCATATATACAATTGATTTAATGATTAAACTATGCAAAATTATGTAATAAGAACTAGTTTAACTAGTACAATTTTATCTTAAAATAATACAATTAGTACATGGAAAAGAATAGTTCTTATCTATTAAAAAATATCACTCTATTTGCTTGATGCTTTCATATGCTTGTCAAAAAATGCCATGCGCGTATTCCACCAACTATCGGGTGTATTATGTTCGTTTTGTGGATAAATATAAAGCTCCTTCTCTGTTGATAGACGATTATAACTAGACACATTGGTGTGTGGTGGGCATACTTCATCTTGCAATCCTATACCCATGATAACTGGGCATTTGATCCATGTTGCAAGATTTTTTACGTCAAAATAAGATAAAGTTTCATAGAGTTGTGCATCACTTAATCCCAATTCTTTTTGCTTCGCCAGAATAGGTTGAGCAGGCCAATGTACAATTTGGAAATAATCAGGATAGTCAGACAAGAAAGGTATTGTAGGTCCAATGGCACAAAAACGATCATCAAGAGCTGCAGCAGCTAGTGTAAATGCCCCACCTTGACTTCCACCTTCCGCAAATATATAATTATTATCAATTTCAGGACGAGATGACACAAAATCTACCGCACGAATCAGGTCCATAAAAGCGCCGCGATAATAGAAATTGTCTTTCGAGTCCAATCCATAAGTTATCCAATCACCATAGGTATTTGTTGGTTCTTGCAAACCTTGTCCACGAGTAGATAGTACAAATTCCGCATAACCCGGAGTCCCGCCTGGGATCCATGGTTTAGAACCGTACCCCATATAAGAAATGACAACTGGATATTTTCCTTTCTTTACTGGCACCGAATAATAACCTGCTATTTCTTCGCCACCCAACGATTTCATTTTCACCATATACAGCTTACGGCTCTTATTCGAATCATCGGTAATTTGCGTCAATTGATAATCGGGTTCTACTTGAGCCAATTCAGCTTTCGCTTTATCCCAAAAGTCCTTCAAATCTGGTTGTGCATCTCCTAGTGATACTATATTTTCAGGCTCATAGCCAATATTGAAACGCTTCACATCCTTTCCACCTTCAATCAATGTGCATCTATAAAATCCTGGTTGAGGTAATACGAAACTGTAGGTAAGTTTAGTTGAATCACCTCCCTGCAAGTTTATATTTTGCGAGAAGGAGAAAAGAGGTTCCCGTTTATCAGTAGTAATATTTAGTTTTATATCAGATGCCGAGCGCTCATTGTCTTTATTATAAACCAATACATTAAGCTCAGGCACATCAGGAGCATAATACACCCAAGAAGGGTCGATTTCATATTGAAATTTGGATGAATCATTTTGCGCTGAAAGCGCTAAGGCTCCACTAAGCAGAAAACAGCAAAGAATGTTTTTTAGCATGGCAAAGATAAGATTTATTTATTGAACAGTTTGCAAACGGTTATTAGCCTTCTTAATAATAGGTATTGTGGTATCTGTAGAGAAAACCGAGTTTAACCCTTGTTCTTCTTGAGCTGGGTCACCAGTATAATCATCTCCTACCATCCAGTAAACATGTTCTGCAGAAGGTTGTGCAAAACCGCCCCATGCCCAGAAATTACATCCTGCTAAAGTTCCATTTTCACGCTCCATATCACCTATCTGTTCAAATATATAGGCATAAAAAGCATCACGAGTATCGGTAGAGCTTTCGCGCGAGAATTGGAAACCGTCACGTGGAAAACCAAATTCTTCTAATACTACAGGTTTATCATACTTAGCTGCGACTAACAAGTGTTCGTCAATATAGTTTTTAGCATTTAGCTTAGCGCGTTCCAAGTGTTGTGGCAAACTATCCTTATCAGCCCATTGCCAGTTATAGGGCCATATATGAATATTCATATAATCAATATTGGGATCAGCATGTATTGTTTCAAAAAGTGCGATATCTTGTTCACAGCCATGTTTTCCTTCACTACCCGTCGAAACCAAATGGTTAGGATCAAGAGATTTGATTTGAGCAGACACCGAGGCCATCCATTTCGCAAAAGCTTCTTTATTGTCATCACTAAAAGCACGTGGTTCATTACCTATCTGCCAAGACATGATAGTAGGATCATCCACATATTTAATACCAGTATAGCGATTCTCACGAGTCACTATATCATCTACATAGTTGGCAAACAAAGCCTTTGCAGTATCTGACTGCACAAATTGCTTTACATAATCCATATAAGCAGGCCATCCATCAACAGCAGGCACAACAGCTTTGCCATAACCAGCCCACTCAAGATATTGTCCATAACCGCCACTCCATTCCCAAGAATTATTTAGATAAAGCACAGCATTCATATCACGTTCTGCCATTTGCATTAACAAGTAGTCTAAGCCTGCTAAAATAGTATCATTATATACACCAGGAGCTGTCTGTAATGTCGGTTCCACTTTGGCAGTGATACCACGACTTCCATCCGATCCCACAAGGATTCTAAGGTTATCAACACCTATACTTTTTAAGAAATCCAATTCCTGAGCCAAGCGTTCACGATCACCACCTTGACCTTCAGAGCCCAATATAGCGCCATACCAGAAATTAGTCCCTACATAATAGTAAGGGGCATCACCTTTCATAAGCTGACCATTTTCAACACGGATAAAGGGAGAAGAGTTGTTAGTTATATTTCGTCGTGAGGTACATGCACTGACGAAAACCAATAAAACCAATAGGTAAAATGCTTGTTTAAACATGAGTAGTAGTATTTAAGTTTAACGATACAAAAATAGTGTATAGTAACAACACTAATTGATACTATTTTATCTATTAATAGTATAATTCGCCCTATACACTTATATCTGTTTGATAAAGTGCTAATTGGAAATAAGATCTGAGTATAAATAAGATTAATAGAGCGAAGCGTCAAACACACTTCTTATTCTTCCGGTAATTCTCACGGAATTCTTTTGGAGAGCACTGTTTTTTCTTTTTAAATATACGATTGAAATTGGACAGATTATTAAAACCACAATCATAACATATCTCAGCAATGGACATTGTGGAGTCGACAAGTAAACGTGCCGCATATCCCAAACGAATATCAATAATGAAGTCGGATAGGTTTTTACCTGTACGCAATTTAAAAAAGCGGCTGAATGATACCGGCGTCATCCCAATCATATCAGCTAAATATCCTAATCGTATTTCTTCTTTATAATGCTTATTGATGTATTGATGCACTTTCTGTACACGTCTACTGTCTGAATTCACATCAATTTTCGCAAAAGAAGAACTAGATAAAGTGCGTGCTTCATCTGTAAACAAAGAAAGCTCATAAAGAATAGTGAGAAACTTTATTACAGTATAAAAATCGGTATCCTTTGAAGCCAATGTATCCAATATAGGATATATTTTCATGATAGCAGGCATAGGAAAACTGATACCTTTTTGGGCTTTATCGAGCATACGACGAATCGAGCTAAACTGATTTTTATAAACCAACCCACTAAAAAACAAATCAGAAGAAAACTGGATAGTGATTTCACGTATTTGTGACGATTGGCAATCATGTTGTTCCCATACATGTTCCAGTTCCTTGCCAGTGATCAATACCAAATCATAGTCACCTATCACTTCGGATGAATCTCCGACTACGCGCCTCACACCTGAAGCATTCTCGCAGAAATTCAATTCAAACTCTGCATGGCTATGTATAGGATAGGTGAATTCTGTTTTATATCGCTCGGCTATATAGAAACAGTCTTTTTCAGAGAGAGGTGTAATCTCATGAATGATGGGTATTTGTGTTATGTTCATTGTTTTATCTGTATAGAGTTATGATCAACATTCTATATTCTATGAGTTTTTTTTTAACTAATACAGTAAAACGTCTTATAGAATATACAAAATTATTTTGTGCGTCTCAAAGATAAAAAAGATTATCTAAATAGGCGTCTTTTTTAATGAGATAAAAACGATTAAACTAAAAAAATAATCTAGGAAGGAAGCCTTTAGACGATTTTTGAATGCTTATACAATAATTACACACATAATATTTCACAATAGTTTGTATATTATAGTATTATACATAAAGACTAGAATTAAAAATAAACAGGACACATCATTAATTCAACTAAAATCAAATCACGCCGACCACCTTCGCATCTTTTCATTATCCTATATATTTATGATGGGCGCGTTTTATCCGAACTCTTGAATTCAGATGGAAGACAGCCAAATTCTTCCTTATAATATTTTGAGAATTGTTTAGGAGAAAGACCCACCTGATATGAAATTTGCGAAACGCTGAGCTGGCTTTGCGAAAGCAGTTGATGGCCTCGTTTTATTCGTAATACACGGATAAATTCCAACGGAGATTTACCAGTGATAGATATGAGTTTTTTATATAAATGTCCACGGCTCATTCCTACACTTGCACTGAGATCTTCTACCGAAAATTCCGTATTATCTATATTCTGCTCCACTGTCTGAATAGCTTTTTCTATGAGTTTTTCATCAAGTGTACTCACTGTTATTTCAGATGGACTTACTTCTACTGTCTTAAAACGTTCATGATTATTCTGGGTCCAGTAAATGAGTTTGTTAATACGTAGTTTCAATACTTCCAGATTAAAGGGTTTAGTGATATATTCATCAGCGCCTTCTCGCAAACCGTTTAGCACATGCTCTTGCGCTGTACGTGCGGTGAGTAGTATCACTGGTATATGCGAATACCTGATGTCCGTCTTTATTTTTTGACAAAGCTGCAGACCATCCATCACAGGCATCATAACATCGCTTATCACCATTTCAATATTGTGCAACCCTAGCATATTGAGTGCCATTTTACCATTCTCAGCATTATATACATCATAGTCATCTTTCAATGCACTAGTGAGAAAGTTCCGAAAGTCAGTATTATCCTCCACTATTAATAGTTTAGGATGTCCCGTTAAAGAATCGGCTTCACATTGCCCCTCCATTTCAGATTGAGTCGGTGTTTCTACTGATAAAGTTAAAGAAACTTCGTCTACCACGCTTTGCATAGGTATAGTCAACACAAATATTGATCCTTTCGGATGATTATCGATCACTTCTACGCACCCTCCATGTAAAGCTACATATTCCTGCACTATATGCAAACCTATCCCATTGCCTACATAGGTCGTGGCTACATGATGTTCCTGAAAGAAGCGATTAAAAATCTTTGTTTTATTCTCTTCCCTAACTCCGATACCAGTATCGGCTACTTGTATGCGCGCTTGCTCACCTTGTTCATTTAATATTTTATCCACTATCACTGTCACCGACCCAAATTCAGTATTATATTTTACTGCATTAGAAAGAAGATTAAGCAATATACGCTGCATTTTATTGCGATCAAAATTCATCTCCAATGTAGTCGAATTTATTTGAACATCCAGCTTAAGGTGGCTATTTATACATATTGTACTAAATGATTTGCAAATATCTTTGACAAACTCAGACAGATTACCATAAGAGGCATAAAGATTTGTTTCTTTTTTATCCAACTTCCTGAAATCAAGAAGCTGATTGACTTCGTCAAGTAATATATGTGCATTACGATGCATCAACAGTAGGTCATTGTTAGGCTGTGATTGTCCTTGTTCATGAATCATTCGTTCGAGCGGTGTAATAATCATTGAAAGTGGCGTACGCAAATCATGACTCACATTTGTAAAAAAGCGCATTTTGGCGTCATCCATTTCACGAAGCTTGGCAATTTCCAATTCACGTGTTTGTTGCTGTAGCAAGTGTTTATGTTTTCTACGCAACATATATATATAGAAAACTGCTGATGATACGAAAAATAAGAAATAGAATATATAAGCGAACGGAGATTGCCAAAAAGGGGGAGAAATATGCAATAATAGAGAAGCTGGCTGCATTTCCACACTTCCCACCTTTTCACTTACTTTCACCTCCAATTGATAAGTACCAGGAGGCAATGCATTAAAGTTAATTCGATTTCCATCAAGTCGCACCCATTCTTCCTTGGAATTTAGACGATATTCGTATCGCAGCTTATGTAAACTCCCAAAATCCATCGCCGATACATCTAAGGAAAAATTACGATCTGAATGCTTCAATTTAATTTCAGAGGTCAGCGCAATATTTTTGCGCAACAACACTCTACCGTCCGTCAGGGGTTTTGTAGCTTCTATACGCTGATTAGCCAGATAAAAACCCGTAAAAGCCACTTGTTTACTATCCGTTTGAAAGTCCGCGAAAATGGGACGAATCTTGACATATCCTCCTAAGCCTCCGATCATGATTTCGTTATTACTATTACTTGTTATGGAGAAATTATTAAAAGTAAAGTCACCTATTCCATCTTTCTCAAAATAGGGATAGCAACGATAAGTAATTTCATTGGTATTGCTCTTAACTTCACGCAGCACATGCGTGATACCATGATCTGTACTTACCCATATATTCTTATTGGCATCCTCGGCTATTGCCCTAATATAGGCGTGCGAGAGTCCATTCTCGGGAGTGAGGTGATGTACTTTATTCTCCGTGGGATTGTAGATGGATATCCCATTGCGGCTACCAATCCATAGTATGCCATGACTGTCTTGATAAACGCAATTTACAAAATGATCGGCAACAATAGGGATACCGTCCTTATCACTGTCTATTGTACGTATATGCCTGGTAACGATATCCATATGATAAAATCCTGAACTAGTAGCGATATACAGGTTTCTTCCATCCTTGCAGGAAAGATCGGCTATATAGTTGGTCACAATCTTCGAATTGGCCATGGTATAGGCAGTAAGTGTATTTGTTGTATCCAAACAGTAAAGTCCTTGTGTATAGGTAGCAAACCAAATATTCCCCATTTCATCCTCAGCTATACGGCGGATATAGTTAGGACGAGCGACACCATTATGCGAATCATAGGCTGGTATAGTGAATTTTCCATTTTCAAAATAGAAAGGTCCATCGCCAAAGCTGCCCCACCAAATTCGTCCTTTGGAGTCTAGATATGAGCTTACAATCAAATTTGAAGGCAATGATGAGTCTTTTGATTTGTAATAGCGATCCTGAGTACCATCTTGCCTGATACATGCGATACCTTCTCCATCAAATCCCAACCACAGATTACCCATTCTATCTTCCAAGAGACAACTCACATCCTCTTGACGCGAACAGATTATATTTTCAAATATCACTTCATTAAGGCAAGAGTAGGCTACACCTTGTTTACTAGTGCCAACCCACATAATCTGCATATTATCTTTAAAAAAGCAAGTTATATGATTACTGGGCAAAGTAAAAAGCTGTTTGCTTTCTTTATAAAGATTGGTAAACATCTTCTCATTCAGATGACAAATATAAATTCCATTATTATCGGTACCTATCCATATATTGCCTTTCCCATCATCAGTTACCGCTGTAATATTATTGTGTTCGGTGTTGAGCTCATTTTTTCCCGGAAAGTCAACCCATTGTCGCTCCACTGTAGAATAGCAAGATACTCGAGAGCCATGTGTGGAATAAAACCACAGACAATAGCGTGAATCTATATATAGACGCGGCTGGAAACCGATAAGATCTTCCACGTGCATTTCATGCTGTATTTCATTGAGTACCCAATTGACCGACGCCACTGTACCATCTGATAGTAACAGATATGCACGTGAATTACGACAAGCTAAGTCCACAACCTCCATATCGCGAGGCAATGTAAGGCTAAAAAGTTTTTCGGCGTCAAAGTGATAGCAATAAAGTGTACTATTGGCTACACACCATAAACTTTTATCCTCATCGATAAAGATTTGATCTATCTTATTATTGATGCCTAAAGGCCCAAGTTTTTTTTCAATCTGATTACTCAATTCATCTCTCTCGGGATCATAATAGCAATAAAGTACTGGATTCTTAATCCATATAGTGCCGGATGCATCTTGCGAGACCCATTCTATATTATTGTCATAAGCACCCAGCTGTGTGATGGTGTAAAGTTTAAAGTAATAGCCATCATAGCGATTGAGTCCAGTTCGTGTGGCAAACCACATAAAACCATAGTCATCGTGTAATATATCTTGTATATAATTATCAGTAATTCCTGCTTTAACATCTAATACATGAAAGTTGAAGTTTTCATAGGCATGTGTCTGCAGGAGGGATAAGAGTATGAATCCTATTATCAAAAGATGTTTTTTCATTCGTATAAGATTTTATTGTCACAAAGTTAGACGATTTAAAGGGACATATCACTTCCCAAATGTATTATTAACACATCCATTTGTATTATTTTTTAGATAAAAATCGCCTCTATTGGCTGTACGCAATGTAAAATGACTGAATACAATGTTAATTAAAGGTAGGTTTTATTACCCCTTTCGTTCATTACATATCCACAAATGTATCCAAACACAAAACAGTACATCTGTATTTCAAACGGGAACAAGCATTCAATTCTCTCCCATTACTTTTGCAGTACAAGATGATTCAATAGGTTTTCAATATAATAGTTAGAAATGTTGCCGCAGCCCATCAAGGAGGTTGCGGCAGTACAATGAATGTTAACCCAGAGCAAAAGTGCTATCCTTATAAACCAGAAATAACCATGAATAATAATGTCTAATCTAGAGAACCCCAAATGCCTATGAGAGAATAATCCTAATCAGAACACACTAAAAAAACGATACCAGTAAAAAGAAAGGACTATCAAACCTTGCTAACCGTATCAAAATAAAGTAACTATTTTAAAAACTAAGAAAAATACAAGTATGAGTTTAAATTTCAGAAAAACAGTGTTTGTAGCAGGTGCATGCATGTTCGTAAGTCTTGGCTACACTCCACGACTGTTTGCTTCGCCTATCGATGGTATAGAAGCCGCTCAACAAATGAAAAAAATCACAGGTACCGTAGTTGATGCGATGAACGATCCTATCATCGGTGCCAATATCCTAGTCAAAGGGACAACATTTGGCACTATTACAGACATTGATGGCAATTTTACACTGGATGTACCCGAAGGAGGTATTATCGAGTTTTCCTATATCGGCTATATCACACAAGAAATCAAATATGCCGGACAAACCATGCTGAACGTCATATTAAAAGAAGACACTAAAACACTTGATGAAGTAGTAGTGGTAGGTTATGGTGTGATGCGCAAAAGTGATATGACGGGTAGTGTAGGCAAGGTGGACGTAAAAGATCTACAGAAAACTTCCACCCTTGATGCAGCTCAAGCCATGCAAGGACGACTTGCAGGTGTAAGCGTTATCAGCAATTCGGGTAGTCCGGGTGCTGGCGCCACTATTCGTGTACGTGGTATTGGTACTATCAATAATTCTGATCCTCTTTTTATCGTAGATGGATTCCCGAGCAATGATATCAGTCATATAGCTCCCAGCGATATCGAAAGCATGGAGGTTTTGAAGGATGCATCGGCCACTGCCATCTACGGTTCACGCGGTGCCAATGGTGTGATTTTGGTCAAGACGAAATCGGGTTCAAAAGAGTCAAAGGTTGAGATCCAAGCCAATGCCTATTTCGGTATTTCGCACATGGCTAAGAAGCTTGAAATGGCAGATGCCACACAGTTCGCCCAAGCGCGCAAAACAATTGGTTCTATTGATGACATGCTGCAATATATACTTGACAGCAATACAAGTGGCAATTACCTGAAAGGTACGAACTGGCAAGATGAAATCACACAAAATGCATTTTCACAACGCTATAATGTCAGCGTACAAGGTGCAGGTGATAGCTATAACTACAATCATGGGGTGACTTATTCAGATGAAGAGGGTATCATTAAAGGTTCGGAACTGAGAAAGTTCATGTTTCATAGCAATAATACATATAGCCTTTTCAAGAATGTGAAACTAGGTTTAAATATGAATTATGTATGGTATAAAAAACCAGGAAGCGATGGTACTGACTTCTATCGTAGCATTTTGCCTGGTGCATTGCGTTCTGACCCCGTTTCAGCTGCTTGGGATAGCTATACCGATTTCTATGGCCAGGTCTATTATTCACCTGCACAGACCAATCCCGCTATCGGTATTTGGCAGGATAAGAATACTAAAACAATTGAGAACCGTTTCATGGGTAATTTCTTCTTGCAGATAGATGATATTGGTATCAAAGGATTATCATTTCGCGCACAGTATGGTCGTACATGGGTATTTAATGATTATAAAAAATTCAGTCCACAGTATTTTATCACAGCCAGCCAGAAAAATGATGAGCAGACGCTGAATCAAGTTAGAAACAATGGTGACACTTGGTCTACTACCAACTACTTCTCCTATAATGGGAATGTGAGCAAACTATTGATTAACGCAACTTTGGGTATGGAAATGCTTTCCAACACTTGGTCGGACGTGGATGTGACTGCTTATGGTGTGCCCGATGATGGCAATCTACAATATTTAGGCGCCGCTAAGGATGCAGAAAAATTCAAGATCGCAGGCGGCAAAGTAGAAAACCGCTTGGCATCAATGTTTTTCCGTACTAATCTTTCATGGGACAATAAATACTTGCTCACCGGTACGGTACGTGTGGATGGATCATCTCGCTTCGCTAAGAGCAAACGTTGGGGTTGCTTCCCTTCTTTTTCAGGTGGATGGAATGTAGCCAATGAAGATTTCATGGAAAATGCAAGAAATGTATTGCCTATCCTGAAAGTGCGCGCTGGTTGGGGTCGTGTTGGTAATCAAGACAGCGCAGGTGATTTCGGATATGTATCGAGCGTTATCGGAGGTTACAACTATGTGTTCAATAATAAAATTGTCGAAGGTAGCGTACAAGAGCAATTGGCCAATCTTGAATTGACTTGGGAAACTTCCGAACAATGGAATGTAGGTATCGATTATGGTTTCTTCGATAATAAACTGAATGGTAGTGCAGATTTCTTTATACGTAAGACAAAGGATATGATCTTGAGTCGCCCTATTCCGATGTATGCAGGCAAAAAACGGCCATTTGTAAATGCAGGAACTATGGAAAACAAAGGTATCGAACTTCAATTGAGTTGGTCAGATCATATTGGAGAGTTTTATTATAGTATAGGCGCCAATGCCACTTGGATCAAGAATAAAGTAACTAGTTTGGCGGGTGGCGATCCTATACGTGATGGTTCTGTTGGACGATTAGGCAATACCACTAAAACAGAAGAAGGTCGTGAAATCGCATATTTCTATGGCTACAAAACAGGGGGTATCTTTAAAACCCAAGCCGATCTGGATGCCTATGTTACATCAGACGGTATTCCCATCGTAGGACCTGGTGGTGTTCGTCCGCAGTTAGGCGACGTTGTCTTCCTGGACCTTGATGGTGATGGTAAGATCACAGAAGAGGACATGGATTATCTAGGTAGCGCTAGCCCCAAATGGACTGGAGGTATCAATGTAAACCTTAGATATAAGAACATAGATTTCACGGTTTTCGCCAATTATTCAGTGGGCAACAAGATTGTGAATTCAATGTATCAATCACTTTATAGTACCGATATGTTCGAAACAAACATTAGCCGTGATATGGCACTGAATCATTGGTCGCCCGAGAATCCTACTTCAGACCTTCCTCGCTTGGCCTTGACAGATAGCAATCAGAATGGTACTGCTTTCAGTGATCGTATGGTCGAAAACGGCTCTTACTTCCGTATCAAACAAATCCAGTTGGGCTACACTTTCCCTAAGTTAATGACCGCGAAAGCTGGTATTCAAAGTCTACGTGTATATGGCTCTATCGACAACCTGAAGACCTTCACTAAATATAGCGGATTAGACCCAGAAGTATTTGGTTTGTATGGCAATCCATTATACTATGGTATAGATATGGTTAACTATCCACAGCCACGTACATTCTCCGTAGGTCTTAATATTTCATTCTAATATTTATAACACATGAAAAAGCTAAAATACTATATCGCATCGGCAGCAGTAATGCTCTCGGTATCTTCCTGCAACTTTCTGGATCTCAGCCCACAGGGAGCTGAGAACAGCGAAAACTACTTCAATGCCTTAGACAATGCCATCTATGCCGTAAATGGTATTTATGATATGCTTCAGCTTGATGAAGGTAATGGACCCGATGGTCAATGGATCGGCGGCCATTTCGATTTCTTTTTGGGTGACATGACATCGGATGATGCCGAAAAAGGAAGTGATGACACAGATAATATCGGGTTACTAAGAATAGCTGGTGGTACTTCTGCCTCATCATTAGAACAAGCTGAATTTTTCTGGATTCATGGCTTCTGGGGTGTATCTAGAGCCAATTATTGTATCGAGGGTTTGGAAGCCGCAACATTTGACGAAGATATGCGCAATCGTTTAATGGGTGAATCATTATTTCTAAGAGGCTATTTTAATTGGTATTTGGTACGCATGTTTGGCGGTATCCCTCTATTCACCTCTTCTGTTCAACCTTCTGATTTTGGGTCAGTAAAGCGCTCGTCTGTTAATGAGGTTTATCAACAGATTGAGGCAGACTTGAAAAAGGCGATTGAGTTATTGCCTACAAGAAGTCAGTATGCCACAAATGATCTAGGTAGAGCGACCAAAGGTGCAGCACAGGCTTTATTAGCACGTGTTTACATGTACCAGATTGGTACTGATAAAGACAATTCCACCATAAACTGGACGAATGTATATAACATGACAGATGCTGTCATCAAATCGGGCGAATACAGATTACTAAAAAACTATGCCATGATTTGGGAAACCGAGAACGACAACTCCTCAGAAGGTGTATTCGAAATTCAGTTTGGAAATGGCTCAGAAGAATATGCACCAGGATCTATTGGCACTAACTTTTACCAATATCAAGGTCATCGCGACTCTGGTTTAGGATGGAATTTTAATAACCCTACCAAAGACTTAGTTGACTCATTTGAAGAAGGAGACCCACGTTTATCGAGCACTATCTACGGTGAAAACTATAATGATGGTATTCTATATGGCGAAAAGATGAAGTACGAAACGCAAAAAGGGTCTGCATGGCTCAGCCGTAAAGCTGCTTTGCCAGAAGTTCCATCCTTTGCTCGTGCAGCAGATCGCAACCTACGCATTATTCGCTATGCGGATGTATTGCTGATGCATGCCGAAGCAGCTTATAATACCGGTAAAGAAGAAGAAGCTCGCAATATGCTAGAAATGGTGCGCGAACGTGCGCGAAACAGTACATACTGTATGGGATATGCTGAAGGTAAAAAAGACTATAGCGCAGCTCCCGCCGAGACGGATAAGCTTTTACCAAAAATAACATCGTCGGGTAATGACCTATTATTGGCTATCTGGCAAGAACGCCGTGTAGAATTAGCGATGGAAGGTCATCGTTTCTATGACTTGGTAAGAACAGGTCGTTTCCTTGACAACATGGCTAATGAAAAAGAGACTCAACGCAATACAGGTGGTATTTATGATGGAGTTTACAGCGATGCAGTCAATCAATATTTCGTAGGCGTAAGAAGCAATCTTGCCGCACGTTGTTTTGATGGCCCTAATGGCAATAAAGTATATGTTTTGCCTATTCCTTTGAAAGAAGTTCAAGGTTATGGACTAGAACAAAACCCTGGTTATTTTTAATTTCTAAAAGAATCTGAATATGAAAAATAAAGCATTATATACTCTCTTACTTGCAACGGCAAGCCTATTCACACTGGGTAGTTGCCATGATGATGACTTCTCTGAAAGCTACGATATCAATTATCCTGTAGCTACTGTAGATGCCGTGTCTAAAATCGATCCATTCGTTGATGATGAGATAACATTATCGGGTGAATATCTTAATACCGCGACATCGATTAGCATAGGATCTTACAAATTCACTATTGTAACAGCTCCCGAGGATGGTAAATCATTAGTAGTAAAAGTGCCACGTTCGGTAGAGGCAGGCACACTTACCGTACTGAACAAGTACAAACGCACTTATGAATCGTCAGTAAGAATCAATCCACAGTTTTTCGAAGCTATAGTCAAGGAGTGGCCTAGTGACATACAATTGGGCAAGACGTTTACTCTAAAAGGTGAGAATATGGACCTTATCCAAGAGGTAAAAGTCAATGGTTCGATAGCATCGCCTGCAGGTGCAGCTACAGTAGAGTCTGCCTCATTCTCTTCTAAGGATCTTGATGTGGCTGTAGGAGATTTTGTTACCATCGAGATGACACCAAAAGCTGGTGACAAACAGGAAATGAGTGGTATAGAAATAAAGAAAGCAACGGATAAATATGTACCAAAGAGCACATTATTGATTCTTGACATCAATAAATCATATATCATCGAAAATGGTAGTGACGCTGCCATTGCCACAATGGAAGAAGTCAAAGGTATGTTTGGTAAAGCATTCCGCGTAAGTGCTGCTGTCGGTAATGGATGGAACGGTACATATTGCAAAATCTACAGTGACAATAATGGCCAAGGTTATGATCTTTCAGCCTATACCAATCCTTGTATCACGATGTTGGTTAATACATATGGAAAGAAGGGTTATATGCAACCATTGACTTATGATAGCTCGAATGGTGAGCAAGACCGTCACCTAGAAAGCAAACATGGATATGGAGATGACTATGGCAGCCAGACGGATGGATGGGAATGGCGTTCATACTCGCTTGCCGACTTAGGTTTCCCGGTAACAACAGGCTTTATCGAGAAAATAGGTGTACAGTTCCGCGGTGGTAATATCGGTAATGGCAACGAAGATCCATTCGATATCGCAGTAAATATGGTATTACTGACAGACGGTCCTTTAAATCCAACTGTGGCATGGGATGCCGAAAAGGATGTTGACAAATATGAAGTAGGTCAATTTAGCTATATGCCAACAGGGGCCGACGCAGCATATACCGGTGTTTCACAAGGCGACTATTATGCCAACTTTAAAGGAAACAATCTTGGCTGGGATAAAAATGTAATCGGTGTCACCACTTGTAAAGCTCTCGATCCCGTGCTCTATTCTAATGGTGTATGGATCAACTTCTTGGTTAACACTGGTGCTTATGGAGGTTATATACAACCATGTATGGGTGCTGGCTGGATGAACTTGACTTCACCACAAGGTTATGGCGATGATTATCAGGTGAACCCAACTAACAACGAGTGGCAATGGCGTTCGGTACGTGTGACTCCAGGTGAAGGTGATCTCAGCGGTTGGGATTCTTCACAAGATTTCGATTTTAAGATTCAGGTAATGGGCGGTAATTATACTGGCAGTACATTGGATATCAGCTGTGACTATTTTGTCTTCACGACAACTCCTATAGATCCTAACCTGAACACAAACGATTTTAAATAATAAAGACTTAACATTTTGACAAGCTGAAAGAGGAAGAAGCTATGAATTATAAGATTCTTCCTCTTTCTTTTTCATAATCATTCTCGCTAATTAATAGACAACTATGAAGAAGGTATGTAGCATCAGTTTAACGATTGGATTATTGATCGGAATACTCATTAGCTGTAAAACAGAGACTAAAGAAGAGGTTATACAAAGAGCAGAGGCTCAATATCTGATGGACAATCTGCGGAAAAGTGCCGAAAAAGGATACATGTTTGGCCAGCATGACGCAACATTGTATGGTATCGGTTGGAAGGGCGACCGCAATCGTTCAGATGTTCGTAGTGTCTGTGGAGACTACCCCGCAGTGGTGAGTTTCGACTTGGGACGTATAGAGAAAGGCTCTTTACAAAACCTAGATGGCGTTTTGTTTAAAGACATCCGTAAAGAAATCATACGCCATTATGAGCGGGGTGGACTGGTTTCGATTAGTTGGCATGTAGATAATCCATTGACAGGAGGAGATTCTTGGGATGTGACAAATGATAAAGTGGTCGAATCGGTATTACCCGGTGGTGAAAACCATGAAAAATTTCAAAGTTGGTTGCTTTTGGTTGCCAATTTCCTAAACTCTCTACAAACTACTGATAATGAGAAAATACCTGTATTATTTCGTCCATGGCACGAACATACTGGCAGTTGGTTTTGGTGGGGGCAAGATCTTTGTTCTTCTGAGCAGTATAAATCACTTTGGTTGATGACAGAAGAAACTTTGCGCGAAGCAGGCGTTAATAATATATTGTATGTCTATTCACCCGGAGGTGATGCCGAAAATTATATGGAACGCTATCCAGGTGATGATTATGTTGACATACTCGGATTTGACACCTATCAGTATAATAATGAAGCTGGAACTGCCGCTTTTAAGGAAGCTTTTCAACGCAACTTAGCATTCATGGATCAATATTGCAAGGATAATAATAAGCTCTATGCCATCACAGAAGCTGGATACGAAAAAATACCTAATCCAACCTGGTGGACGGACGTGCTTCAAGATGCCATAGGTGACTATAAACCCATTTATGTACTGGTATGGAGAAATGCGTATGAACTAGGTGAAAACCATTTCTTTGCACCCTATCCCGGACATACTTCCGAAGATGACTTCATCACATTTTATCAGAATCCAAGAACATTGTTCTTGAGCGACTTAGACAATCTTTATATTAAGACAACTTTATAAATAGATTCAATCGTATGAATACATTTCAAGAAAAAGTGACAGCCCTGTTTGCTGACCACGAAACACTAATCACTAAAAAGAATTACCCACTTGCGCATAGCAATGGCATATATAATCGCTATGAGAATCCTATCGTTACAGCTGCTCATACGCCAGTGTTCTGGCGGTATGATCTGGATGAGAAGACCAATCCTTATCTGATGGAACGCATCGGAATGAACGCTGCCATGAATTCGGGCGCGATTAAATGGAACGGTAAATATGTGCTTGTGGTACGCGTGGAGGGCGATGACCGCAAATCATTCTTCGCCATTGCCGAAAGCCCCAATGGTGTGGATAACTTCCGTTTCTGGGATTACCCTGTGACGATGCCTGATGACTTGATTCCCGCTACCAATATCTACGACATGCGCCTCACGGCTCACGAGGATGGATGGATATATGGTTTGTTTTGCGCCGAGCGTCATGATACCAATGCGCCTGTTGGTGATTTATCCTCGGCTACAGCAACATGCGCCATCGCTCGTACCAAGGATCTTATCAACTGGGAACGTCTTCCTGATCTGAAGACGAAAAGCCAACAGCGCAATGTCGTTCTCCATCCAGAGTTTGTCGATGGCAAATATGCGCTCTATACCCGTCCGCAAGACGGCTTCATCGATACCGGTAGCGGTGGTGGCATCGGTTGGGCTTTGGTAGACGATATGACCAACGCTGAAGTGAAGGAAGAAAAAATCATAGATGCGCGCCATTATCATACCATCAAGGAAGTGAAGAATGGTGAAGGACCACACCCTATCAAAACAGACAAAGGATGGCTACACCTGGCACATGGTGTACGTGGCTGTGCCGCAGGTCTACGTTATGTACTCTATATGTACATGACATCGCTGGAAGATCCGACTAAAGTGATTGCAGCCCCAGGTGGTTATTTTATGGCTCCCGAGGGCGAAGAACGTATCGGTGATGTATCCAATGTCCTATTCACCAATGGCTGGATAGCTGACGAAGATGGCAAGGTGTTCATCTACTATGCGTCAAGTGACACTCGTATGCATGTGGCTACATCCACTATTGATCGACTGGTGGATTATTGCATGAATACACCACAAGATGGATTGACGACTACGGCTTCTGTTAATACATTAAAGAAGATGATTGATCACAATATAAAAATCATGAATAATAAATGACAGCATTTCTATGAATTAAAGCTTGCCGCAAAATGAAGAATAAATCTTCATTTTGCGGTCTTCCCTACTAAAAACTTATTTTTTATTTTTCTTCTACCATGATAAGACTCAAGGAAAAAATCGGTTACGGCTTTGGCGATATGGCCTCGTCCATGTTCTGGAAACTCTTCGGCTCGTACCTGATGATCTTCTATACCGACATTTTTGGTCTCCCCGCTGCCGTGGTGGGCACCATGTTCCTGATCACCCGTATCTGGGATTCCGCCTTCGACCCCATCGTGGGCATCGTGGCCGACCGCACGGACAGCCGTTGGGGTAAATTCCGTCCCTACCTGCTCTATCTGGCCATTCCCTTCGGCCTGATCGGCTTCTTCACCTTCGTCACACCCGACTTCAGCCTCACGGGCAAGATCGTCTATGCCTACATCACCTATTCGCTGATGATGATGGTCTACTCGGCCATCAACGTGCCCTATGCCTCGCTGCTGGGCGTGATGAGTCCCGACCCTAAGGAGAGAAACGTGCTCTCCACCTACCGCATGCTCTTTGCCTACATCGGCAGTTTCGTGGCCCTGCTGTTGTTCATGCCTATGGTCAACGCTTTTGCCAGCGACAACACCGTGCAGCATGGCTGGATGATGGCCGTGCTCATCATCGCCATCATGTGCGTAGTGCTGTTCTTAGGCTGTTTCGGCCTGACGCGCGAGCGAGTGAAGGCACTCAAGGAAAAACAGAACCCGTTAAAGGATGACATCAAGGATCTGCTGCACAACCGCCCCTGGTGGATACTTTTGGGCGCGGGAGTGGCAGCACTGGTGTTCAACTCCATCCGTGATGGTGCCACGGTGTACTATTTCAAGTACTATGTGGTGGAAGAGGACCTTGGCGAGGTGATGTTCTTCGGGCTGCCCTTCGTCATGAGCGGGCTGTATCTGGCGGTGGGACAAGCCGCCAACATCATCGGCGTGGTGATGGCCGCGCCCGTGAGCAACCGCATCGGCAAGA
>CAMTPC010000054.1 GCA_947074295.1 uncultured Bacteroides sp. | reverse complement strand
CTGATTAATGGCTACGCTTTAAGCGATTAATTAGAAAGTATCTATACACAAAAAGAGGCAGCTATTTATTTATAGCTGCCTCTTTTTGTGTATATAGTGTACGGAAATGCTTCTCTTACACTTTTATTTAGTATTACTCAATCTGCTGATAAGAACCTGGAATGTACTCAAACTGACCTTTACCTGTCACCAAATATTGGATAGTGAATACACCAGCCGATGCAGCCGAGTTGTACGTATCATAGTTAATAGTTACCGTTACATCAATACCAGGAATCACATCCATATCACCGTGATAATATTTCAATGAATAAACGAAAATACCACTTTCAGCATGTTCTGTGATAGCAGCTTCTACCTCAGCATCTGACATATTTGAGTAAGGTGAATACTGCTTCCATTTAGCAGGCGTAATATCGACATTACCATAATAGCCAGAGCATCCATAGTAGAACTCAGCAGTACCGTAAGAATCGATATATTCTGCTCCCTTATTAACGCGAACCGAATCAACAGTTACAAGCATAAATTCTTTAGTATAAGCATCACCCTTCGTCAAACGAATCACGATACTTGGGTCATAGTTCCATTTTGTACCATCAAACACGAATTGATCTGTTTTTTCCTCTACGAAGTCATTTTTAATCCAGCTACCATTGGTGTATGTATACTCATCAGCTGCAATTTCAGTTGAAGTACCATTGTAATAGTAATATGCAACCGCAACTGTTTGTTCGGGTTGAGCATAAGGATACTTCAAGCCTAAGAATTGAGGCAAGTAGTTAGCAGGTAAATAAGAAGAAGAGAAGTTGTTATTAGACAATCCCATTTGACGATAGTCAGATGGTGACACCATAGCTGTACTTGAAGCAGCTGTCCAGCTACCATTGCTATACTGATACATCGCATAGATTTGTTCTGTTGCAGCAGCACGTGTATATGCCGCACGAGAAGCAGGTGTTGTAGCTTCTGCAACCGAAGTAATCATAGTATTAACATACTTAGTGCTGCTACCAGTAGAACCTACAGAATAACCTACAACCACTACTTCCTTGCCATTAAGTTCTGCATCCACACTACCCGAAATAGGATAAGCAATAGAACCAACTACAGTCGCACCGTCAACAGTCACATTATAATAGTTTCCACTGATGCTCAAAATACCCTTGTAGCTGATATAGCGCGAATAAGGGGCCGTAGCATATGCATCAATATCATCAATTGTCATGCTATAAGGAGTAGGACGAGTCACTGTTCCTGTTTCTGAAATAACAGTTACTACAGCAGTATTTCCATATTGCTTCAAGCCTGCATAAGCACTAGTAGTACCAGTTACAGAAACTGTTGCACCTACTTGAAGATCTGTAGCAGCATTTAGATAAACTAAGATAGAGCCAGTTCCATCATTTACTAAGAAACCACGAGCATAAGTACCTACCACTTGACCCTGCACTGTATAGTCACCTGCAGCTGAAAGTTGAACTACACCAATTGCAGTTGAAGCTGTTTCACCCTCAGCAACTACCGAAGTAGCCATAGTATTCACATATTTGCCACTAGATGTTCCGATAGTATAACCAGTCACCGTTACCGTCTTTCCGCTAAGATCAGCTGGAACAGTACCTGCAAAAGGATATGAGATACTACCAATAGCCGTGCTTGTACCTTCTACTGCTACATTATAATAGTTGCCAGAAATTGTCAATACACCCGTATAAGAGACATATTTCAAAGAAGCCGATGTAGAGTTTGCCACATAAGTATCCATATCTGCTGGCGTCATAGCTTCTGCTGTTGGATATGCAAAGCTTTCTCCTGCAGCCAAGCGCATTATTTCAAGCCCTGAGGCACCAAACTGTTTTGCACCGCTATAAGTTGATGTGGTACCTTTTACAGTAACTTCATCGCCTAAGGATAAGTTTGGCATAGCGTTTACATACACCAAGATAGTGGCTGTACCATCTGACAACAAGAAACCGCGTGCATAAGTGGCCAGCACCTTACCTTTTACATAGTATTCACCATTAGGTCCTTCCACCGCATCAGTAATACTGTTGAATGGATTTACTTCTTCATCTCCACTCGAAGGTTCAGTAGCCGAATAATTGTATTGCACTGCAACATATTGTCCATCCTCAGGATTTGCAATAGCACTTCTCAGGATACGTGGTAGATAAGTAGCCGCTGGTTTTGATGGTGTAAAATATTCGATTCCAGTCTCATTCCAAGCTGTTTCATAGTTATCAGCCGTCAACACATAAGTTTGTGCATCATCCATCTGTGTCAGATACGAAGGCGCATCTACAGAAAGATTATATGTGATCTTAATAGCCGATCCTGCGTCTGCCATATACCATTTAGTAAGCATGAAAGCAGGAATGTACTCTTGTGCAGTGATAGTTTCAGACAAGCAGTTCTTAGAAGCAACGGCACTTAATGCGCTTGATTCTCCTGCTTCTGCAGCCATACTTTTATTGGTACTATTGTTGGCGATAGAAGCATAGTCAGCTTCAGCCAGCGTATAGTTGATCTTCAATACTTCACTAGGACGGGTCGATTCAAACAGTCCATCGAAGTTTTTCTCATTATAATTACAGCCTGTCAGTGCCAGCACAGCAGCTGCAAAGGGCATTAATATATATTTTTTCTTCATAATTGCTTATTCGTTAAATCATTAGAAACTAACTTTCAATCGGAGACTGTATGTGCGGCCAAAACCATAAAAGATATTGTAAGCCGTTTGCCAGTCGTGTTTACTTCCATCAGTTGCATCAGTGATGTAAGTCTGATTGAAAAGGTTATTGATGTTTCCGGAAAGGGTTGCTTTCACTTTACCGAAATCAAAACGATAGTAAGCATTAAGGTCGAATACAGAAGCTGTAGGTATCTTCCAAGGTGTTTCAAAGTTCTTCACTCCGTTCAGGATTATATCGCTAGGACTCAATTGCCAGTCAGCATAGTTTCGAGCATATAGAATCCAGTCCAAACCTAAACCGAGAGATTTACCTACGCGAGCATTCAATCCTAAGCCTGCTGTAAGCTGAGCAGATCCACCTTCTTTTACATCCTTAAGGTTCAATGTCATTGTTGAAGGAGTCAAATTGTTAGCTTCAGCAGGAACAGTAACTGTATATTCACGACCTGTTTCATCAGCAATATTAGCATTAGCTATAAATTGGCCTTCCACAGTAAACTGTCCACTTGCATTGTTATCCCAATACCAGTCACCTATAGAGAACATACCTGTTACATCTAACCAATAAAGAGGCTTGAATACAAAATCAAGCTCAACGCCCATATGTACAGAGTTAACACCTTGCATATTGATTACAGCACGTGTATCAGCAATATTTAGTGCAGCATTATAAGGTTCATTCAAACTACCCTCATAAAAAGTAACAGTAGCCGTTTTTGCCATTGTCTTGTCTTTCCACTTCGTATAGTAAGCGTTCACATTGGCCGAGAAGATGCGTGAACGGAAACCATAACCTAACTCTACTGAGAAAATCTTTTCGTTTACAGCATCTTTGTTCAACGCATTGCTAGTTGTGCTGTTCAAGAATACACCGACAGAGAAAAAAGGAGCACGGCTGATGTGGCCGATATTACCAAATACATTGTGATGCTCTGTGATATTATAGTTTAAACCACCCTTTGCAGACCAACCTACGAAATTAGCAGTAGAAGATTTAGCATGGTCCTTGTCATAGTAAAAACGGTCATAACGCCAGTAGCTATTATTCGATACCGAACCTGCTACAAATGCGCTAAGTTTTTCTTTATTGTACTCTACCTGTCCGAATACACCTTCTGAAACGATAAAGCCATCATAGTCACGATACACTACGTCGCCTACTTGGAGCTTTTGATTCACAAATGAGCTACCAGCTGCCGCCGCTGCGTTATTGGCTGACAATACTGATTTACGAGAAGAAGCATCGATATAGTAATCACCACCATAAAGGTCGATAATTTCATTGGTATGCACACCTTTGTAATATCTCACATCAATACCACCATAGATGTCAAAATCGTGAATTTTAGTAGTATAAGTTGAAAGCAATCCATACCAGTTGTGGTAGTTTTTAGACTTAGACATCACCATGAGCGAGCCCTCTTCACTCGCTTCATTCAACGCATAGATATCTTGATAAGCAAAGGTACCATCTGCATTGCGAAATTTCATATTCAATACACCATTGCTACTACCAAACCAATTATTGCGGTCAGACGAGTTCAAACCTTGACCCGAATAGCCAAAACCTCGTCCAATAGATGCATAAAGGGCTGTACTCAAGCTCGAATTTTGGTTAATCTGCCATAAGTGGTTCAATGAAAGTTGAGGTTTATTATACTCATTGCGTTGTGAAGTCTTACGTTGACCATCTATACCAAAACCATATGTTGGATTGTATTTGTAAGGACTGCCACCATTCATATATTTTTTGCCATACTCTTGCCATCCTTCAATAGTCAAACCATCGTTGCGGCTACGTTGATTATGCCATTGAGGAGCAGCAAAACCAGTGAAAGATAATTGATGATTATCATTGATCTGCTTTGAGATGTTCACAAACCAGTTATACCCCTCGAAATCAGCACCTTGAACATAGCCATCACCCCATGTCTTACCACCGAGCAATGATAGCGACCAACCCGATTTACTCAAACCTGTTGAAACATTGAAAAGAATTTTATTATAGCCATCGTTACCCATAGCATAAGATACCGATCCACCTTTTTGCGTATCTATTGTACGAGTGATAATATTGATAGATCCACCTACAGATGGTGAAGAAACCTTTGCAGCACCCAAACCACGTTGAACCTGCATAGAGCGAGTCACATCAGACAGACCAGTCCAGTTACTCCAATATACACCACCCCATTCCATATCGTTCATGGGGACACCATTAATCATTACAGCAACATTCTCAGACTTAAACCCACGAATGTTCACTTTTGAATCACCATATCCTCCACCTTGCTTAGTGGCATATACACCTGGTGTAGATTTCAGAATTTCGGGAAATTCCTGTGTTCCTAACTTTTCTTCGATAAATGCTGGTGTTAGTGTAGAAACCGCAACGGGTGTCTTACGTGCTACAGCTATAGAAGATGTGATAATAACGTCCCCCAATGCCACAGCATCTGGTTCCATTTTAATCACTCCGAGATTTGGGTTAATCGACTGAGTGATTTTCTTCGAGTAATCTTTGTACCCGAGATACTTAATTACGAGTGTTTCATTTTGCCCAACGCGCTGTGTAAAAAAACCATCGATGTCTGTCACACTACCTTGGGTCGTACCCGCAACCGTTACAGCTGCACCAATCAATGGCTCGCCGGTTTCTGCATCCACAACCTGACCTTTCACTGTTACTTGCGCATATGCCATTGCTGAAGTGCAAACGGACATAATAGCAATCAACAGGAAGTGAATTAGATGTCTTTTCATAATTCGTTTTGTTAATTATTAGAATGTTGATTTATAATAGTTTCCGATACAAAAGTAATTAATATCATTTAAACCCTTATTACATTTGTGTTTCCAATTTTAAGAATAAAAAATAATATCATACACTACTAAACAATAAACACCTTACAATAGTTTTAAAATTTGTTTATTCACATTCAGGGGTACTTCCTATTCAAACTATAAATTGTAAACTATACATAGCAAATAGCTACAATATCATCTACATATATAGTGCATAATTATCTATTTCACACCAAACACAAGATAATGCAAATATTTGCACTCTACCGAAGCAGTATATAATCAGACAAAAATAAGAAGGAAAAAATTTCTTCTTATTTGACATAAAAAAATCGTGAACAGAGTATTCTGCCCACGATTTTCTGTTTATTCACTTCCAATTTATTTAATCTTCCATGAGTTTTCTGTAACGCACACGCTTAGGTTCTATGTTGCCCATACGTTTCATTTTATTTTCTTCATACTCGGAATAAGAACCTTCAAAGAAGAAAACATTTGAATCGCCTTCGAATGCAAGAATATGTGTACAAATACGGTCTAGAAACCATCGGTCATGCGAAATAACGACTGCACATCCTGCAAAATCTTCCAAACCTTCCTCGAGTGCACGCAGTGTATTCACGTCGATATCATTTGTTGGCTCATCTAAAAGCAACACATTGCCTTCTTCTTTTAATGCCATAGCCAAATGAAGACGGTTACGCTCACCACCCGAAAGCATGCCGCAAAGTTTCTCTTGATCTCCGCCCGAGAAATTAAAACGCGATAAATATGCACGTGTATTGATATCACGACCTCCCATACGGATCAAGTCATTTCCACCTGATATTACCTGATAAACCGACTTCTCTGGATCCATATCTTTATGTTGCTGATCTACATAGGCCACTTTCACAGTCTCACCTACCTCGAATTCACCATTATCGGCATTCTCCAATCCCATGATAAGACGGAACAATGTTGTTTTACCTGCACCATTAGGACCGATAATACCAACAATACCATTTGGTGGAAGCATGAAGTTCAAGTCATCAAAGAGCAACTTGTCACCGAAAGCCTTCTTTACATGCACTGATTCGATTACTTTGTTACCCAAACGTGGACCATTAGGTATGAAGATTTCAAGTTTTTCTTCCTTCTCCTTCACATCTTCATTCATCAGTTTGTCATACGAATTCAGACGAGCTTTACCTTTAGCTTGGCGAGCTTTAGGCGCCATACGCACCCATTCCAACTCGCGCTCCAAGGTCTTACGGCGTTTGCTAGCTGTCTTTTCTTCTTGCTCCATGCGTTTAGTTTTTTGTTCCAGCCAGCTAGAGTAGTTTCCTTTCCAAGGGATACCTTCGCCACGGTCTAGTTCCAAAATCCAGCCTGCCACATGGTCAAGGAAGTAGCGGTCGTGAGTCACTGCAATCACAGTGCCCTCATATTGCTGTAAATGTTGCTCCAACCAGTCGATAGACTCAGCATCCAAGTGGTTGGTAGGTTCATCCAGCAACAAAATATCAGGTTTTTGTAAGAGCAGCCTACACAAAGCCACACGACGACGTTCACCTCCAGACAGTTGTGCCACCAGCTGATCTTCGGGTGGGCAACGTAGAGCATCCATTGCACGTTCCAATTTGCTATCCAAATTCCATGCATCAGTAGCGTCTATAATATCTTGCAACTCGCCTTGGCGCGCAAAAAGCTTATCCATCTTATCGGAATCCTCATAATATTCAGGCAAACCGAATTTCTGATTGATTTCCTCGTATTCATTCAGTGCATCAACGATAGGTTGCACACCTTCCATCACGATTTCCTTCACAGTTTTAGTGTCATCGAGATGTGGTTCCTGTGCCAAATAGCCAACAGAATAGCCTGGCGAAAAAACCACTTCGCCTTGATACGACTTTTCCAATCCAGCGATGATTTTCAGAAGGGTTGATTTACCTGAGCCGTTCAAACCGATGATACCAATCTTTGCTCCGTAAAAGAAAGAGAGGTAAATGTTCTTAAGTACTTGTTTGTTTTGATAGGATTTACTTACTCCTACCATCGAAAAAATAATTTTTTTATCGTCAACAGTTGCCATATATATAAATTGGTCTTAAATAGATTCTCAGGCAAATTTACACTATAATTTCCACATTCTTATATAAACCTATAAAAATGTGGAAACTCCAAAAGATTCATTCACAATCTGTGCGCAAACATAAACCTATATCAACAAATAGTTCTTTTTTGTTCACTGATTAATTGGTTCCCCAAAACGCATTGATATCCTCGGCTATAAACAACCAGTAAAGCAGTAATACAACCAATATAATCACGGCTATAATCATTATCACTCTTCTATTTTTCATATCGTTATCAGTTTTATGATGTTTTTACTTTAACAACTCAAGCCCAATTAATGTTTGTATCAGCTATACAATATTGACTTAGGGTGTTGTTTTTTATCTTTATTGCTTAGCTTCTCCATACAAATTGCGGTTAGCCGATAATATATCCGCTTCGCTATGCATAAAGTCAATATCATTGGTTACTAACACATATCCTTTTTTGATGCATAGGTGTTCTATTGTCTTATCGTTATAATCAATTTCATCCACCACCAGTAGTGATTCAATATCATCACTGTTCAAAACCTCTCCATCCAGGTGTATCGATTTCAAAATGACATTTACCAAATCATATGCTTCGCGCACTTTTTCTTGTCCCTCGTCCGTATTACGATATGTCTTGAAAGAAACATCTACGCTTCCCGTCATACTTTGCATCAATTTATATTCGATACGTAATATTCGATTAATGAACTCAGAGAGCACAGTATTGTCAATATACATATTCATCTTCCTAGCTACCATTCCTTTATACAATTTTGAATAGGCCATAGCCGACCAATCATTTTTTTGAGTATAAAACAAATCGAGCAATACATTCGTATCAAAAAAGAAATTCTTCTCATATAGCTCTCCCAAGCTATGATTATCATATCTCATTGCCATAAACTTAGTCCTCCATTTCTTTTTTAGTATGATGCTCAACTTTATCTTTATGTGCATAATAGATGGGTGCTGATCGCATGACCCTGTCCCACATAGGGACAAAGTCCTTGTGTAAATTTACTGCTCTTACTTGACGATGCACAGTATCCTTCTCAAACTCGCCAAAAAGTCTTCCTATTGCCGAATTCAAAAATGCAGTTATCACCATCTCAATGCCTTCGAACGATAATTCCACAGCATTACCCTTGTCCAACTCTTGCTTCACAACTTTGTACACCACCTCTCCATCTTCCATGTCGATGCAGTATACAGTCTGTATTGTATCTTTTATATCTACTGTTACATGATCCATGTATATCTATTTATTATTGTTTATTTCATTAGAATATCGTTTTTCCCATAATTATCAGTATGACAGAAATTATAGATGAAAGACCTAAAATGACGGCCAACCATTTTTCTCCTTTAGTAAATACCTTCTCACCTTTTTGCAAAGTTTGTCTACGCGCCCGGATATAGAAGTAGATACCTATAAAATAAAATATGGAAGTAATAAAAAACAAGACAAGACCACCTGCATAGAGCAACCACAGGCAATAACCCGAAGCAATGATGGCTATAATTCGATGAAGCCATAAACGTTTTTGCGGATACAGTTTCTGACTTTCTTTCGAGAAGCAAAGTTTAATAAGAAAAAAGCCACAAAAGGCATAGGCAGGTACCACCATTACTCCTTCGACAACCACAGCTGCGTAGAAAACCGATTTTGCCAAAAGCACCAAGAAGAAGAATATCTGCATTGCGATGGTGGAAAATAATAAGGAAAAGGATGGAACATCGCGCTTGCTGGTGCGCTTAAAAATACGTGGTAAGATATCGAGCTGCGCTGCTGTAAAAGGCACTTGAGCACAGATGAGAGTCCATGCTATCCAACCACCCAATACGGCTACTATAATACTGATGATGATAAAGGTATAGGCCCATTCACCAATAGCATCTTTCAAAATATAGGCTACAGAGGGATCTTTAAGATGCGCCAACTCTGGTTGGGAAAGAATACCAAAACAAAAAACAGTAAAAATGACCCAAATGAATAGAGAGCAAAAGAAACCGATTATACCGGCACGTCCTACATCAACTATCTTCCGTGCTCGGGCTGACATCACTATCGCACCCTCTATACCAATAAAGCACCATAGCGTAACGAGCATCGTATGTTTCACCTGTTCGCCTATCGAACCCAAATCGCCCATTGTACCCCAAAAATCAAAATGAAGCTGCTTCACCTTAAAACAAACGATTAGTGAAACGACTACAAAAAGCAATGTGGCAAATTTTACCACTGTCACTGCCGTGTTGAGCAAAGCAGCCGATTTCACACCCATAGAAACAATAGCATACATCGACCAAATAAAAAATGAGCCCAAGAGCACAGTGGGCCAACTATGTTTTAGCAGAACCGGGAAAAACTCGCCCAAGGAATCATTGAGCATCACCGCAAAAACTACATTGCCGAAAGAAACGCACAGCCAATAACCCCATGCAATATTAAATCCTACATAATTGCCAAAACCTTCTTTGGCGTATTGATAAATGCCTTGATTAAGATCGGGCCTCATCACTACCAACTGCTTAAATGTAAGCACAATGCACAACACCCCCAATGTGGTGATGATCCATGTGATAAGAATGGCACCAAGACCAGCATTGGCTGCGATTATTTTGGGGATATTAAAAATACCCCCACCCATGATAGCCCCAAATACAATAGCCGTGAGACCGCTCAATCCTAGTTTCTTATTGTCATTGTCCATTCTTTTTCATCATTCTATCACACAAAACAAACGAAAACAACAATAAGTTTAATCATTAACAGCTTCTCGATTTGTCAGCTACTTTTATCTAATCCCCGAATAATCCGTTTTTAACCTCTTGATGACCCTTAGTGGGCAAGAAGAGCATGCCTTACTCAGGATCTCAACCAGCCCTGTTCACCACGGTGAGCATGGTTAGACCACATCATAAAGATAAACAAAAACACAGCACACTGTTATTCAACACTTTAGACATACAAATCAGATCTATATTGAAAAGTGAAAGACATTTTAGAGCGAAACTCAACAATCTTTTCTGTAAAAAAAGATTCAAATGACAGAAAAGATTAATTTTGCAGTTCTAAATCACGTAAAAAGAACAGGAAACATGAAACTTATCAATGACATTATAGCTGAAATAGCTATCGAATATTACAGTCATTTTCCACAAATGCGCGAAGACATCTTGCACACACAGGAAGTAGCTTCTTTTACTCGACTCATTGCTGTCAATGAAGGATTAACCGAACGACAAACCCAATTAATGGAGGCTGCGGCATGGTTACATGACATTGGTTGCCCTCGCGCCAAAATAGAATGTGGTAATTCGCTACCCGCCAACCAGCAGCGTGTGGGGCGCATTGTGACAGATGAATTACTCGAAAAGATAGAATCGCTTACTATCGACGAAAAGAAATGGTTGGCAGATGTCGTGGGGACACACCACCAGTTTCAGCAGGCTATCGACTTGCGATTTGAGCCACTTTTCGAAGCCGACCTTATCGTCAATCTTCTTTCGGGTTATTATGCCATGGACAAGGCAAAGACATTCTATACAAACATGATGACTACCGAAAGTGGCAAACGCCTTTTCAAAACATTGATCCAAATAGAAGAGTAGAATGAGAAATCTTCTGAAAATCGAAAACGGTATTCCACGCCATCCGCTTTATCGTATGAAGGAGCCCGTGAATCTTACGGTCGGATATGGAGAACAACTGGCTATCGTAGGACTGAATGGCAGTGGTAAAAGCCGCATTGTGGATATATTGACAGGACGATGGCCAATGCCCGAAGAAGCTATGACCTATGACTTTGGAGCTGATGCACCAAAGTTGATGAGCGACAATATCAAGTATATCGCCTTTCGAGACACATATGGCGATGGCGATAGTAGCTACTATCAACAACGTTGGAATGCTACAGACCTAGACGAACTGCCTGTGGTGAAAGACTTATTGCCTGCTACTCCTCGTAAGGAATTGCAGCAACGATTATTCGCACTGTTTGGATTAGAAGAATTGTTAGATAAAGCAATTATCACTCTATCTAGTGGTGAAATGCGTAAATTCCAATTGACTAAAGCACTACTAGGTAGTCCACGATTACTAATTCTTGATAATCCTTTTATCGGGTTGGATGCCAAAACACGCGATTTATTACATCATCTACTCCAGGAGATAGTTGAGCAATTGTCCATTCACATTATCCTCGTGCTGTCTAAAAGTGATGATATTCCACAATTCATCACTCACGTGCTCCCCATCGAAAATTTAAGGTGTGGTACTAAAATACTACGCAACGAATATAAATACCCTTGTTATAAGGGCGTAACTAATATTTTATCCGAAGAACAGCAGAAACTGATAGCTGAAATTCCTGAAAAAAGTTTCGACTTTGAAGGGGATGAAATAGTGAAACTCAATAAAGTGAATATTCGCTACGGTGAGCGCACCATCCTCAATGAGTTGGATTGGAGCATCAAACGGGGCGAAAAATGGGCATTGAGCGGCGAAAATGGCGCTGGTAAATCGACACTTCTTAGTCTGGTATGTGCTGATAACCCACAAAGTTATGCTTGTGACATTGAGCTATTTGGACGAAAACGTGGTTCGGGCGAAAGTATTTGGGACATTAAGCGTCATATTGGTTATGTAAGTCCCGAAATGCATCGTGCCTACAAAAAAAATCTACCGTCTGTAGAAATTGTTGCCAGCGGACTCTATGATACTGTAGGTCTTTATAGAACAATGCGCCCAGAAGATCGAAGCATTTGCGAAAAGTGGCTCAAAATATTTGGAGTAGAGCACCTTAGCAACCGCAATTTCTTACAGCTATCGAGTGGTGAGCAAAGATTGGTATTACTAGCTAGAGCATTCGTAAAAGATCCTGCATTGCTTATCCTAGATGAACCTCTGCATGGATTGGATCTCAAGAATCGCAAGCTAGTAAAAGAGGTGATTCAAGCCTTTTGTGTACGCAAGGACAAAACCCTAATCATGATCACCCACTACGAGGAAGAATTGCCAAACTGCATCACGCATCGAAAGCACCTGAAGCGTAATAAGTAAGCATAGATTGGAAGACTGAACATTTTTTAATAAAAAAAGTAAGTTTTTCTTTGGCATTTAAAACAGAGTATTTATATTTGCCGCATAATTAAAACAATCTGTAAGCAATGAAAAGATTAATGGTAAATACATTTGGTTGGTGGCGCCTGTTACAACTCCGAGAGTCGTAAGGGGAGCAGACCTGTATATGTATATACTACATTAATCCATTAAAGAGATATGAAAGGTTCTGTCGCACTTGCGACAGAACCTTTCTTTTTTTACCCTATTTCGAACTAAAAACAAATTACGATTATATGGACTCTATGACTAAAAGTTATCAAGTGGACGCCAATGGATATTATGGCGATTTTGGCGGAGCTTATATCCCCGAAATACTTCACAAATGTGTAGAAGAACTAAAGGTGAACTACCTGAAGGTGATTAATGACGAGAGCTTTCAAAAAGAATATCATCAGTTGCTCCGCGACTATGTGGGACGACCATCGCCACTGTTTTTGGCGAAACGTCTTTCAGAAAAATATGGTTGCAAAATCTATCTGAAACGAGAAGACTTGAATCATACGGGCGCTCACAAGATCAACAATACCATCGGTCAAATTCTATTGGCACGTCGCATGGGCAAAACACGCATCATCGCCGAAACAGGAGCTGGTCAACACGGAGTGGCTACAGCAACCGTATGCGCACTGATGAATATGGAGTGCATTGTTTACATGGGTAAGACAGATGTGGAACGTCAACACATCAATGTGGAGAAAATGAAGATGCTGGGTGCTACTGTGATGCCTGTGACATCGGGTAATATGACACTGAAGGATGCAACCAACGAGGCCATACGAGACTGGTGCTGCCATCCTGCTGACACATATTATATAATAGGTTCGACTGTTGGACCTCATCCCTACCCTGACATGGTGGCACGATTGCAATCTGTGATTAGCGAAGAAATCAAAAAGCAATTAGTAGAAAAAGAAGGACGTGACTATCCCGATTATTTGATAGCTTGTGTTGGAGGTGGAAGTAATGCTGCAGGCACTATCTATCATTTTTTGGATGATGAGCGAGTGAAGATCGTTCTAGCCGAAGCCGGTGGCAAAGGTATAGAAACGGGGATGACAGCGGCCACTATTCAACTGGGGAAAATGGGTATCATACACGGATCATGCACTTTTGTGATGCAAGATGAGGATGGGCAGATAGAAGAACCTTACTCTATTTCGGCAGGACTTGATTACCCTGGCATAGGGCCAATGCATGCCTATCTTGCGCGCCAACAACGCGCAACAGTCTTCGCAGTGAACGATGACGAAGCCATCCGTGCTGCTTATGAGTTGACCCGCTTGGAAGGCATCATACCTGCATTGGAGTCGGCACACGCCATCGGCGTATTGGAACAGATGAAATTCAAACCCGAAGATATTGTGGTGCTTACGGTATCGGGGCGCGGAGATAAAGACATCGAAACCTACCTAGGCTATGAAGCCGAAGAATAATAGTTTACAAGAATAGAATATATATATAATAGACAAGAATAATGAAAACCTTTAATTATAAAACTCATAGCCGACAGATGATAGGCGATATGCATACTCCCGTAAGTCTTTACCTAAAAGTACGCGATATGTATCCACAGTCGGCGCTCATGGAAAGTTCGGATTACCATGCGGGCGAAAACTCCATGTCTTATATCGCTCTTTGCCCATTGGCTAGCATTGGCGTGAACAACAATCAAGTGACTATCAACCACCCAGATGGTGAACGCGAGGTAAATCCTTTGACCAAAGAATACACAGTGGAAAAAGCCATGAATGATTTCATCTCTACATTTAATGTTGAGGGAAATGATAAGAATGTCTGCGGACTATATGGATATACTACTTTTAATTCGGTGAAGTATTTTGAGAATATCAAGATTAAAGAGAGTCATGATGAAGAGAATGATGCACCTGATATTCTATATATATTATATAAGTATATTATCGTGTTTGATCATTTCAGAAATGGGCTGAAATTGGTCGAGATGCTAAGTGATGGAGAAGAAAGTAGATTAAATGAACTGGAGTCGGTAATAGAGAATCGTAACTTTGCCTCGTATGATTTTGAATTGAAAGGCCCTGTAACAAGTCCTATTACAGACGAGCAGCATAAGGCCAATGTGCGCAAAGGTATACAACACTGTCTGCGGGGTGATGTATTCCAAATTGTACTCTCACGTCGTTTCATCCAGCCTTTCATAGGCGATGATTTTAAGGTGTATCGTGCGCTCCGCAGTGTCAATCCTTCACCTTATTTATTTTATTTCGATTTTGGGGGTTACCGTATATTCGGTTCTTCGCCCGAGACTCATTGCAAAATAGAAGATGGGAAGGCTTATATCGACCCTATTGCTGGAACCACTCGCCGCACAGGTGACACTGTGAAAGACAAAGAGCTGACAGAGGCGTTGCTTGCAGATCCAAAAGAAAACGCCGAACATGTGATGCTGGTGGATTTGGCACGCAATGACTTGAGCCGCAACTGCCACGATGTGCGTGTTGTATTTTACAAAGAACCACAGTATTATAGCCATGTCATTCATCTGGTGAGTCGTGTGAGTGGCACATTAAATGAAGGAGCCGACCCTATGAAGAGCTTTATCGATACTTTTCCTGCAGGCACGCTAAGTGGTGCGCCTAAGGTGAGAGCCATGCAGCTTATCAGCGAAATAGAGCCACACAATCGCGGTGCTTATGGGGGGTGTATCGGCTTCATCGGGTTAAATGGGGATTTGAATCAAGCCATTACTATACGCACTTTTGTGAGTCGCAACAACGAACTGTGGTTCCAAGCAGGCGGTGGCATTGTGGCTCATAGTGTAGAAGAGAATGAGCTGCAAGAGGTAAACAACAAACTTGGTGCATTGAAAAAGGCCATTGACTTGGCGGTAACTTTAAAAAACTAAATCGATGAAGATACTATTATTAGATAACTACGATTCTTTCACCTACAACCTATTGCATCTGGTGAAAGAGCTGGGTGCTACGGATGTGACAGTGGTGCGCAATGATCAGATAACTCTTGAGGATGTGGAGCAGTATGATAAAATCATACTTTCTCCTGGTCCTGGTATCCCCGAAGAAGCGGGGTTGTTGCTTCCCATCATACACCAATATGCGCCCACTAAAAAGATATTAGGCGTATGCTTGGGCCATCAAGCCATCGGAGAGGCTTTTGGGGCTAAACTTACCAATTTGACTGAAGTGTTTCATGGCATCCAATCATCTATTAAGATACTAGATCACGAAGTGCTCTTTAAGGAAATGAACGATGAGATATTAGTAGGGCGTTATCACTCGTGGGTGGTGGATCGGGACGGCTTACCTAGCTGTCTGGATATAACTGCCGAAAGCGAGGAAGGACAAATTATGGGACTTCGACACCAAAACTATGAAGTATATGGTATCCAGTTTCATCCCGAATCTGTGTTGACACCCACAGGAAAAGAAATTCTCCAAAACTTCTTGAATCTTTAATCAATTAAATAGCTTATCCATATGAAAACTCTATTATACAAACTCTTCGAACATCAATATCTGAATCGAGATGAAGCTAACACGATATTGCTCAACATCGCACAAGGGAAATATAACGATACACAAATCGCTTCGTTAATTACTGTCTTTTTGATGCGCAATATATCTGTAGAAGAACTATGTGGATTTCGCGATGCACTTCTTGAGATGCGCAAACCCATAGCACTTGATGCCTACGAACCCATCGACATTGTGGGTACAGGAGGAGATGGCAAAAATACATTCAACATATCAACAGCGGCCTGTTTCTTAGTGGCTGGCGCTGGCTTTCCGGTAGTGAAGCACGGTAACTACGGCGCAACATCGGTAAGCGGCGCCAGCAACGTGATGGAGGAACATGGCGTGAAGTTTACAGCCGATAACGATAAACTGCTTCGTAACATGGAAGAATGTAATATCGCTTATTTACATGCGCCACTCTTTAATCCAGCACTTAAGGCGGTTGCTCCAGTGCGTAAAGCTCTTGGCGTACGCACTTTCTTCAATATGTTAGGTCCACTGGTCAATCCCGTTTTGCCCCGCTACCAATTATTAGGGGTGTACAACTTGCCGCTATTGCGTTTATACAATTATACATACCAAGAGAGTCCTACACAATTTGCTATTGTACATAGCCTCGATGGGTATGATGAGATAGCCTTGACCACGGATTTCAAGGTAGCGACACGAGATAATGAAAAAATATATACACCCGAGAGCTTAGGTTTTAGAAGATATAGTGAAAATGACTTGTACGGCGGCGACACTATAAGGGAAGCAGCTACAATTTTCGATAATGTACTGGCCAACAAAGCAACAGAAGCACAAAAAAATGTGGTGATAGTGAATGCTGCGTTTGCTATTCGTACTATGCGCCCCGAGAAGTCTGTTGAGGAATGTATTTGCATAGCCAGACACTCCCTAGAAAGCGGTAATGCACTAGCGATCTTCAACAAGTATGTGGAACTTAATAGCTAAATCATGATGAAAAGAGATATACTTTCAGAAATTATTGCCAACAAACGCTTCGAAGTGGACTTTCAGAAAAGAATTATTCCCTTGGAGCAATTGCAGGAAGGGATTACTGAACTTAGGCCTACACTTTCTATGAAAGCAAATTTGGCGGCATCTTCTACGGGAATTATCAGTGAATTCAAACGAAGATCGCCTTCTAAAGATTGGATCTATCGGGATGCCAAGATTGAAGAGGTGATTCCTGCCTACGAAAGAGCTGGAGCATCTGCCCTATCTATACTAACCGATGAGAAATATTTTGGTGGTGCCATGCGCGACATACGCACTGCCCGACCACTGACCAGCCTTCCTATTTTGCGCAAGGATTTCATCGTGGATGAGTACCAGATTTATCAAGCCCGTGTAATTGGGGCAGATGCTATCCTTCTTATCGCATCAGCCCTCTCGCCTGAGCTATGTTTAGAGTTGACACATATAGCCCATGATCTGAGACTTGAAGTGCTACTCGAAATTCATAATGAGGATGAGTTGAATCATATTAATGATGATATAGATATGGTGGGAATTAATAATCGCAATCTAGGTAGCTTCCACACTGATGTGTCCAATTCTTTTAGATTGGCACAACTTCTGCCTAAAAATAAAATGCTGGTTTCGGAAAGTGGTCTATCAGAAACAAAAACGATAGAGCAACTGCAAAAAGCAGGGTTCAAAGGTTTTTTGATGGGAGAAGCTTTTATGAAAACGCATCAACCAGGCAAAGCGCTGTCAGTCTTAATTGAGGATTTGCAACAAATCAAGAAATAAATGTATGGTACATGATAAACTTATAAAAGTATGCGGAATGATGGACGGTGAGAATATACGCCAAGTTGAACTGCTTTTAGTAGACTTGATAGGGTTTATTTTCTATCCTAAATCGCCACGATTTGTACAACAGATGCCTGACTATTTACCTGAAAGGGCAAAACGAGTGGGAGTATTCGTTAATGAAGAAAAAAGTGTTATTGAAATGTATGCCGACCGGTTTGAACTAGATTTTATACAACTGCATGGAAATGAATCACCTGAGTATTGCCGTACATTATTCAATAACGGCTATCAAATTATAAAAGCTTTTTCAATAGCTAATAGAAATGATATTAAAAAAACAGAAGAATATGAGCCCTATTGTACTTTATTTCTTTTTGATACAAAATGCGAACAATACGGAGGCTCAGGTAATCAGTTCGATTGGAGCATACTGAAAGACTATAAAGGAGAACGCGATTTTTTATTGAGTGGAGGGATTAATATGTATAGTGCTAAAGGTTTGAATGAGTTTAAACACCCACGACTTGCAGGTTACGATCTGAATAGTCGTTTTGAACGAGAGCCTGGTAATAAGGATACAAAACGACTAAAAGCTTTCTTAGAAGAATTAAAACAAATATAAAATACAAGATTATGAATAGAATTAATTTATTATTTAATAGTGATAAGGAAAATCTATTATCAATATATTTCTGCGCAGGCGCTCCATTACTTAACGAAACGAGCCATGTGATAGAAACATTAGAGAAAAACGAAGTGGATATGATAGAAATAGGAATTCCATTTAGCGACCCTATGGCTGATGGTGTGGTGATTCAAGAAGCAGCTACTACAGCTCTACGCAATGGCATGTCATTAAAGTTATTATTCGAACAACTGAAAAATATCCGCCTGACAGTACGGATTCCATTGATTCTAATGGGATATCTGAACCCAATCATGCAATATGGTTTCGAGAATTTCTGTCAATCATGCAATATGTGTGGTATAGATGGAGTCATCATTCCTGATTTGCCCTTTGGTGATTATCTGAAATATTATAAACCCATAGCCGATAAATACAATGTGAAAGTAGTGATGCTAATTACACCTGAAACAAGCGATGAACGCATTCATGAAATAGATGACCATACCAATGGCTTCATTTATATGGTATCATCGGCTGCCACCACAGGGGCACAAGAGAGTTTCGAAGATAAAAAGATAGAATATTTCAAACGCATCAGCGAAATGAGTCTGAAAAATCCACGTATGATAGGTTTTGGCATATCAAATAAAGAAACATTTGAAGCGGCATGTCAATATGCAAGGGGTGGAATCATCGGAAGTAAATTCGTAAATTTATTAAATGAAGAAAAAGATGCGCAAAAAACAATCAATCGTTTGATAGAAACGATAAAGCAGTAACAATCTAGCAATACAGAGATAGCGGACAAATAAAATTCAATGAATCCGCTATCTTCTTTTTGTGAATCGAGATGTTATTGCGTACCTTTGCACTAAATATTTAACAGGAGAACGATAATTATGATAGTGAGATATCCATCCGTCCTATTGATATATACCGGAGGTACCATCGGTATGATTGAGAATCCCGAAACAGGTGCCCTTGAAAACTTCAACTTTGATCACTTGCTGCGCCATGTTCCTGAATTAAAACGCTTCAATTATCGCATCTCTTCCTATCAGTTTGATCCGCCCATCGATTCTTCCGACATGGAACCACGCTACTGGGCCAAGTTGGTGAAGATCATCAATTATAATTATGACAATTTTGATGGCTTCGTGATTCTTCATGGTACTGATACCATGGCTTATACGGCGTCGGCCCTTAGCTTCATGTTAGAGAATCTGGGTAAGCCAGTCATATTGACTGGTTCTCAGCTGCCAATCGGAACACTACGTACTGATGGTAAGGAAAATCTAATTACGTCAATAGAGATTGCTGCTGCCAAAAATTCGGATGGAACCGCTATGGTGCCCGAAGTGTGCATCTTTTTTGAAAACCATTTGATGAGAGGCAACCGGACCACAAAGATCAACGCGGAGAATTTCAACGCCTTCCGCTCTTTTAACTATCCACCATTGGCACGTGTAGGTATTCACATAAAATACGAGCCAAGACTGATACGCAGACCAGATCCCGAAAAAAAGTTCAAGCCACACTATCTCTTTGATACAAACGTGGCTATACTTACTTTATTCCCTGGAATACAAGAAACTATGGTAGACGCCCTGCTTCACGCAAAAGATCTGAAGGCTGTAGTTTTGAAAACATTTGGTTCGGGTAATGCTCCACAGAAACCCTGGCTGATACGCTTATTAAAAGAAGCTACAGACCGCGGCATCATTATTGTGAACATCACACAGTGCTCATCAGGTGCAGTTGAAATGGAGAGATATGAAACAGGTATCCATCTTCTTCAAGCGGGTGTGATTAGTGGCTATGACAGCACACCCGAATGTGCTCTTTCAAAATTGATGTTTTTATTGGGTCATGGCTACTCAAATAGAGAAATCAGATACATGATGAATACATGTATGATCGGGGAAATTTCGAAGTGATATTCTTAAACAACACATGATATAAGAATTAAGCAATGATACAACTTTTGGTTTTATAGACTTATTTTATACTAGAATCATAGAACAGATTATACAACTTTTCTTTTTAATGATTCAATCGACTCTTTAGGATAGAGTAATTGAGCGGTATAGCCCTAAAACAACATATTATGGTTAATTTATGTTTTATAAAGTGTGTTTTCACCCTTTTTTTTATAATATTACCTAATAAGCCATCAAATATATTAGTACAAACATATCATAATATACAATTAATTCTTACTTTTGTATATTGTAATCAAAGAATTCAAACATCACATCATTTATAGTAACTATGAAACAAAGAAAATGTTTATTTACCAATGCACTAACCCTGCTAGCTGCATCAGCATTGCTAACAACAAGCTGCATAGATAATGAGAAAAACTATTTTGATTCAGATAAAGTGAAAGACTTATATGAATCGGGCTTTCCTGTCCAAAATATTGACCCCAATATGGATTGGAAAACTACACAGAATATTTCGGCTGTAGTTGCTGTTAATGAGGACTATGGTGTTAATTATAAAATTCGCATCTACGATGCAAATCCACTTATCGAAGGTAGTAATGCAAAACTTCTTACTGAAGGGTATGCTAATCAAGACTTAAAACTTACCACATCTTTCGATTGCCCAGCATCTACATCAATGGTTTATGTTGCACGCACAGATGAGAAAAATCGTACAGTGGTGCAACCTATCTTAGTTGACGCAAATGGTATCAATGTAAACTTCGGCGCTAAGACTGCTTCAACAAGAAGCGGTGAAACAGACCCGGTAAGAGCTGCATACACCATGTCAGCACCTTACTCTGATAGTCAAATCGAGAGTATGCTTGCACAAGCTACGGAGATTCAGCAGGGATGGAATCTAGGTGCATTCAAAAGCTGGAATACAGGTATGTATGGCAATTATGATGTTTTCGATACACCGAATGACCAAAGACGTTATTTCAAAATCACTTCTGATTGTACTGACATTCTCTATGCAACTGGCGATGCAACCATGACGATTTTAATAAATTCAAAAGTCACACTTACAAGCACACCAGAGTTAAGTGGAGCTGTAGAAATCATTGTTCTTCCTGGTGGAGAATTGGATTTCAACAATGTTCAATTTACTCTCTCAAATACTAGCAACATTGTCATCATGCCCCAAGCACCAGTTAATGGTGGTACATTGAAAATCACTAATGCGTCAAATGGTGTTAAAAACTATAATGGTGGCAAAACTACACTCAATAGTTTATGGATTGATTGCTCTGGGGGTACGTTTTACAATGCAAATGACTTAGTTATTCAAAATCTAAACATCAATAATGATGGAACCGCCTTAGTCAACAATGGAAATGCCTATATAGGTAAATCTATGGTAAATTCAACAATAGTAAATCTTTGTAATTTGACTGTTAATGAATTTAATGGAAGCTTGATTATGGCCAATAATTGCGCTGCGACATTTACACATTATAATAAAGATTGCGCTTGGAGCAAGAATTTACAGCTTGGCGCAAACTCTATGCTAACAATTAAAGAAACAGCGACTTTTAATCAAAAGAAAGTTACTGGCCCAACAACGGATGGCGCAATTATCATAATCAACAACCTAATTGGTGTTGCTCAAATTGAATCAAAAAATCTTGTATATTACGAAATCAATAACGATAGCGCAATAACAAATCCTTCGGAAAGAGATTTCATGAAGAATCTTAATATATCGGGCCAAGGAGAAGCCCCTATCACAATCCCTGCAGGTGAATGTACTGGCAATGGCTATGGGCAAGTAGAAGAAGGCCAGCCACTTCCATCAGAAAGTATTGAGTACACTTACGCATACGAAGACAATTTCCCATCTGTAGGTGACTATGACTTTAATGATGTGGTGATGGACGTAAAAACGACCTACAATAGATTGACTACAAATAACAATATACAGAGCG
>CAMTPC010000053.1 GCA_947074295.1 uncultured Bacteroides sp. | reverse complement strand
ACGCGAAATGCCACGTAAATCTTCATATTGAAACAAACTTGATACTTCGTTTACAGATAGCTGAGCGCTTCCATCTGCTTGGAGCGCTATCTTAACCGTTTTGTCTTGCTTGTTCAGTGTGTCGGGGTAGAGAGGCAATCGAACAAGTTCGCCGCCTTTTGGTGTCACCAATAGGGCTTGATGTCCTGCTATCCCCTCATGGATATATCCAAAAGGCAGTTCAGGATTAGTACATTCCAACCATAAAGTTTGTTCGTGCAGCGGCACTTGCAATATCACATGATTCATCTGATTAGCACTGGCATAATCTTCCAATAAATCGGGGCTTACCGTGCTTATGACGGTATAGTTTGATGGAATGCCTATAACATTTAGCATCGCCTTCAGGTAGTTGGACAAACCCTTGCAGTCGCCGAAGCCCGTTCGGTTTACCTCACTCGCTTTGATGGGTTGCAAACCTCCGATACCAAGCTGTATGCTGACATAGCGTGTGGATTCAGCCAAATACGCATAAAGTGCTTTAGTCTTATCAAAATCGCTCGTGTGTGGAGCTGTTATTTCGCGAATCCTATCCTTTACGGTTTCGGGTAGTTCATCCCTTCCGTCTAATAGGTCATATTGCCACTGTCCATAAGTTTGCCAGGTGCTGAGATTTCCCTTGTGTCCATCAAACGAAAAGTGCGTGGGTGCAAAGAATATACAGGGAATACGCTTGTCGAGAGGAGCACCATAATCCTCCAGTTCTAGTGCGGGCAGAGCATTTAGTGTAGCTGTCGTAACGAGCCTTCCATTTGCGCCCTTCTTTTGCACCACTTCTGCCGCTGAGTTGACGACTTTGTGGCGACAATCAAATCCTTCGGGTGTGGTCAGGCTGTAACTGGATTTTTCGACAGCAACATTATAGCGATTCTGGGGCACAAAAGTGGGGAATCCTATCAAGCCATCTTTGTATTTCACTTCCCACTCATACCTCACCGTCACAGGAAACGAGGGTAATGTGCATTCATAATAATACATGTAATCGTCACTTGTTAACCCCGATGAATATTCACTCATCGTCAAGTCCGACTGCTTTATTCGTCGGATGATTTTGCCATTCTTATCTATCACCTCGCCCGAGAATTTTCGCAACGAAGAGAATTTATCACACATGCAGCTGAAGTTAGCTATGTCACTTCCCTTACTATTAAGAATCGTCACTGTAAAGGTCTCCTTCTTTACAGCACTTATGGGCGAATCGCACACCACCTCGATAGTCGCATCGTTGATAATGGCATACGCGCCTCTTTCCAGGGTAGATTGTGCAAAACCAACGAGACTGGTGCACAATAAGATCAGCTGCAAGTAGATTGACCGCATAATATTCTCCATTATAATCTTTTTAAAACGATCATCTCATTATTCTTATTAGCAATTGTCTCCCAGAATGTCTGTAGTCCCGGATACTCATTAGGTAGATAGAGCAGTCGGTTGGAGTTGAATTGATATTGTACCGTAAGGTTGTTGTCTTTTAGTGAGATGTTATATCGGCATAGTCCTTTGCCATCCTCGGTCTTTATTGTTAGCGGAGTAGGCATTTCTTCCACTTGGTAGCCTTCGGGTAAAGTGAGATTAATAGAGAGGAGAATATATTCGGTATGTGCAAACTCTACAGGTAGTTTTCTATCCGACTGCATCATGGGGTTTTTTGAGGTATGTAAGAATACCAAAGGGTTGAGGTAGATATAATCCCCGGCAATGGTGGCTTGTTTCTCAAATTCGATAACTTCTCGGGTTTGAGGGCCGAACACATTAAGATCCTCCGTTTCAAATCTGCTTATTTCAATATTCTCTCGATTGGCAAGGTTATCCACAAAATCGATACTGTCTTTGGCTTCTCTGAATCGTCTTCTGAATGTCGATGCGAACTGACCGCTATAATTGGTGGATCTTGAACCGCTAATCTTTCCTGTCTCTGCAATACTTGCAGTGACTATGGAACGCAATTGGTTCTTGCCTAACATGCTTAAATCTACCCAACCACCACCACCATCGGGACCATAGATGATGCGTGCTCTATCTACCATCAACACTGGCGGTAAAACATTAAGATAACCATCATTCACCGATCCATCTAGATAAACCAACGTGCTATCTGTATTGGCGATAGCTACCACGAACGTATTTAGCTTCTTGATACTAGGATGGGAAGCGGGCAACGTCCCCCGGTTTCGGCGACTCATCACCACAGGAAAGCTAGGGATACCTGCGTCTCGAAGCATGCTCATCAATATAAAGTTGATCTCGGCATTGTCGGCAGTACCCTCTTTAAGTGCTTTCTTGCTATTGCCACCATACAGCTCATACTTGCCGTTCCAAGATATCTTTTGTTTCAATAGGCTATATAGTACACAGATTTTTTCGTCCACACTCTCGAAAGGTAGCTGTTTGATTAGTTCAGTTTCTTCTTTCAAAGGGTTGCGCATCTTTAGCTGTCCGCCAAATTCGTCATATTTCATCAACAGCTGATCTATATCTTGCCAGCTTTGTGTGAACGACTTGAAAAAGACACCTGGGATGTTGATCGAGTTTAGTTCAAAGTTTACTTGTGTAGCATAATCATCTGCACACCACACATAACTGTCTTCTTTCAGTGCTGCAAGATTATTACCAGTGAACTGCAAATCTTTTCCACTGCATTGTATTCCTGCAATCAGATTTATATTGGCCTTTTCGTCTTTTGTTTCCAGAGTTTCGAACCCATGTGTGTCGATGTTAAAGCTGAAATACTCTGGTATTGTCACTCTATATGAGGTGTGGAGCACGGGTATTTCCTCTTGTGCTTTCCATCCCTTTATATCACTATAGTTATCTGATAATATCTTATACTTATACTCTATCACGCTGCCAACTTTTACTCCTGGTATGGAGAATTTTACTTGCATATAGTTGTCGTTGAGGCGTTCTTTAAACACGAATTCCTTTTTCATGCGTGTGCGCTCCACCTTGCCATCTACCCAATTATATGCAGTGGCATCAATCTGTATTACATTTTCCTTTAAACTACTCGAGGGTTGAGCCGGGTAATAATAGGGGATAGTAATATCGGCGTAAGAAGTTCCTTCGGATTTCAATATTTTTATCTTGGCTTCATAGCTAGAGTTTATACGAAAATCACCACTGATATATTCATAAAACACATCTCTAGTACGATAGAGTACGAGGGCGGTTGCTGTCGTGTCGGGTTGGTAAGTCTGCAATTGTAATTCTGCGTCGCTAGGTTTGCCATATTTCAGACTAGGTTCGATGGTTTTGTCCTGAGCGTGTATAGCAGTAGATAGGCCTATAAATAGAGTGAGCAGTAGAGACGAATAGTTTTTCATATCGATAATCTTTATGATGTTAAGTTATGCAAACTTAAACAAATATTTCGATATGGGGTTGAATGGGTCGCTTTTAATTGGAAGAAATAGAAAAATCCCCAATACTACTTCTGTATTTCGTATTGGGGATATTTCATAATATCTTATATAGATAGCCCATCAAGTAGTTTCAGATAGGTATCGATGGCACCTTCAATTTCCTTGACCATCACATACTCATCGGCGGTATGCGAACGTGACGAACGTCCTGGGCCTATCTTAATGGTAGAAAATGCCATCAATGATTGGTCAGATAGGGTGGGCGATCCAAACGTCTGCAATCCCATGGCTAGTCCTTTTCTTACTATAGGGTGCGTTTCGGCGATATGTGATGAGTTGAGGCGGAACGAGCGTGCTTTAGCCTCACTCTTGATGTGCTTCTTCACCCATTCAAAAATCTCCTCGTTGCTGTACAACTCATTGCTGCGTATATCTACCATAAAGGTGCATCGGTCGGGCACCACATTGTGCTGCGTTCCAGCATTGATACCTGTTACCGTCATTTTTACAGGTCCTAGCATGGGTGATACCTTCTCGAATGTGTAGTCGCGGAACCATTCGATATCGGGCAGCGCTTTGTAAATGGCATTGATGCCTTCCTCGCGCGCTGCGTGTCCTGCCTTCCCCGTAGTAGTTACATCCAAAACCATCAGTCCCTTCTCGGCGATGGCCATTTGCATCTCTGTAGGTTCGCCTACTATACCTAGTGATATGGGCGGAAGATATTTCAACGCTTTCTCTACGCCATCGGCACCCGATACCTCCTCTTCGCACGAAGCCAGAAATATGAGATTATAACTTTGCACCGTGCGACATAGTTGCATAAACACCTGATACAGACTCACCACACTAGCACCTGCATCATTGCTGCCTAGTCCGTAGAGTTTACCATTTTCCTCGCGTGGCGTGAAGGGGTCTTTGCGCCAGCCAGCTATAGGTTTCACGGTGTCAATGTGCGAGTTAAGTAGTATCGTAGGCTTATTCAGGTCAAACATGGGGCTGAGACACCACACATTATTTCCTTCTCGGCCAGTGGCCATTCCTTCCGATTCAATGTAGTTTTGCAGGAAATCGGCAGCTGCCGTTTCTTCCCTGCTTATAGATGGTATGGCAATCAGCGCTTTAAGCATGCTCACCGCCTCCTGTGCTAAAGTGGATGTTGAGTAGTTCATTTTGCAAAATTACGATTAATGCCTAAAAAAACTATGGTTTTAAATAAAACTAATACCTTTGCAATCTGTTAATAACAATAAACGATATGAATAATTGTCATTTATCAGTCTTGGTTCACGAGCGTGCTCGTCAGTATGGTGAGAAAGTAGCGCTGCGCTACCGTGACTATAAGACTTCAACCTGGATCCCCGTAACGTGGAACAAATTCTCCGAAACGGTGAAAATAGCAGCCAATGCATTTGTGAAGCTCGGTCTTCGTGAGGAGGAGAACTTCGGTGTCTTTTCTCAAAACAAACCCGAGTGGTTCTATGTTGAGTTTGGTGCATTCGCCAATCGTGCTGTACCCGTACCTTTCTATGCTACCAGTTCGGCTGCACAGGCTCAATACATTATAAACGATGCTCAAATTCGTTTCTTGTTTGTCGGCGAGCAATACCAGTATGACGCAGCCTTCAGCATATTCGGTTTGTGCGATTCGCTCGAAAAACTGATTATCTTCGATCCGTCAGTAGTAAAAGACTCGCGGGACCAATCTTCCATTTACCTGGACGAATTCTTGGCGATGGGTGCCGATTATTCCGAGCAGGCTGTTGTAGACGATCGTACTGCGCGTGCCACCAACGACGACTTGGCCAATATTCTCTACACATCGGGCACTACAGGTGATCCCAAGGGTGTATTGCTGCACCATTTCAACTATCAAGAGGCATTCCGCATTCACGAAGAACGTCTTGTAACGCTTACTGATCAGGATGTGTCGATGAACTTTCTTCCTCTGACGCATATATTCGAAAAAGCATGGTGTTATTTCCTGATTTACAAAGGTGTTGAAATCTGTATCAATCTTCGCCCTATTGACATTCAGACCACGATCAAAGAGATTCGCCCCACTACCATGTGTAGTGTGCCTCGTTTCTGGGAGAAAGTATATGCTGGTGTACAAGAGAAAATCGCCGAAACCAAAGGTGTGACCAAAGCATTGATGCTTGATGCACTGAAAGTGGGCCGTAGATACAATATCGACTACAAACGTATCGGTAAACCAGCTCCTGCACTGCTAAAACTGAAATATAAGTTCTACGAAAAGACTGTCTATTCATTGTTGAAAAAGACCATCGGTATCGAGCGAGGCAACTTCTTTCCCACAGCGGGTGCGGCTGTACCCGATGAGATTTGCGTCTTCGTACAGTCAGTGGGCATCAACATGATGGTGGGCTATGGACTTACAGAGTCTACTGCCACTGTGTCTTGCTTCCCCTATGTGGATTACAAGATTGGCTCAGTAGGTAAGATTATGCCAGGCATCGAAGTGAAGATAGGTGCAGACAATGAGATTCTGCTTAAAGGCAAGACCATGACCACTGGTTATTATAACAAACCTATCGAAACGGCTGCTTTGATTGACGAGGATGGTTGGTTGCACACAGGCGATGCCGGTTATGTAGACGGTGATACATTGTATCTGACCGAACGTATCAAAGATCTTTATAAGACCTCGAATGGTAAATACATTGCACCTCAGTCCATAGAGACCAAAATCACGATTGATCGATATGTAGACCAGATTGCTGTTATCGCTGATGAACGCAAGTTTGTTTCTGCACTCATTGTACCTGTATATCCATTCGTAAAAGAGTATGCCGACGAACATCACATCGACTATACTGACATGACAGATCTTTTGCAGAATCCAAAGATCATCGCTCTATTCCAAAGCCGTATTGATACGTTGCAGCAACAGTTTGCTCACTACGAGCAGATCAAACGCTTCACGCTGTTGCCCGAACCTTTTAGCATGGAGCGTGGCGAGCTGACCAATACACTGAAGATCAAACGTGCTGCAGTGCTCAAAAACTACAAGGATATCATCGACAAGATGTACGAAGAATAGTCTATAATATTCGATAAGAAAATAAACCACCGCTTCCGTCTCTTTTTAGAAAGGATGGAAGTGGTGGTTTTACTTTTTTGCATAAAAAAAGCTTAAACTCCTTTTACTTATTTGTTTATCAGTCAAGCTGATGGGCAAATGGTTTTGAAGACCAATGATTTTTCGCTAATTTTGCAGCCTAAATCATGTGATTATGATAACTATAGAGCAATTAAAAGATATAAAAGAGCGCGCGGAAGCCTTGAGACGCTATCTGGATATAGATGGTAAACTAGTTCAGGTGGAAGAAGAGCAGTTGCGCACGCAGGCCCCTGGATTCTGGGATGACCAAAAAACGGCCGAGGCACAGATGAAAAAAGTGAAAGGTCTGCAAAAGTGGATCGAAGGCTATAACCATACGAAAACTTTGACTGATGAAGCAGAACTTTCGTTTGACTTTTATAAGGATGAGCTTGTCACAGAGAAAGAAGTGGATGATGCTTACGCCAAAGCGTTAGAAGCGGTTGAGGATCTAGAACTGAAGAATATGCTTCGTGGCGAGGCCGACCAGATGAGTTGTATCCTTAAGATCAATTCGGGTGCTGGTGGTACGGAGAGTCAAGACTGGGCATCAATGTTGATGCGTATGTACTTGCGTTATGCCGAAACCAATGGCTACAAAGCCACTATCTCTATCTTGCAAGAAGGGGATGAGGCAGGTATCAAGACCTGTACCATACAGATAGAAGGCGACTATGCATACGGCTACTTGAAAGGCGAAAATGGCGTACACCGTTTGGTGCGTGTATCGCCCTATAATGCGCAAGGTAAACGTATGACTTCTTTCGCTTCGGTATTTGTGACTCCATTGGTAGACGATACGATTGAAGTAAACATCTTGCCGGCTTGTATCTCCTGGGATACATTCCGATCGGGTGGTGCCGGTGGTCAGAACGTTAATAAGGTAGAATCGGGCGTACGTCTGCGCTATCAATACAAAGATCCCTATACCGGTGAGGAAGAGGAGATATTGATTGAGAACACCGAAACACGCGACCAGCCTAAGAACAAGGAAAACGCCATGCGCCAGCTTCGCTCTATCCTTTATGATAAAGAACTGCAACACCGCATGGCCGAACAAGCGAAGGTGGAAGCGGGTAAAAAGAAAATTGAGTGGGGCTCGCAGATACGAAGCTACGTGTTTGACGACCGTCGCGTGAAAGATCATCGTACCAACTTCCAAACTTCGGACGTGAATGGCGTGATGGATGGAAAGATAGATGCTTTTGTGAAGGCTTATCTGATGGAGTTCTCAGCCGAGGGCGAAGAGTGATTCTAGTGAAATAATAGATATATGATCATCACAAATGGATGAACCAAAAAGGTAGCTATAAAGGCTGCCTTTTTTTGTAACTCTATGTCATTAATCTATGTCGCATCGGATGAAAGCTCATCACCTCTGTGTGCATATATGCTTGACCTGCTGACTGCCCTTGCCTGGCGGGCCGATTGCGCCTCTACCGCTTTCATATTATAGAGTAGAGGTTTGGATGCTGTAAATCAGTCCCTTATTTCATCGCATTTAAATGAACGAGAAAGTTTAAATTGACGATAGTTTTGGAAAATTATAAATTTTATCCTTACTTTGTTAGTGTTGAACTTTAAAACTAAAAAATATGGGAAAGAATAAAAGAAAAGCACAAGACCAAAAGGCATCGCAAAAGGCCGACAGAGTGGTGAAAGTTCTCTTTGTTTCGCTGGTTCTGATAGGTATATTGATGTTAATCGGCTTCTCATTCATGAAGTGATAGTTGCATAAGCTGTCAAAAAATACATGGCAAATGATGTGCAATGCAGTACATCATTGCCATAGTGATGACTTTGCATTGTAAGTGAAATGTTACAGAAATGTAATAAAGATAATAATTGTATTACGCTGTATCTCACTAACTTTGCGACCAAATCAAAATAGGGCACTATGCATAAAATAGGATTATTCCTGATTGGTATTCTTTTTTCAACATTTCTATTTGGACAGGGGACCAATGAAAAAGCCATTGATGGCAAAAAACTAGATAAAGATAAAATGGAAGGTATGGATTATATGCCAGTCTTCCATGGTACAGTACGTGCCAAATATGAATGGCAGACCACAAACAATGAGCAACGTTTCCAGGTACGCAATGCACGTATCGGCTTTACAGGCAATGTGTTGCCCATTGTGGCCTATAAATTGGAAATCGATCTTTCTGATCAAGGCAGCATTCGTATGCTAGATGCCTATACTCGTATCTTTCCTGTACACGACCTCGATTTTACTATCGGCCAGATGCGTGTGCCTTTTACGATAGACGCACACCGTTCACCTCATCAACAGTATTTTGCGAACCGTTCATTTATTGCCAAGCAAGTGGGCAATGTGCGTGATGTCGGTGCCACTTTGGGCTTTAATTGGGACGAAGGGCCATTGCCTTTTATCATTCAAGCGGGTGTGTTTAATGGATCTGGACTAACCAACCAACAAGAATGGCACAAAGCGATGAACTATTCAGTGAAAGCGCAAGTATTATTCGCTAAAGGTTGGAACCTTACCTTCGGTAATCAGCGCATCAAACCCGATGCATTCGCTATTCAGATGTATGACATCGGTATGTTCTACCAAAATAAAAAATGGCATATCGAAGCCGAATATTTGTTGAAAAGCTATGCAGACAATGCTTTCGGAAAAGTACATGCCATCAACTCTTTTGCTTGTTATACGTTTCCTATAAGAGGACTGTTTCAAGCCATGTCTGTATTGATGCGTTATGATAGCATGAGTGACCACAGCGATGGATTATTGTGGGATGAAGAGACGAAGAGTTTGGGTATCAGTGATTATGGGCGCCACCGCCTGACGGGTGGTGTGACTTTCAGTTTTGCCAAGAAGTTCGTGGCGGATATTCGTATCAACTACGAGCAATATTTCTATAAGAACAATGCCGTGCCCAAGGAGTCTGAACAAAACAAATTGGTCATCGAGTTTATGACACGATTCTGATAAGTATATATTTTTAATCTAAAAACCTATTATGCCACAAGAAATTGAACGTAAGTTTTTGGTGACCGGTGAATTCAAATCATTGGCCTATGCCCAGAGCCATATCGTGCAAGGGTATATCTGTAGTGACCAAGGCCGCACGGTACGCATCCGTATCCGCGATGATAAAGGCTATCTCACCATAAAGGGTCGCTCTGATGAGTCTGGCTTGAGCCGTTATGAGTGGGAACGCGAAATACCGTTGGCCGATGCTGAGTCGATGATGAATATCTGTATGCCGGGCGTCATAGACAAAATCCGCTATCTGGTGCGTATCGATGAAAGCCATGTGGCAGAAGTAGACGAGTTTATGGGAGATAACCAGGGATTGGTAGTGGCGGAAGTAGAATTGGAATCTACTGACGATAGCTTCGAAAAACCTGCTTTTCTGGGCGAGGAGGTGACGGGAGATCGTCGCTATTATAACTCAATGTTGATGAAAACACCCTATAATTTGTGGTAGTAGCTGACAAAATGGTCATTCTATTTGTTCTATTGTTAAAAGCATCACTATGGAACGACTATATGACTATTTCCCGCGAGAATTTATCACCTTCTTGCTGGTTACTATCTTTGCGCTGCTCATCGGACTGACGCAGCGGCGTATTAGTCTGCGCCACGAAGGCGAGGCTACTCACTTCGGTACAGACCGTACTTTCACCTTTATCGGTATTTTGGGTTATCTGCTCTATATACTCGACCCTATTGACATGCGTCTTTTTATGGGTGGTGGTTTAGTGTTGGGCTTGCTGTTAGCCGTCAATTACTTTGTCAAACAGTCGCAATTTCATCTTTTCGGTGTTACTACCATTATCATTGCACTCATCACTTACTGTCTGGCACCCATCATTTACACGCAGCCCTCGTGGTTCTCGGTGTTGTTGGTCGTGATAGTTCTTCTGCTTACTGAAAGTAAACATACCCTGACGGAATTTGTGCAGAAGATGAAAAATGACGATATCGTGACGTTGGCCAAGTTTTTGGCTATCAGTGGTATCATCCTTCCTATGTTGCCACATACCAATATCATTCCCGGTATCAATCTCACACCTTACTCGATTTGGTTGGCTACGGTAGTGGTATCGGGCATCTCATATCTTTCCTATCTGTTGAAACGCTATGTGTTTCACGAATCGGGTATTCTCGTCTCGGGTATCATTGGTGGGTTATATAGTAGCACAGCCACTATATCTGTATTGGCACGCAAAAGCAAGACTGCCCATCCTGGACGCGAAGCGGAGTATGCTGCTGCCATGATCTTTGCCATCAGCATGATGTTTTTGCGTTTCATGATATTGATATTGATCTTTAGTCGTGAAATATTTCATCGTATCTATCCTTATCTCTTGTTGATGGCTATCGTTTCTGGGCTGATCGCTTGGTTTATCTATGTGAAAGACAGAAAGAAAGGTGTGGCGCAAACGGTAAACGAAGAAGATGATAGTAGCAATCCGTTGGAATTTAAAGTAGCGCTGATCTTCGCATTGCTATTCGTGATATTTACCATCATCACTCACTATGTGTTGCTCTATATGGGCTCCAAAGGGTTGAATGTACTCTCGGTAGTAGCTGGTTGTAGTGATATCACCCCTTTCGTGTTGAACTTGCTACAAAACAAAGATGCGGCAACAGTGGCATTGATCACGGCTTGCTGTCTGCAGGCTATCGTCAGCAATATAGCCGTGAATATGGGTTATGCGATGTTTTTCAGCGGCAAGGAGAGCAAGATAAGGCCATGGATATATAAAGGTTTCGGCTGTGTCATCGGGTTAAACTTGGCGCTATTGCTAGTGTTTTATCTGGTGAAATAGCAAAAAGCAAAGGGCTGCTTGAGTTTATCAAGCAGCCCTTGCTGTATACAGTGGTCTGATACTCGGCTAGAAGTTGATTCCAGCGTATGAGTTGATCAGTAGCTGATATTTGATATAGCCACCCGAGCGTGCCGAATACTTGGTATAGATGGCAGTGATGTCACCTGTACTATCGACTGTAGGCAGATTTTGCAATGCAAAATTGGCATATCCGCTTACACGCACGATGTAATTGCCAGAAGTTGTAGGGCTGCCATTATTGTAGCTGAACCATGACGAGCCATAGTAGCGATCGTCGTCATAATTATAGGCATACGTGTTGAAAGGTTTTCCATCTGGCAACTCATAACGGTTTTCGTAAACACCACTAGTCTGATTGTTAGGATAGGTCACTTCGAGATATTGTGGATATTTATCGCCATCAAATGTACCTTCTTTATAAGTCAAACCTTCGAAACGCACCAAACGTCCCATCGCATCATCTGTCAAGACGGTAGAATAGTTATTCTTGGTAACCACCAATGTATCAGCAGCCGTTAGTTCGCCTAGGGCGCCGATGAAGATGTGCGCATCGATATCGGGTTTAGTCTGGATATTGTTATTGGCATAACCGTTGGCGATGTCAGTAGCCGAAGGCATGGTACCTACGCTAAGCATATAGCGATAGCTACCCACGCAAAGTCCGTTGAGCTTCACGAAAACGGTTTGCCCAGGATGATAGAGTACCCAGTTACTCACCATCACTTTTACTTCGATCGCCGATTCGCAATCTTCGTCGTAAAGATAGATGGATTTGTACACGTTACCTGCTTGGTCGCTCGATATCACTTTGCCCGAGATCACGAGGTCTTCGGTGATGGCAAGTGTCTTGGCCAAGCTGGATGATCCCGATCCGTATTCGTCATAGAACATCTGCTTCAGCTCCTTAATGGTGATGATCTTCTCGTTAGAGAAGTCTTCTGCCGTCCAGATTTTAGTTGGAGCAGGATCGTCAAAGTGGTTGTAGCAGCTGCTCATTCCGATTGCGGCTACTACCATTATGGCTAATTTATATATCTTATTCATTGTAATCATTGTTTGTTCTTACGTCTAAATTAGAAACGGAAATAGAGGTTGAGGTAATAGGTGGTACCAAACATGTAGAAATACTTCGAGTCGAACGGTTGGTAGGTCACATGACTCTCGTCTTTGTTCTTCAACAAACGAATTTGCTCATAACCTCCCGTTTTGATGTTCTGGTCGTTGATGATGTTTTTCACGTCTACATTGACACCGATGGTGTAGGTACGTTTGATATACCAGCTCTTACCGATGCTTGCATTCATCACCCACGCGCCATCGAATCTTTCCTGATCACGTAAATCGCGCATGCTTTGCTCGCTCATATATTGATTCAATACCTCGTCTGTACGATATACTGGACTCATCGAAATGTAGTTGTTGTTATAGTAGTTCGCATCAACCGATACATATACGTTGTTGCGGCTACGATAAGACAAACCTAGGTTCAACGCTGTCTGTGGGCCAGTCTCAACACGGAAGTTTTTCCAATATACTTTACCTTGTCCTTTTACTACACCGTTATTGTCTTGGATCTGTACATAGTCTGGATTTGAATCGTATGTATATTGTCCCCAGCTCAAAGCTGTGTTGAATGACAATCCCATGTAGATGGGCACTGTAGCTGCAAACTCCAGACCGAAGAACTTCTTGTCGATACCACTCATAGCAAAGTTGGTGAAAGTAGCTTCGATATCATCATAGTAAGACAATACGCGGCTCTGATCCATCATCTTCGTGTAGTAACCTGTCAGACGCAAACGGATATCATTGATACGTAGGTTGTAAGTAGCGTCGGCCGAGAAGGTTTTCGACGTTTTGATACCTGGAGTAGCCGAGTTGCGCGTACGTGGCGAGATGAAGGCGTTGTTGAACGTTGGTGCATCTTGCATAAAGCTTACATTGGCTTCCACCCACTGTTTCGCGGAGATGCGATACATGAAATTACCTTTGAAGCGGTATGTCCAGTACTTTTGAGTCTTAGAATTGCCATACGAATTGTCTAGGAACAAACCCTTTTGCCAGTGACCATGACGCCACATGCTGGTGTGGCCGAACTCACCGCCTAGGTTGATAGCTAGGTTTTGGATATTGAACGTATACGACATCCACTTGTTGAAGGTGAATATATTACCATCATAATAATAACCCACTTTGTCGCCTACCTTTGCTGCACGGGCATGACCATGTGCCATATAGTAGTTCATATCATTCTGATACGAGATAGGGTCGAGCTCACCCATGTCGCGTTCGGCAAATTTATCTACATCAATCCAATAGTCACCGCCAAGGAGGTCGGCCACTTCGCTATAATACGATGTGCGGTTGCGACGGAAAGTCAAACCACCTGCCAAAGTAGAGTTGTTTTTGAACAAATGCGAATAAGAAGAGGCAAAGTTCCAATCCAACTGATCGGCATGGCGCTCTTCAACCATATTGATAGCGCGCTTTCCTGTGCCATAAGCAGTAGAGGTAGCAGGCTGGTCGCGATTGATGGAGTAAAGTTGGTCCCAATCAATGTGGCGAATATTGTCTTGATTGGTCAACCAAGCCTCTTGCAGCCAAGCACCTTCGCTAGTACCTTTGTAGTAGCTAGGCAGGTAGCGGTAGTAGTCGGGGCGAGGGTCTGGACCTGCATACCAAGTGAGAGCCGAATATCCGTTCTTACCAAAACGGAAAGAGGTAGCAGCGTTGAGTTGCGAGCGGTCATTGATCTGCCACGAGTAGTTCATCATGGCGATAGGTTCGTGGAACTTACGTACACGGCTGTTGCGGCGTTTGCCATCTTGCCAACCCCAGTTCGGGTTGTAGTAGTTATTACCTACGAGGTCGTACACTTCTTGCGTACTAGCCTGTTGTGTGCCACGCTCAGTAGGTGCACCCAGGATGCTGATGCCGATATGCTGATTCTCGTTGAATTGCTTCTCGATAGCAGCGAAGTAGCCGAATGCGTTATAGAATACTCCATGAACATATTCGTTGCCGCCTTGACGAGTTGATCCCGATATGGCATACGACCATCCTTTGTCGTTGACACCCGAAGCATAGGTCACCATGCCACGGAAACGATACATCGCGTTGCCGCTTACCAAGCTAGTACGGAATCCTTTGCGAATCTGCGAGGGACGAGTATTGATATTGGTCACACCACCGATGCCACCTATACCCACATTGCCCATGATGAGACCACCAGTGACTTCCTGGTTGCGAGTCACATCGTTTAGACCGCTCCACAATGACCAGGGGCTGTAGCCCGTCATGGCATCGTTGAGCTGAATACCATTCATATAGATGTCAGCTGCTTGCGAATCGTAACCACGAAGGTTGAAGCGCATCTCGCTGAATTTATACGAAGCGATATTGTTGAACAAGTCTTTGGATGCGGACAGTGAGGTAGGAATTGACTGTGCATCCTCCAAGGTTTCATTATCGAACTCGGCAAAGATAGCATCGTCAATAGATGATACGGCAACATCGGGTATAAGCACTACCTGATTGATGTCTCTGACCATATTAGCGACGCGTACAGGCAGATGAAGAGTTTCAAATTCGGGCGTCTCGAATATCAATTCGTAAACGCCACTCTCTAGCGGTTCAATAAGAAAGATACCGTTGTTGCCAGACTCGGTAATGATATTGCCTGGCGTAAGTGTTACTTTCACTCCCTCCAAAGGCTGTCGGGTAGTGCGTGAAACGACTTTACCTGTCACACCACCCGACTGCGCGACGGCAGTGAGCGATAATAAGGTAAGCATCACGATAAGTATTGATTTTATTTTCATATGTTGTTGATGATTTTATTTAATCTTTTACATACTTGATGTTGATATAGACCGGTAAGTGGTCGCTAAACCCACCTTGGAAGTTGTTTCCGATATAGGTGCGCAGCGGATAACCCTTGTATTGGCCTTGCTTCTGGATCATATAACTCTGCTTGAAGATGTTGCCATAATATTTAGATTTAGGCGATTTCATTAATAGAAGGCCATCGTCTTCGTCTATCATATTACCACTAACTACGATGTTGTCGAAGATGTTCCAAGCATCACCGTAGGCCAATGTTCCGTATCCTGCCTTGAGCATTTCGCCAAAGGGGTTGAACAGGTCGGTATCTTCCAGACCTTTGGTGCTGATCTTCGCGCCCAGTGCTTGTAGCATGCTCTTATCGGTGGGGTCATCGTTGAAGTCACCCATAATGATAATGCGTGTATCGTCGTCTGCACGGAGCACCGAGTCAGCTATGGCCTTCATCTGCTTGCCTGCTGCAACACGTAGGTACTCAGACTGCTCCTTGCCGCGCAAACGTGATGGCCAGTGAACTACCATGAAATAAACTGGTTCACCATGGATCGTACCCCAAGCGGTCAAGATATCACGAGTGAAAAAATCCTCGAGTTCAGGAATCACTGTCTTCACCGCCTTGCTGCCTTGTAGCTTAAAGATGTCAGGGCGATAGAACATCGCTACATCAACGCCACGCTTGTCGGGCGAATCGTAATGCACGATGCGATAGTTGGCCGGAGCTAGTTTGGGACAAGAAACGATATCTTCTAAAACACTACGGTTCTCGATTTCTGCCACACCAATGATGGCAGGGAAGTCCTTGTCGATCGATGCAATGTCGAAGAACACTCTTTCGATGTTGCTCAACTTTTTGTTGTACTTGGCCGCATTCCATTTCTTGGCACCCGTAGGCGTGAACTCTTCGTCATGTATCTCGGGGTCATTGATGGTATCAAAGAGGTTCTCTACGTTATAGAACACTACTTTGATGGGTTTTTGCGCAAAGCTGACCGAAATCAGCACAAGCATTATTATTGCCGGTAAGAATAGTTTTCTCATAAATTCACTCTTTTAGTTTATGCCCCATATAGCGGGATTCTTTTGCTGTTTAACCGAAGCGTCTACCTGAGGGAAGAAGTTGAATCCCGTCTTCTCTTCAATTTCGGCGACGGTAGTACAAATGCTGGTCGGTGGTTGAATGTTTCCGTAATTCTCTTGGTTAACCCAGAAACCGATAGAGATCAACTCATCGGCCGTACACTCGCGGATAGACTTTCCTGTGCGGCCATCTTTGGTACGTAGCAATACTTTATAGTATTGTGTTGGAATGGGCACTGTCACGCCATCACCATCTGTTGTAGTACCTGCACCTGTTCCGAAGAAAGCTCCTGTTACTACATACAATGTATCCGAGCAAACATTGTTTCTAACCTTCGTTTCCAAATTGGCCCACATATCTTGGTTCAAACGAGCCATCTGTGGAGTCATGTTGGTGAAGTAAAATGTCTGCGCGTTCAACTCATAATTGGCTAAGCGGTCGGCCGAAGGTAATTGGTGTCCACGGTCATAGCTTCCTTTATACGATTTGAACAGATAAGGCTGATAGCTTTCGGGTACTATAGGATCATAGGCCCATGCATCTGTGCGGCTACCCGAACCCAAATACGCGCTGTGTAGTGGATAGGCCACCCATAGAGCAGCTTTCTTATTCTTGTCATAGCAGAATGAATAATTGCGTACAGTAGCGTTGTTCAACAATGCATAGTGGATGACGTAGTCAAAGTTTGCTCCAGCCTTATAGGCAGGAAGCTCTGCCCATCTGCCAAATGGAGGCGCATTCTGCTGATCTACCGCAATCTGGGTCAATGTCAGAAGATGAGCTTCCGTGTCATCGTCAAACTTGAACGAGATAGTGGCACTACGCTGTACTGTACTCGTATTGGCTGGGTAATAGATGTACAACATATTGAGTCCATCTGACACTTCACCCGACTTCTCGCTGATGATGGTGTTGTAGCCGAACGAGCACCATGTGGCTCCTTCGATGACTTCGGCAGTCCATCCTGTACCTTCTAGGCCAGTGATGATGATGCCCGAAGAACCTTCGGCTGCACCTACGGTCGATGAGGCTCTCCATGTCACGTCATTCTCGACGTACTTAGAGCTGTTTGAGTCGTTGTCGCTACAAGCAATAATACACGAGAGTAAAGCGAACGAAAAAACGAACCTCAATAAATATTTGGTGGTATGAATCGATTTCATAACTGAATTCATGAATGGATAGTATATAACCATTAAAAGTCAGTTTACTCTGTACTGGGTAGAGAGTAGACTGACTTTCAGTTTATTTAATTCTTCTTGAAGAAGAAGACTCCTGTAGCGTTCTGCGTTTCTGTCTTGTAAGTACGCAGATAGTTGAATGTGGCAGCCGCCGTCATCAACCATGTACCATTGTTAGAAGGACAGATACCATCACCATTTGATTTGTTCTGGAATACCCATTCTCCATCCGCAGCAGTGTCTGTGAAGAACAAACGGCGGTTTGTAGCAGCTGTAGAGTTATAGAGGTATTTGCCGCCTACCATGATGTAGTAAGTATTGGCTTTGCCATCTACAGCCACCAACTGCACTTCTGTAGTCACGGCCTCTGACGCTGTTTGTGGAGCCAATTCTCCCGAAGCGAAGCTATAAGGCACTGTTACCAGGTCGCTATTGGTGTTGAGATTGCTACCATCAGCCGAAACAGCACCTGTCCACATCTGATAATCGTACGGAGCAGATGCCGACACATAGCCAGCCATCAGGTAAGTACCAGCTGTGATATCAGCAGCGGATGAAATCAGGGTGTAGCCTTCTGAAGTGCTACCACCGGCTGCAGCCACTGTTACAGGAACAGTAATGCTATTATAACCGCTCAAGGTAATAGTCAATGTTTGGTTTTCAGCTACATCAGCAGTGTTCTCAGTTGCAGTGATCGTCACAATATTAGTGCTATTGTCAACTGTAGCTGAAAGGATGCCGCTCAAACCGCTTATCGAAAGTGTGTTGCTACCCTTGTTGGATACAGCTACTTCTATGGTCTTTGTACCGCCAGCCGAAGTAAAGCTTACTGAAGAAGGAGTAGCGCCAGTGATCATAGGATCAGTAGAACTGAAAGAAGCTACGTCAGCCATATCACGTGGCACGAGTTGCGCGTTGTTATTATAAACAGAGGCCAAACCAGTGATGTTAGCCGTAGTTACTACGAATGGCTCGTCATTGAATGCGGCAGCATCTTTCTTACAGAATACATCGAAGTTTGTAGTGCCAACTTTAAATACATGTGTTGAGATGCCAGAAGTATTAGCCCAAATACCTGCTGCATTTGGTGTAGCGTTCTGAATGGTCACAGCCATGCTTTGGTAAGCTGCTAGTTGGTCAGGCGTAATCACGATAGGCGTGATAGTCGCCGTGCCCGATAGTTTTTCTATAGCTACCCATGTTTCTGTAGCCGAACCAGTCACTTGATAACCACCATTTCTAACTTGGCAAGTAGCCAAACCTTTGTATAGAGTCACTTTCACTTTATCACCTTTTGTCACGCCAATTGTAGTAGGTTCTACAAGTGTGCCATACAATACTAAACCGTTACCAGCGGTTGTAGCGTTTTCAGTGGCAAGTATCAGGTTGTTGAAAGAGTAGTTACCGCCAGCAACATCGTTTTGCACCACTGCTTCGAAGTAGCGGTCAGCGCTCGCATCAACTACGGCTGATGTAGCAGTCATCTTCGCGATAAGTTCTGGGATAGTAATAGCAGATGCTTCACCATCACCTGGTTCTGGAGTAGTGCCACCACTAAGTGTGATTACTGTACCACCATCACCGGTCGCCAATGTGATATCATCTAAACGGAACACTGAAGATGTTTGTGCTTCGAATTTGATATATAGGTTAGCAGTAGCTTCAGACAGGGTGAAGTCAGAAGTAGCTAAGATCCAATAAGGATGTTCGCTGTCACCATTATTCTTTGTATAAGTGATTGGTGTCCAAGATGAACCATCTGCACTCAATGATACAATGAACTTGTCAATAGGGAATACATTGTCGTAGCTACCATCATCATTTCTGTATGAATAGCTTCCGCCGAATGTCAATTTCAGATTGGTCTGAGCGCTAGTCAACGAGATTGTATTGATTTGGAATGTAGCAGGAGCTGTACCAAAGAATACCACGTTAGGACCTGATGCGCCATCGTATGAACCAGAATTAGAGTTACCTGAGTTACGGATTGTAGAGCCGCTACCTGCGAAGGTCACGCTAGACGCTCCTGTTCCAGTAGAATTCCAATCGGTGTAATTTGCTGCAGTAGGCCAACCAGCAGCCGAAGATACAGCCTGATCACCTACATTAGTGTGGAAGATAGTTACAGCAGGAGTTATTTCACCACTCTTAATTGTAACAGTCTCAGTCTTAAGCGGACCAACTTTATTAGAGATTTGAATCAAGATGCTAGCCTCGTCATTGATACCGGCAGGTATACTCACTTGAACTTTAGCCGAACCGTCTCCTTCGTAGCTCGAAAGAGTTACCCAAGTTTTATTGTCTTGCACAGTTGCTGTCCAATGACGATTGGTCGAAATCTCGAAATAAGCTTGACTTCCGGCAGCAGGCTCTCCGCTATTGCTAAAAGTCAATGTGGTGGGATCCACGGTCAAATAAGGCGCTTCGGTGTCGTCGTTGTCATCAACACAACCTACGAAGACAGTTGTTGCCATCATACAGATAAGCAAATAAAAAAACTTAAGATAATTAAGATTCTTCATACTTGATATATAATTATTTAATAAAAAAATACGCGTCTAGTTTCTGCGTTCAGAAAAACTAAGCAAAGATAACATTTTGCTACCTATAATTCCTAATAGGTACTTCTTTTCGATAACATTCTGTCGTGAATATTTGTTTGTTTAGACCCATTATGTTTCAAATGTTTGATGTTATCATTACATTTCTATAACGTTGGTGTATAAAATGCTTTATTAGACTAAAAATTTACTAAACAACCTGCCCTGTAGTGATTAATACTTGCGATAAACGACTATTAAAATAGAGTTTGCCTTATTTAATCTTGTTATTAATTAAATTGATGTTAATTCGGTTTGGGTCTCGTGTTCGAAACGTATTTATACGGTTTAACATAGTTTGGTGTTTGCAAGGTTCTGTTGCTCTGTATCGATGAGTATTCGTTATTTTATTATCTATATTTTATGCTGAAAAAAACACTATTTTGTCTTTTCATTCTTTTTTCGTTTGTGACTTTGCATGCACAAACGCCTGCTGTAACAGAATTTACGGTAAAAGGAATTCTTCTAGACTCGCTCACAAATGAAGGTGAGCCTTATGCTACAATTCGAATTGTTAAGGCTGATCTGCCGATGAACCCTGTAAAAATGGCGGTTACTGATATGCAGGGACGCTTTTCGGAAAGTTTTAAATCTCTGCCTGGTGACTATCTGCTATCAATCACTTCGATAGGTAAGGATCCAGTCATGCGGCAAATCAACTTGAATGCTTCGGCTCCCATAGTCGATCTTGGTACTATCTACAGTGTTGAGGCCATTCGTGGCTTAGGCGAAGTGGAAATTGTGGCACAAAAGCCATTGGTCAAAGCCGAACTCGATCGACTCTCTTATAATGTAGAAGATGATCCCGACGCACAAACCAACTCGGTATTAGAGATGCTACGCAAAGTGCCACTGGTTACGGTTGATGGAGAGGACAATATACAGGTAAACGGCAGTAGCAGCTTTAAGGTACATGTCAACGGAAAACCCAATACAATGATGAGCGACAATCCGAAAGAGGTGCTTCGTGGATTGCCAGCTAATACGATTAAGAATATTGAAGTTATCACCAACCCTGGTGCTAAGTACGACGCTGAAGGAATAGGGGGTATCTTGAATATCATTACTGTCGGTGGTGGGTTCGAGGGATATACCGCTACGGTTACTGGCGGAGTCAGCAATACCAGAGAGGATGGGAGTGTATATGCCATGATTAAAAAGAATAAGTTTACCCTCTCGCTGAACTATAGCCTCAATCACCATAAACCACCCAAGAATATTTCTGAAGATAACAGAGAAGGGTTCGACGAAGGCGGAAAGATGACGGAAGGTGTCTATTCAACAGGGACGGTTTCGCAGAATGGTATCTTTCAGTTTGGTAATCTAGAAGCTAGTTACGAAATTGATACGTTGCGACTGCTGACGATATCAGGGGGCTTGTTTGGAGGTAGTTTTGATTCAAAACAGAATATAAATAACTGGATGAACGATTATCAGCTCATTAACAATGCACCTACCTATCGTTATCAATCATATAGCAAAAATAATAATTCGTGGTACAACATACAAGCCAATATCGACTATCAGCGTATGTCGGCAGTGAATAAGGAACGCTTCTTCACCTTCTCTTATCGCCTTAATATCAGCCCTTCCACATCCGATGCGCATAATTACTATAACTATAACTCTGAAGAGATGTCACACGAGTGGGAAGAACGCTTACAGTTGCAGAACTTCCATTCGGATGGTAAGCGCAAGACCAATGAGCATACATTCCAAGCCGACTATACTACCCCTTTTGCCAAGATAAACACGCTGGATGTAGGTGTGAAATATATCCTGCGCAACAATATAAGTGATACCAAACGTTTTGAGGCAGAGGGCGTGACTGATGATTATGTCTACAGTGATAGCCGAAGCAGCCATTACAAACACCTCAATGACATCTTTGCGGCCTATGTGGGCTATGGACTAAAGACTGGCAAATGGATGCTGAAGACAGGTGTACGCTACGAACACACCTTGCAGCACGTCAAATTCTTGGTAGGTGAGGGTGAGAACTTTACATCCAACTTCAATGATGTGGTTCCATCGGGTAGTCTGGGTTATAAGATTACGGACATGTCCAATATTCGTATCGGTTATGATATGCGCATTATGCGACCTAGTATCTGGTACCTGAATCCATATATCAATGATCAGAATCCCAACTATATCTCAAAAGGTAATCCCGATTTGCAGAATGAGAAAAGCAATTCGTTCAATCTAACCTACAGTCTATTTACTCACAAGTTCAGTGTGAATGCGACTTTGCGCTATCGGTATAACAATAATGGGATAGAATCATTCACCCGTCTGGTAAAAACAGGCGAACTGGTGCCATCGCTCAATGACATGGTGGCCGATCATGACTTCCTTTATCAGACCTATGAAAATATAGGAAGGTCGCAGAATGTGGGCTTGGATGGCTATTTCAATTGGAACGTCACACCCAAGACACGTGCCTACTTGAATCTTAACGCCAACTACACGAGGTTCAAGAGTGAGTCGCAGGGATTGGAGAATGATGGATGGAATGTCTTTACCAATGTAGGGGTGCAGCACACCTTGCC
>CAMTPC010000052.1 GCA_947074295.1 uncultured Bacteroides sp. | reverse complement strand
AGGATAGTTTCTGCATATGAAAACTGTTTATGCTCCTAATAGTTTTAGGAAAACATCGTTATCTTTTTAACCTGCTCTCTTTTCTCTAACGGAATTAATCGTATGTATCGATGACGTTTTCAGATTTTACACACTGTATTATAGCAATGAAACATCCCTTGCCACCTCGAGAAGTCCTATCGTTCACTATTGTTTATAGATTTCCGTCGCTGATCGAGGTTTTACTATGATACAAAGGTAAGGTATTTAATTTACTCCCCATGGTTTATTGGTTGAGCTGTTTTACCGGACGAACTATAATTAATTTAGCTTTTTATTTTATGAAAATTATTCAAGCTTAAGTGATGCCTATGGTCATATGAACGAACATGCATCCCTAATGCTTTTGCATTCTGTTCGTTTTGCCATTATTAGATTTAAAACTTAGTTCTTATACTTAATACTTCTCATAGAGTATAGTAGTATGGGGCATCAATGGATATTCGTTCTTTGATGTGTTGGAAAAGTATCTGATAGAATTATTTATCAATTGGTCGAAACGTTCGTTTATTATAGTAAAAGTATAAAATAAGCTCATCAAAATGGTCTATATGTATTATTATAAGTTCAATATCTCTTTTGTGAATTATAATACCTACAATATGCATCTTATTATTTATAATATAATCCTACATTTGCTATGTTGTATGTATAACCATATTTCTGAACCAAACGTTAAGAATATTGTTTTAATTTTAGTAAACTATAAAGGGCAAGACTACACTATTCTTTAGGTAAAATCTTGCTTAATCCTAATCTTCAAATTTTAGTTGAATTATGTCACAGGTTAATGGACGTATATCACAAGTGATTGGACCGGTAGTCGATGTTTATTTCGAAGGAAGTGAAACTGATTTACTTCTCCCAAGCATTCATGATGCTTTGGAAATTAAAAGACCAAACGGTAAAACCTTGATAGTAGAGGTGGAGCAGCATATTGGTGAGAACACTGTGCGTACTATAGCTATGGATAGCACAGATGGTTTGCAGCGTGGTATTGAAGTCATACCTACTGGCGGTCCTATAACAATGCCTATAGGCGAACAAGTTAAGGGACGAATGCTGAATGTAATAGGCGATGAAATAGATGGAATGGATCAACTAAACAGAGATGGAGCATATTCTATTCATCGAGATCCACCAAAATTTGAAGATTTAACTACTGTACAAGAGATATTGTTTACTGGTATAAAAGTAATCGATTTACTTGAACCTTATTCAAAAGGAGGAAAAATTGGTTTGTTTGGAGGTGCCGGAGTAGGTAAAACTGTTCTTATTCAAGAATTAATCAACAATATAGCTAAAAAGCATAATGGTTTTTCTGTCTTTGCAGGTGTTGGCGAACGCACGCGCGAAGGCAATGACCTATTGCGTGAAATGATTGAGTCGGGTGTAATACGTTATGGAGATGAGTTCCGAGAAAGTATGGAAAAAGGACATTGGGATCTCTCCAAAGTTGATCATAATGAATTGGAGAAGTCTCAAGTAACTTTAGTTTTCGGACAGATGAATGAACCGCCAGGTGCACGTGCTTCTGTAGCTCTTTCAGGATTAACTGTGGCTGAATCTTTTAGAGATAGCCATAAAGATGGAGATGGTCCTAGAGATATTCTTTTTTTCATTGACAATATATTCCGTTTCACACAAGCTGGTGCTGAGGTTTCTGCTCTTTTGGGACGTATGCCATCCGCTGTAGGTTATCAGCCAACATTGGCAACAGAAATGGGTGCGATGCAAGAACGGATCACTTCTACGCGTTATGGCTCTATTACATCTGTTCAGGCGGTGTATGTACCAGCTGATGATTTAACTGACCCAGCTCCTGCAACTACTTTTACGCATCTTGATGCCACCACAGTACTAGATCGTAAAATTACCGAATTAGGTATTTATCCGGCTGTAGACCCTTTGGCATCAACTTCTCGTATCTTGGACCCTCATATAGTGGGTCAAGAGCATTATGATGTGGCAGAGCGTGTAAAGCAAATTTTACAAAGAAACAAGGAGTTACAAGATATTATATCCATTCTAGGTATGGAAGAATTGTCTGATGACGACCGAACTGTTGTTAACCGCGCCAGGAGAGTACAGCGCTTCTTGTCACAACCCTTTGCGGTTGCACAGCAGTTCACGGGTGTGCCTGGTGTTATGGTGTCGATAGAGGATACTATTAAAGGATTTAAGATGATTCTAGATGGGGAAGTTGATGATTTACCAGAACAAGCCTTCTTAAATGTCGGAACGATAGAAGAGGCAATGGCTAAGGGAAAAGCGTTATTGGAGCAAGCTAATCAACAATAATATTTGATTAAATGGATGATATATTACGTTTGAGTATAGTTTCGCCTGAAGCTACTTTGTATGAAGGCGAAATAGAACAAGTGATATTGCCAGGTTCTTTAGGGTCATTCACCATATTACCAAGACATGCTCCCATAGTATCTTCTTTACAACAAGGAAAGGTTGAATATGTCACACCTGACGGCAATAAACATGAATTGGACATAAAAGGTGGTTTCATTGAAATGAGTGATAACCTTGTTTCTGTTTGTATCAGTTAAAATTAAAATAGAGGAAATGGAATTATGGAACGAACGAGAATAATATCTAGATATATATCAGCAATGCTTTTATTCACTATATTATGGAGTTTGATAAGCAGTGTGGTCTTTTATTTCTGCTTTCCTACTTTTTATTTTCCTTTTTATCCAGTTATACCCATATACTTTTTTCTATTCAGTGTTTTGATATTTTATAAGATAGACGAAAAGAATCGTACACCTCAAAATAGAATGATAGTGTTTATGGGTTTAAAGATGCTGAAGCTAGTTATATCAATAATTCTGTTAATTATCTATTGTTGGTTTCAGCGCCAATCAGCTGTCGAATTAACGATAGCCTTTGTCATCAATTATTTTATTTATTTGGGTGTCGATATTAAGACTTGGAATGTTTCTAGACCTGTTGTAGATGAAATAAATAATAAGGAGATTGGAAATGATATTGTTTCATAAATATATAAATTTATTTCTTTCAGTAATAATATTTTTATTAAGTGTAAACTATGTTTGCGCTCAGTCTGAAGGGTTGACGGCTGCAGAAGAGCAAGTCAATACAGTCGATGTGAAAGAAATTGTATTTAGTCACATAGGAGATTCTTATGAATGGCATATTACAAATATTGGTGAAAAAGAGTTGATAGTCCCCTTACCTATTATTGTTCGAAGCAAGGTGACGGGTTGGCACTGTTTTCTATCATCACGTTTACATCATAATAATGGGATTTATGAAGGCTTCTACATAGCTCCAGCAGGAACAGAATACGAGGGAAAAATCGTTTATGACAACAATGGTATAATAGAGCGTCCAGTTGATTTGTCAATAACAAAGGTCGCATTTGCATTGATATTCAATAGTTTATTACTTATAATAATCATATTGTGCATAGCTAGATGGTATAGAAAGCATGATGTAACGAAAGCAGCTCCAGGTGGCTTTGTAGGGTTTATGGAAATGATTATTCTGATGATTAATGATGATATAGTAAAAGGATGTGTAGGTCCAAAATGGAGAAAATTCTCACCCTACCTGTTGACCGCCTTCTTCTTTATCTTATTTAATAATTTGGTAGGCTTGATTCCATTCTTCCCATGGGGCGCCAATGTCACAGGTAATATAGCTATCACTATGGTATTGGCTATATGCACATTCTTGGCTATCAATATTTTTGGGACCAAACATTATTGGAAGGAAATATTCTGGCCTGATGTGCCTTGGTGGCTTAAAGCACCTTTCCCTATGATGCCATTTATTGAGCTTTTCGGCATCTTCACAAAGCCTTTTGCGCTTATGATCCGTCTCTTTGCAAATATGCTTTCTGGACACATGGCCATGTTAGTATTGTCTAGTCTTATTTTTATATCTGCGAGCATGGGAGCTGCCATGATTACGGGCTTTACCCTAGCGTCAGTGCTGTTTAATATATTTATGAATGCACTCGAACTGTTAGTGGCTTTCATTCAAGCTTATGTATTTACGATGCTCTCAGCCGTTTTTATTGGGCTGGCTCAGGAACATGGGAAAAAAGATAAAAATGAAGAAATATAAACTTTTAAAACTTAGATTATTATGTTACTATCAGTATTAATGCAAGCAGCAGTAGCTAGCGGAGCTATCGCAAAACTTGGTGCAGCAATAGGCGCTGGTCTAGTAGTGATTGGTGCAGGTTTGGGAATTGGTAAAATTGGACAGTCGGCTATGGAGGCCATTGCCCGTCAACCCGATGCAGCTGGCGACATCCGCAATAATATGATTATTGTTGCGGCACTGATTGAAGGTGTGGCTTTATTGGCCGTTGTAGTTTGCCTTTTGATATTATTCATTTAAAAATCCTGTCTTATGTCACTTTTATTACCCGAAAGCGGTTTAATATTCTGGATGATCATCTCTTTTGGAATTGTTTTATTCATTTTATGGAAATGGGGATTTCCTGTGATCATAAAAGCAGTGGATGAACGGAAAGAGTTTATTGATCATTCGCTTGAGGTGGCCAAGCAAGCCAACGAACAGTTAGCAAGCCTTAAAGCTCAAGGTGAAGCAATAATGATGCAAGCCAATAAAGAACAAGGTCGTATCTTGAAAGAAGCTTTGCAAGAACGAGATAAGATTATCAATGAAGCTCGTGATAAGGCGCAGGCGGCAGCACAAAAAGAGTTGGATGATGTCAAAAAGCAGATCCAGGAAGAGAAGGAAGAAGCGATTCGTGATATTCGTAAACAGGTGGCCATGCTGTCTGTAGATATAGCCGAGAAGGTATTGCGTGAAAAGCTTAACGAGGATGGTGAGCAGATGGCAACAATTGACCGTATGCTTGATGAGGTATTAAACAATAGAAATTGATGATTGCTTAACTTTTTAATAGGTAATTATGGATATAGGGATTGTTTCATCACGCTATGCTAAAGCATTGATGGAGTATGCGAAGGATACAGCTAAAGAAGAGGTATTATATCAAGAAATGGGTACATTATCAAGAAGCCTTTCTAAGTTTCCTGAAATGAAGGAAGCATTAGGGAATCCTGTGCTAAGTATTCGTGATAAATATAGTTTGCTTTGTACCGCTGCAGCAGGTGACCAGAGTGTGAGCCATGAGTATTCGCGTTTCATTACTTTAGTACTTAAAAATCATAGAGAAGAGATTCTGCATTTCATGTGCCTTTCTTTTCTTGAACTATATCGGGCTTATGCACATATAGGAATTGGCAAATTGATAACAGCAGTTCCTGTAGATCGCAATACTGAAGAACGCATTCGACGTGCAGCAGGTGTGGTATTACATTTGCGTATGGAAATGGAAACCGTTGTTGACCCTTCAATAGAAGGAGGATTTATTTTTGATTATAACTGGATGCGTTTAGATGCTAGCATTGCCTCACAATTAAAACGAGTAAGGCAACAGTTTATTGATAAAAATAGGAGAATTGTATAATGCAAGAAAATATAAATGTTAGTGAAGTCTCCGATATATTGCGACGTCAATTAGAGGGTATTGACAGCCGTATGAAGCTGGACGAAATTGGTACAGTTTTGCAGGTGAGCGACGGCGTAGCACGCATATATGGATTGCTTAACGCTGAGTCCAATGAGCTTCTGGAGTTTGATAATGGCATTAAGGCTATTGTGATGAATCTTGAGGTTGATAATGTGGGCGCTGTACTGCTTGGACCCACCGATAAGATTAAGGAGGGGTTTACGGTGAAACGAACCAAACGAATAGCTTCTATCCGAGTAGGTGAGGGTATGTTGGGACGTGTTATCGATCCATTGGGTGTTCCCCTTGATGGCAAAGGTGAAATAACGGGGCAGCTTTATGATATGCCTTTGGAACGAAAAGCCCCAGGCGTAATCTTTCGACAACCTGTAAATCAGCCTTTACAAACAGGTATTAAGGCTATTGATGCAATGATACCAATAGGGCGTGGTCAGCGCGAATTGATAATTGGCGATCGCCAGACAGGGAAGACCGCAGTTGCGATTGACACTATAATTAATCAGCGTTCTAATTATGAGGCAGGGAAGCCTGTTTATTGTATCTATGTGGCTATAGGACAGAAGGGATCAACTGTAGCTTCAATTGTGAATACACTAAGAAACTATGGCGCATTAGATTATACCATTATAGTAGCTGCAACAGCTGGTGATCCGGCTGCTTTGCAATATTACGCTCCTTTCGCGGGTGCCGCTATAGGTGAGTTTTTCCGTGATACTGGCCGTGACGCATTAATCATTTACGATGATCTTTCTAAGCAGGCTGTGGCCTATCGAGAAGTCTCCTTGATTCTTCGTCGTCCTTCTGGCCGTGAAGCCTATCCAGGCGATATATTCTATCTCCATTCACGACTTCTAGAGCGTTCTGCTCGTATCATCAATCAGCCCGAAGTGGCTAGACAGATGAATGATCTTCCAGAATCAATCAAGGATATAGTGACGGGTGGTGGTTCACTTACTGCATTACCTATCATTGAAACTCAGGCTGGTGATGTCTCGGCTTATATTCCAACCAATGTTATTTCCATCACAGATGGTCAAATCTTTTTGGATACGGATTTGTTTAATCAAGGAAATCGGCCAGCAATAAATGTGGGAATATCTGTCTCGCGTGTCGGTGGAAATGCGCAGATTAAAGCGATGAAGAAAGTTGCCGGTACTTTAAAAATCGACCAAGCGCAGTATCGGGAATTAGAAGCTTTCTCTAAATTTAGTGGAGATATGGATCCAGTTACTGCTCTTATTATTGATAAGGGACAAAAGAATGCACAGCTTCTGGTACAACCTCAATATAGTCCTATGCCCGTGGAAAAGGAAATTGCGATTCTCTATTGTGGCGTAAATGGACTATTGCGGAATGTGCCTCTTGATAAAGTACATGATTTTGAACGTAGCTTCCTCGAAACCCTTGCGATCAATCATCAGTCAGATGTGCTAGATATACTCAAGACAGGAGTGATTGATGAAAATGTTGAGAAAGGAATAAGGGATACCGCTGAGTTAGTAGCTAAACAATATACCTGATAAAGGGCATAGTGAAAATTAAAGGAATAAAAAGATGGCATCATTAAGAGAGGTAAGAAGTCGTATCAACTCTGTACAGAGTACGCTTAAAATCACTTCGGCCATGAAGATGATTGCTTCAGTAAAGCTGCACAGAGCACAGAATCTGATTGAAAATATGCTGCCTTATCAGCGACAGCTAGATAAGATTCTGCGTAGTTTCTTAAGTGGTGATATGGACATTGAATCACCTTATGTTCAGCTGCGGTCGGTCAAACGCGTTGCTTTAGTTCTATTTTCGTCAAACAGTTCGTTGTGCGGTGCTTTTAACGCAAACGTCATCAAAATGTTTCTTCATCTGATAGGTGAATATCGCAAGTTGGGTCAAGATAACATCCTTATATATCCGGTGGGGAAAAAAGTGGAGGAGGCCATTCGTAAAATGGGGTTTAAGACGGAAGGCAGTTATCAGCACCTTGCCGATAAACCCAACTATGAAGAAGCGTCAACACTTGCTCATCAATTAATGGAGCAGTTTGTAGCCAAGGATGTAGATCGAGTGGAGCTGATTTATCATCACTATAAATCAGTAGCTCAACAGTTGCTTTTGCGCGAGAATTTTTTACCAATTGATCTTGTCGAGATAGAAAAAGAAGAAGAAACAGTCGAGGCTGATGATAAATCAACAATAAATGACTATATTGTCGAGCCTTCTGTAGAAGAGCTCATAGCCAATCTGTTACCACAGGTGCTTTGTCATAAAATGTATACAGCAGCCGTCGACTCAGATGCGTCCGAGCAAGCTGCTCGGATGTTGGCCATGCAGAGTGCTACTGATAACGCCAATGATTTGATTCAGGATCTTACAAAGCAGTATAATAAAGGTAGACAACAAGCTATAACAAATGAGTTACTTGATATAATAGGAGGTTCAATGCGTTGATTAATTATTGATACAAACTAAAAAAAATAAAGTATTTATGAAAACAAATTACCCCTTAATGCGATTCCTTTTCGCTTTGGTTGTAGGATTGATTCTTGTGATATGGCCAAACGATGCTGCTAACTTTATAGTAATTACTATTGGTATATTATTCCTGATATCCGGAGTTGTTTCTTTGGTTGGATATACTACAAGTCGCTCAAAAAAGAATCCAGCAGCGCGTATGCCTTTCGAAGGATTAGGAAGTTTGCTGTTTGGATTATGGCTGGTCATAATGCCTGGCTTTTTCACGAATATCATCATGTTTCTGCTAGGCTTCATACTGATTCTTGCTGGAATATTTCAAATTGCCTCACTCATAACTGCGCGAAAAAGTGTCCGAGTTCCCGGAGCTTTTTACATTATTCCTTCTTTAGTATTGATTGCCGGTATTGTGGTTGTCTTTTCACCTAATGACGCTCTTCATACTGCATTCCTTATCATCGGTATTTCCAGCCTTGTTTATGCACTATCAGAACTGATTAATATATTTAAGTTTAAGCAGTTTGGTCAGCAAGAAAAGATAGAACAATAATTTTAGAATTTATTCTTTATAAGTTAGCCCTCTGAAAATCAGAATGATTTCCAGAGGGCTTTTCGTTTATATTACTCTGTTCTTTACATTTTATACCCAAAATATTTTAATAACATTTTGTATATAAGGATTAAAAGGAATATCTTCGGTTGCATTTTATAATGCATTTCACTACAATGTTAATCTATTAAATATAAATCGTATTATGAGGAACAAACTAGTATTGGCTTTCGTTGTCGCAGCTCTTGTAGGATGTGTGGAAAACAAACCAAAACATTCTTCGAATGAAGCGCAAGCTACTGAGGATAAGATTGAGAAAATCTTGTCAAAGATGACACTTGAAGAGAAAATCGGTCAGATGACACAGCTTACAATTGATGTAGTAAGTAAAGGTCCCAATCCATTTAGCAGTTTTCTGCCCTTGCAGTTCGATGAAGCTTTTTTGGACTCTGCCATAGGTAAATATAAGATTGGATCATTTCTGAATGTGCCCGCTAATACGGCACAAACAGTCGACGAGTGGGAATATATCGTTTCGACACTTCAAAAAAAATCAATAGATGTAATGGGTATTCCTACTATTTATGGTGCGGATGAGATTCATGGTGCAACCTATACTATGGATGCCACTTTTTTCCCTCAAGAAATAGCAATGGGTGCCACCTTTAATCGCAACTTAGTGCGCAAAGGTGCAGAGATAACTGCCTACGAAACAAAAGCCTCTAATATACCTTGGAATTTTTCTCCCGTTATTGATTTAGGGCGCAATGCTGCTTGGTCCAGAATATGGGAAACTTATGGTGAAGATGTTTACTTAGTCTCGCAGATGGGAGTAGCTTGCGTAGAAGGTTATCAGGGTGCTGATCCGCATCTTTTGGGCAATGATCAGGTAGCTGCTTGCTTGAAACACTATATGGGATATGGTGCTCCTGTTTCTGGAAAAGACCGCACTCCTTCAATGATCACAGATCGTGAGATGCGCGAACGTCATTTCGAACCTTTTGTACAGGCCATTCGTGCCGGCGCACTTTCAGTGATGGTCAACTCGGCTGTAAATGATGGCGAGCCTCTACATGCCAGCCATAAATATTTGCAAGAATGGTTGAAAGATGATCTTAACTGGGATGGCGTGATAGTTACAGACTGGAATGATATCAATAATATCTATACACGTGATAAGATTGTAGCTACCAAGAAAGAGGCTATCGCTTTGGCTATCAATGCAGGAATTGACATGTCTATGGTGCCTTACGAATGGGAATTTTGTATTTTGTTAAAGGAGTTAGTAAACGAAGGAACGGTGAAGATAAGCCGTATTGATGATGCGGTGCGTCGAATACTCCGCATGAAATACCGCCTTAACCTTTTCGATAAACCTTATTGGAGTGCGAAAGATTATCCACTTTTTGGAAGTGAAACCCATGCGCAAGTTGCTTTACAGTCTGCCGAAGAAGCTATCACGTTGCTTAAGAATGAAGCTGCCACACTACCTTTGTCGACAAAAGCGAAAGTCTTGATTACTGGTCCTAATGCTAATTCGATGCGTACGCTCAATGGGGGATGGTCTTATTCATGGCAAGGTGAAATAGCTGACAAGCATACAGCTAAGTATAATACAATACTTAAAGCTGTACAAAATAAGGTTGGAATAGAAAATGTAATCTTCAGTCAAGGTGTAGGTTACAATCACGCAGGTAAGTATCATGAGGAATTAGCACCTACTATAGAACAGGCAGTAGCAGCTGCTCGCGGTGTGGATTATATTATCGCTTGTATCGGTGAAAACTCTTATTGTGAAACTCCCGGTAATCTCAATGATCTGTATCTTTCGGACAATCAGCAAAATTTGATCACCGCATTGTCTAAAACGGGGAAACCTATCATTTTGGTACTTAATGAAGGGCGTCCACGTATCATCTCAAAAATAGAACCATTGGTTAAGTCTGTAGTTCACATCTATCTTCCTGGCAATTATGGTGGAGATGCATTGGCCAATGTGCTCTATGGCGATGTGAATCCTAGTGGAAAACTGCCTTATACTTACCCTAAATATCCAAACTCGCTTATCACTTATGATCATAAGCCTTCTGAGAGTGCTGCTACAATGGATGGTGTATATGACTATAATGCACAGACCGATGTACAATATCCTTTTGGATTTGGATTAAGCTATACTACTTTTCAATATAGTGATTTAAGTGTGGATAAGACAGAATTTGATCCATGGGATGATTTGACTTTTAGTTTCAATGTGAAAAACACCGGAAATCGCGTAGGTAAGGAGAGTTTGCTGCTCTTTGTCTCAGATTTAGTAGCATCTGTTACGCCAGATGTGCGTCGTTTGCGTGCTTTTGATAAAATTGAAATGCAGCCGGGTGAAACTCAGAAAGTGACGATGACAATTAAAGCCGCTGATTTAGCTTTTGTTGCGCCTGATGGTAAATGGGTAATTGAAACTGGTGATTTCAGAGTGCAGATAGCCGACCAAACTCTGATGATGAAATGTAAGCAAGCGAAACAGTGGAGCGTAGCCGAAAAGCCATGATGAAATAAAAGTAGGAATAATCAAAAAGAGGTGTATCCCCAATGGAGATACACCTCTTTTTGATTTATGATATTGTAAGATTTTACTCATCTTATAGAGTGTGGTTCATCTATGATGTGGCCACGGCTATTCACCATGCTGACCATGCTTGGTCGAAGCTGTGAGTAAGGCTGCTTGATTTTATATCACTTCAACAATATTATCAGAGAACCATAAGTCGAGTAAACGGTCTACTTCAAAACTGATTTGTGGCGTGATATGCTTTTTAACTTTATTATAAGCAAAGGCGATGGCCGCTGCTTCGTCAAGCCAACCGAGTAAACCGAACTTTCGGAAAGGAATCAGATCGAGTGGTACGAATATATAAGCTAGTGCAGCTATGATCCATGCTTTTTCGGAACGCGGAGTGCTGTCTTCTTTCAGCACGAAATAGAGCTCAAGTACAGGTTTTGCGGCCACGCGACCAACTTGTTTGGCATACATTTTAATTTTTGGTAAGAGCTTGTTATAATTCTCACCAAACCATTGACGTCCTAAGTCGATTAACTGATTTAAATCTTTCATACAAAGCGGTTTTAAGAGTTTCGTTAAACGAAAAGTTTATGTGTATTTTAATTCTCTAGCAATATCTGTATGATGCGTTCGGCTGTGCGTCCATCCCAACGTTCAGGTAATTCTCCTTTTTTCCACTCGTTCTTTAATAGTTGGGTCAATGCTATGTCAAACTTCTCAGGCGATTCTCCAACTAATTCATTAGTGCCTTGTCTCCAAGTTTCGGGGTGTTCAGCATAATTATTGAGTGTGATACAAGGAACACCAAGAAATGTAGTTTCCTCAGCTATATTTCCAGAATCGCTTATCACACCTTTAGCATTGTTCATCAGGAAGGCAAATGCTAAATAGCTTTGAGATGGGAAAAGTTGTATGGAGTTTTGTGGTAAACCACACTTCATGATGGCATCGCGTACATATGTATGTACAGGTGCGATGATAGGCATTCCATTGGCTTTGGCAATAAGCTTTTCAAGGAGCATTTTCAATGTTACATGGTCGTTTAACAAAGTGCGACGGTTAAGCGTCAACAATAGATATTGGCCTTTGTGTACGCCCATAGATCTAAACCACATGGGCTCAATGGTGCGATTGCGACTGAAGCGGATATTATCGATGAGAATATTACCTACATAAAATACATTTTTTACTTCGGTGCCCGATTGTGTCAATGTTCTATTGGCATTGACACCGGCAGTGAATAGATAATCTGATAAACCATCCGTGATCATACGATTTACTTCCTTGGGCATAGACATATCAAATGAGCGGGTACCAGCGACAAGATGGGCTACCTTAGCACCCGATTTCTTGGCAACAATAGCACAACTCATGGTAGGCGTCAAGTCATCAACCACTATCACCACGTGCGCGGGGTGCTCGTTCAATTCACGGTGAAAGGCAAGCATGATGTTAGCAGCTAGTTCGATAGAGTCATTGGACTCTATGCCAAGATAGGCATCAGGAGATTTTATCTGTAAGTCAGAGAAAAGTGCAGCATCAATACTGGTATCACCCTTTTTACCTGTGTAGACCAATCTATAAGAAATGGTTTTCCCTTGGTTTTGCGCAGTTTCGATGGCGCGAACAATAGGAGCGATCTTCATGAAATTGGGACGAGCTCCTGCAACAATGGTAATTCTCATTTTTTCGTATTCGTTATTTATAAAACAAAAATACAGTTTCTCATGGAATTTATTTGTTTCTTTGCACACAAAAAATGAGGATATGCCTACGTTTGTACAGATTTTAGACTTTATTGGAACCTTTGCTTTTGCTATTAGTGGTATTCGTCTGGCTTCGGCCAAGCGATTTGATTGGTTTGGTGCTTATGTTGTGGGATTAGTTACTGCCATTGGAGGTGGTACCATCCGAGATTTATTACTGGGTGTGACCCCAGGATGGATGCAAGATCCTATCTATCTGATATGTACTGGATTGGCTTTGCTTACTGTAATCTTGTTTGGTAGGCATCTCATACATTTACACAATACCTTTTTTGTTTTCGATAGCGTGGGCCTAGCTTTGTTTACAGTAGTAGGTGTAGGGAAGAGTATAGCTTTGGGCTACCCTTTTTGGGTAGCTATAGTAATGGGTACATTGACTGGTGCAGCTGGTGGTGTGATTCGTGATGTATTGATCAATGAAATACCTCTTATATTCAGAAAAGAAATCTATGCCATGGCTTGCGTTGTGGGAGGGGTGATTTATTGGATTTGCTATTCCTTCAATGTTGATCCTATATTGACGCAGATAGTAAGTGGTGTGGGTGTGTTTATGACCCGTATTTTAGCTGTGAAATATCATATCTGCCTACCTACATTGAAAGGTGAACCTACTGAATAATGATACGATATAAATAAAAAAACAGCCAGCATTACTGATGCTGGCTGTTTTTTTATTTATATAATCTTCTTAAGACTAGAATAAGTTGTCTTTAGAATTGAATAGACGCTTCTCATTGATACGCACTACTTTTCCAAACTCTTTAAGTTTGTCTAGATCAATCATTTTAGGATTGCCCATGATTGCAATAGCTACGGGTTTATCTTTGATGTATTCGTTGTAGAATGCCATTAGATCTTCAAAGCTAAGATTGTCTATTTTGGGAACATTCTCTATGGCAGGATCTTGTTCATAACCCATGCGTTTATAATACTCAAAGTATTGTGCTTTCTGACGGAAGTTAGGATGTGTAGTCAATGTTTCTTGTTTCATATAACTTCTGATGTTGTCCATACGTTCGGGAAGTTCGGGCATATTGCGCAAAAGATCCATATACACGCTTAACGCTTCGTTGGCTTTGTCATTTTGTGTGCCAATTTGTCCTACAAAATAAGACGGATTTCCTGGAAGCACAGGCTTTTGTAAAAAGCCATAACTGCTATAGACCATTGAACGTTTTTCGCGTAGCTCGTTTATAACAAGACCGTTGAATGAACCAGAAAAATATTGATAGAATGCATTCATCAGTACATCATTTTCTTTTGTATACTCCAAAGAAGGCATATAGAAATAAATCTGTGCTTGCTCAACATCATTGTTTGGTAAGAAGTAAACTATGTTTTCTTTGACATCACTCATTGGTCTTTGCGATGGTGATAAAGATGACTTTTCGTTGGCTACAAGAGGTAGATTATTACTTAATACCTGATATACAGTTTCGAAAGGTAAAGTACCTGTATAGAAAATTTCTGCCTCATAATTGGTCGCACGATTGATATCCCCAGTTAGATTTGAAATGCCTAATTCATAAATCTCTTTATCTGTCAACTCAGTAATATAAGATGATTGATCACCATAGCAAAGATATTCATTAAGTGCATTAGACAAAGTCCTCACATCATTTTTTCTTTGCTGACGGCCACCCAAGATACTACCTTTAATTCTGTTAAGTTGTTTTTCATCCAGTTTCGGCATGAAAATCTGGCGTGATAGTAGTTGGCAAGCTTCTACCAAATTGTTTTCATACCCTTGCATAGCTACATATAGATAATCATCATCAGCCGATACGCTACACATAACATTAAGATTACCCATTTCCTTTTTAAGATCTTGCGCATCGTATAATCCCATGATGCCTGCACTATTCATTAAATTGGCTGCAATGCCTAGTTGAGGAAATTCCTTTTCACCAACCCCATAGCGAAGCGTCAGGTTGAATACCTGGTTTTGAGGGTTATAGGTGTAGAATAGTTTAGATTTGTCATTAATGTTTTTGATTTGAATATCAGCAAAATCTAAATATTTTTCATCAACCTGTCCGATAGGAAGGGTTTTGAATTGCTGTGCATATAATGATTGTTGACCTATTGGCGAATCGATAGGTGCATAACCTGGCTTCTGAATTTTTTCTTTCTTTCCGCTTTTGCCCTGCTCGATATAAATAGAAATATAATCGTTATTGAGATAGGTTTGTGCAACTCGTTTGATATCTTCGGGCGTTATAGCCATAACAATATCTTTGTAGTTTAGAAAATCGCCAAGATCACTTTCTTCGATAAATGTTTGAAGTAAACTTTCTGCGATCTTGCTGTTGGATTCCATGGCAATATCATATGTGCGACACATGTTAAGCTTAATCGAATTGAACATCCAGTCTTCTATATCGCCTTTAGCTATTTGTTGGATTGCCTTTAATACTTTTCTTTCAGCGCTTTTGTTCGATTCATAGCGTCTTTGACTGTTGTCATATAGAGGCATAAAATCTATTTTTATACGACCAGCATCCTTTAAGCTTTGCAAACCTGCTGAAGCAAAAGTCACTTCTCCATCAATAGTAAGTTTGTCCAAAGCTCCTGTACTGTTATTATTGCTTAGAAGAGAAAGAGCTATTTGCAATGGTATTTCGTCTGGATGCCCTGCTGGAACGCCATTATACACGAGGCATGACGATGGATAATTACTGATTTTCGCGGAATATTGTTTATGCCCTTTTATGGCCAAATCTCCATAATCCTTTCTTGTAGGATTGTCTCCTTGTGGCAATTTACCGAATGTAGATGCTATACGACCTTTAATCTGATCAGCTTTAACATTACCAGCAATGATAAGTACCATGTTATTGGCAGTATACCAGTTTTCGTAGAATTTGATGAGTTGGCTAAGACGAGGATTCTTAAGATGCTCTCCCAAGCCTATGACAGAACGTGAATAAGGATGACCCTCATAGGCTTTGTCGTTGATGTATTCATAGCGTATTCGCGAAATTTCGTCTTTACCTCTATTATATTCTTCATAAACAGTTTCTAGTTCAGGCTGGAAGGCTCTAAATACTGGATTGATGAAGCGCTGTGACGAGATTTCCAACCATTTGTTTACTTGATAGCTAGGGAATGAATTGTGATAGAATGTTCTGTCTGGTCCAGTTGCAGCGTTTACACCTTTACCACCCATACCCTCATACAAATTAAATAACTCATTCTGGATGCTATACTTTGCAGCTTCCATCGTGAGCTGATTGATTTCCATGCCGATTAATTCTTTTTTTGCAGGGTCAGTTTCTTCGGCCATTTCATCGTATTTAGCTATAATTTGTTCATAGATAGGCCCCTCGATGTTCCAGTCTAGTGAACCAATCTTTTGTGTACCTTTGAACATAACGTGTTCAAGATAATGCGCTAAACCAGTATATTCTTCAGGATCATTGGCTGAACCTGCTCTGACACCTACCATACCAAAAACATCGGTTTTGGTATCATCTTCCCAAATAAGTACTGTAAGGCCATTTTTTAATTGGAATGCCTTCAGACCTTGTCCATAAGTTGTAGGAATCAAGGTGATAATTGCAATTAATAAGAGAAATAGTTTTTTCTGTAGTTTCATAAAATATAACTTTATATGAGTGTATTTTATTTAATATGTAGGCAAAATTAGGCTAAAATCACATTGAGGTGTATTAAATCGTGAAAAAATGGGGAAAAAACTATCAAAAATAACCTGAAAACTATCATTTGAGAGTTTATCCCCATTTAATTGTCAATCTTAGACCCATCCACATTGCTAACATTCACTAATATTGCATTGTGATTGATACGAAACTTAAACCTTTAAAGCGTGCAGATTATGAAAAGTGTTAGTTTTAAGAAAGATTTATTAGGATTGCAGGAAGAGTTACTAAGATTTGCATATAAGTTAACATCTGACCGAGAAGAGGCAAATGATTTATTGCAAGAAACTTCCTTGAAAGCATTGGATAATGAAGATAAATATGAGCCAGACACTAACTTCAAAGGATGGATGTATACGATAATGCGCAATATTTTCATAAATAATTATCGTAAAGTGATTCGTGATCAAACATATGTGGATCAAACCGATAATCTGTATCATTTGAATTTGTCTCAGGATTCGGGTCTGGAAACTACGATTTCATCTTACGATTTGAAGGAGATGAGAAAGGTGATAAATGCATTGCCTCGCGAATATAAAGTTCCCTTCACTATGCATGTGTCAGGATTTAAATATCGCGAAATTGCGGAACGCCTGCAATTACCACTCGGAACAGTGAAAAGCCGTATATTTTTTACACGTCAGAAACTGCAAAATGAGTTAAGAGATTTCGTATAATGATATAGGTCATAATGATAATGAAGAACCTAATAATATATATAAGAAGAAAGAGGTAGGTATTTGATAGCGATTAGTAAAATGAGGTAAAGATTGTTTTCAGATAATGTTATGTTTTTAATAGGATTAGGATTGTTTTCAGGAGATTTTATAAAAAGAAAGAGATTCAAGTAAGTTTTCTGTGTAAATGTTTAAAAGGTATGGGATAGGAGTTTTTTTAAATAAAAACCTATCCCTTTTTCTATGTTGTAATGTCTATATTACAGAATGTGCTTTATTATACCATATTTGCCGATTTTCGATTGTTTTCTTTTGGTTTTAAATGTTATTTTGTACATTTGGCGCGAATCTTTCGAGTACTATGTTCCTAAGAATTTAATAATATAAACTTCTAAATAATCCGTAGATATGGAAAATAAAATTCAAGAGTTGACCGATAAAATTTATCGTGAAGGCGTTGAAAAAGGAAATGAAGAAGCACAGCGCCTTATCGCAAATGCTCAAGAAGAATCAAAGAATATCATTGATGAGGCTCAGAAGCAAGCTCAAGGTATTATTGAAGCAGCACAGAAGTCGGCAAATGAACTGATGGACAATACGAAATCTGAAATTAAACTATTTGGCGGACAAGCCGTAAATGCTATAAAATCAGAAATTACAAATCTTATTACTGACAAGATTGTAAAAGAAGCGGTTAATAGCTTCACTTCAAGCCCCGATTCATTGAATGCTTTCATTGTGTCACTGGCTGCAAAATGGAGCAAAGATGAGCCTATTGTAATATCAACAGCAGATGCCGATACACTTAAGGCTTACTTCACCGTTCATGCAAAAGAATTGCTTGATAAAGGAGTAGAAATCAAGGAAGTCAATGGTATAAAGACGCTTTTCACCATATCGCCAGCAGATGGATCGTATAAGATTAATTTTGGAGAAGAAGAATTTATCAATTACTTTAAAGCTTTTCTGAGACCACAGTTAATAAATATGCTATTCTAAATATTAACTAGTTATGGCTAAGAATTATTACTACTTAGTAGCTAGTCTGCCCGAACTCGCATTAGATGATACGAAATTAAACTACTCGATAGACGACTTTAAAACTGATATCTATCCGGCACTATCCTCAACTGATAAAGAATTGATTGATCTTTTTCTATTTCAGTATGATAATAAAAATGTGTTGTGTCTACTCTCCAATAAAGAAGACTTTGATAAACGTGGCAAATATACTGCCGATGAGTTAGTTGAATATATTGATGCTATCAAAGAAGGCAATATTATCAATCCATTGCAATTTCCATCATATCTAGCGAAATTTATTGCGGATTTCTATCAACAGTCTTTACATGAAGATGTATTGATTGAAGATAGGCTGACTTCCCTGTATTTTGATTATGCAAGAGGATGTAAGAATGAGTTCGTATCGCAATGGTTTGAATACAACCTAAATATCAATAATATATTGGTAGCATTGATATCGCGTAAATATCAATGGAATGTGGTGGATGGCGTGATAGGAAATACAGAGATTTGTGACGCACTACGTACATCGGGTGCTCGCGACTTTGGTATTGCTAATGAGGTGGACTATTTTGATACAGTACTTAAGATAAGCGAGGAAACGGAGCTAGTGGAACGCGAAAAAAGATTGGACCTTTTACGTTGGAACTGGATGGACGATAACTCGTTTTTTGCCTATTTTTCTATTGAAAAACTCTTTGTGTTTATTGTGCAAATCGAGATGATAGAAAGATGGATTTCATTAGATAAGGATATGGGAAACACTATCTTCAGAAATATCATAGATGGCCTGAAAGATGAGGTTCAGATTCCTGCTGAATTTAGATAAATAATAATATTGAAAAATATGATAACAAAAGGAACAGTTAGTGGTGTTATTGCTAATATGGTAACCCTTGTAGCTGACGGACCTGTATCACAAAATGAGATATGCTATATTTCGACTGGTGGCGATAGGTTGATGGCTGAGGTTATTAAAGTTGTAGGTGCTAAAGTATATGTACAGGTTTTTGAAAGTACACGTGGACTGAAAGTAGGATCGGAAGTAGAGTTTACAGGACACATGCTCGAAGTAACTTTAGGCCCTGGTATGCTTTCAAGAAACTATGATGGTCTGCAAAATGATTTGGATAAGATGACGGGTACTTTCCTCAAAAGAGGCGAATACACTTATCCACTTGATAAAGAAAAACTATGGCACTTTAAACCTATCGTGAAGGTAGGTGATAAAGTAGGTGCTTCGGCTTGGCTAGGCGAAGTGGATGAAAACTTCCAACCCCTGAAAATCATGTCTCCTTTTACTCAAAAAGGTATAGCTACTGTTAAATCTATTGTTGCTGAAGGTGATTACAAGATTGAAGATGTAGTGGCTGTCCTGACTGATGAAGAAGGAAATGATGTCCAAATCAATATGATTCAGAAATGGCCAGTAAAGAAAGCCATGGTGAATTACAAAGAAAAGCCACGTCCTTTTAAATTGCTGGAAACAGGTGTGCGTGTGATTGATACTGCCAACCCAATTGTAGAAGGTGGTACCGGATTTATTCCTGGTCCTTTCGGTACGGGTAAAACAGTGCTTCAACATGCTATATCAAAACAGGCGGAAGCTGATATCGTAATCATTGCAGCTTGTGGCGAACGTGCCAACGAGGTTGTGGAAATCTTTACTGAGTTTCCCGAATTGGTTGACCCACATACAGGCAGAAAACTGATGGAGCGTACTATCATCATCGCTAATACCTCTAACATGCCAGTAGCGGCTCGCGAGGCTTCAGTATATACAGCTATGACACTTGGCGAATACTATCGTTCGATGGGACTAAAAGTGTTGTTGATGGCCGACTCTACTTCGCGATGGGCACAAGCACTTCGTGAGATGTCAAACCGTATGGAGGAGCTGCCTGGGCCTGATGCCTTCCCAATGGACCTTTCGGCTATTATCTCCAACTTCTATGGTCGTGCAGGCTATGTGAAGCTAAATAATGAAGAAACTGGTTCTATCACCTTTATCGGTACTGTATCACCAGCTGGTGGTAACTTGAAGGAGCCAGTAACAGAGAATACAAAGAAAGTAGCTCGCTGTTTCTATGCCCTCGAGCAAGAACGTGCCGATAGAAAGCGTTATCCTGCAGTAAATCCTATTGATTCATATTCGAAATATATCGAATATCCTGAATTTCAAGAATATATTAAGGAGCACATTAATGGTGAGTGGATTGGCAAGGTGAACGAAATTAAAACTCGCCTACAACGTGGTAAAGAAATTGCCGAACAAATCAATATCCTTGGTGATGATGGTGTACCTGTGGAATATCATGTTACTTTCTGGAAGTCTGAATTGATTGACTTTGTAATCTTACAGCAAGATGCCTTTGATGCAATCGATGCTGTGACACCAATGGAACGTCAAGAAGCAATCTTGAATATGATTATTGATATTTGCCATACAGAATTTTCGTTTGATAACTTTAATGAAGTAATGGATTACTTTAAGAAGATGATCAATGTTTGTAAGCAGATGAACTATTCAGAATTCAAGTCTGAACAATACAATGAGTTCGTGACACAGTTGAACGAGTTGATTGCTGAGAGAAAAGTTTAGAATAACACGTAAAATGAAATAGAAATGGCAACAAAAGCTTTTCAAAAGATATATACCAAGATTACCCAAATCACAAAAGCAACATGCTCATTGAAAGCGACTGGAGTGGGGTATGATGAGCTAGCTACAGTAAATGGGATGTTGGCTCAGGTGGTGAAAATTGCAGATGATGATGTGACACTTCAGGTTTTTGAAGGTACTGAAGGTATCCCGACCAATGCCGAGGTGGTGTTTCTGGGTAAATCTCCTACAATTAAAGTAAGTGACCAATTGGCTGGACGCTTCTTTAATGCATTTGGTGATCCAATCGATGGAGGACCAGAAATCGAAGGCCAGGAAGTTGAAATTGGTGGTCCTTCGGTAAATCCAGTTCGCCGTAAACAACCATCAGAACTAATCGCTACAGGTATCGCTGGTATCGACTTGAATAACACGTTGGTATCAGGACAAAAGATTCCTTTCTTTGCTGACCCTGACCAGCCTTTCAACCAGGTTATGGCCAATGTGGCGCTACGTGCAAAAACAGATAAGATTATCCTTGGTGGTATGGGTATGACTAACGATGACTACCTCTACTTTAAGAATATGTTCTCTAATGCTGGAGCCCTCGACCGTATCGTGAGTTTCGTGAATACAACAGAAAATCCTCCAGTGGAACGTTTGCTGGTGCCAGACATGGCTCTGACTTCTGCCGAATATTTTGCAGTAGAGAAGAATGAGAAGGTATTGGTGCTTCTTACCGACATGACTTCTTATGCCGATGCCTTGGCAATCGTGTCTAACCGTATGGACCAGATTCCTTCGAAAGATTCAATGCCTGGTTCGCTCTATTCGGATTTGGCAAAGATCTACGAAAAGGCTGTGCAGTTTCCTAGTGGTGGCTCTATCACTATTATTGCAGTGACCACTCTTTCGGGTGGCGATATTACGCATGCCGTACCCGATAATACGGGTTATATCACAGAAGGTCAGCTTTTCTTGCGTCGTGATAGTGATATCGGTAAAGTTATCGTCGATCCATTCCGCTCACTTTCTCGTCTGAAACAATTAGTAATTGGTAAGAAGACACGCAAAGACCATCCACAGGTGATGAATGCTGCCGTACGTTTATATGCTGATGCCGCTAACGCTAAGACTAAACAAGAGAATGGTTTTGACTTGACAAACTATGATGAACGTACATTGGCGTTTGCAAAGGACTATTCAAACGAACTATTAGCAATTGATGTGAATCTGGATATTACAGCAATGCTTGATGTAGCATGGAAATTGTTCGGCAAATATTTCCGTCCCGAAGAAGTAAATATCAAGAAAGAGTTCGTGGACGAGTTCTGGCCTAAAAACTAAATTCATTTTAAATCGAAATGGCTATAAAGTTTCAATATAACAAAACCTCTCTTCAGCAGCTAGAAAAGCAGCTCAAGATTCGTGTGCGCACGCTCCCTATCATCAAGAATAAGGAAAGTGCCCTGCGAATGGAAGTGAAGCGCTGCAAAAACGAAGCAGGAGATTTGGAGGTGAGTCTGGAAAATCAAATCCAGATGTATGAAGCCATGTTCGCCCTTTGGAATGAATTTGATGGTTCATTGATAAAGGTAAAAGATGTTCATCTAGGCATAAAGAAAATTGCTGGTGTGCGTGTACCATTGCTCGAGAACATAGATTTCGAGATTACGCGCTTCAGCCTTTTCAATTCTCCTAAATGGTATGCAGATGGTATAAATCTACTTAAAGATTTAGCTCATACAGCTATTGAAAGAGAATTTGTTTTGGCCAAGTTGAATCTACTGGAACATGCACGTAAGAAAACTACTCAAAAGGTAAATCTTTTTGAGAAGGTGCAGATACCGGGATATCAAGATGCTTTGCGAAAGATTAAACGGTTTATGGAAGATGAAGAGAATCTTTCTAAATCTTCGCAGAAAATCATGAAATCTAATCAAGAAAGAAGAAAGGAGGAGGGCTTATGATAACGAAAATGAAAAAGCTTATATTCCTAGCTTATCATAAGGAATATGTCGAGTTCTTGAATAGTCTTCGCGAGCTAGGTGTTATCCATATCGTGGAGCGACAAGACAGCATAGTCGATGATATTGATTTGCAAGACAATACCAAACTATTGGTTCGTCTAACCTCAGCAATCAAGCTGCTTGAAGGTCTAAAGTTGCCCGAAAAAGCGGTACGAGTAAACGATGGCGGTTCAGAAGAACAAGGTTTGCAGCTTTTGGATAAGCTAGATGAGCTTTTGGCCGAAAAAGCCAAACTTCAGCAACAACTTCAGTCTTATGCTAAAGATGAAGATGCTTTGCAAGCCTGGGGTGATTTTGAACCAACTAATATTGATCGTTTGAGAGAAGCGGGATATGCGATAAACTTCTTCTCATGCCCTCAAAGCACGTATAATGCTGATTGGGAGAAAGAGTATGATATTATTCAAATCAATACAATAGGTTCTAAAGTCTATTTCATTACTTTGACTAATTCAGGTGAGGTAGTTGATATAGACGCAGAGCAAGTTAAGCTGCCTCCCTATTCATTGACTCAGCTAGCAGCACTTCGTGAAGAAACAGATCAAGCTATCGTA
>CAMTPC010000051.1 GCA_947074295.1 uncultured Bacteroides sp. | reverse complement strand
GCATCGTGTATGTGCTGTTCTATATCTATCGTCTGCGCCATCGTGTGGACGTGGAACAACAACTAGCAAGCATCAAACTGAAGTTTTTCACTGATATATCGCACGAGCTACGCACGCCATTGACACTGATTGCCAGCCCCGTATCCGAAGTTCTGGAAGGCGAGGTATTGTCGCCTACTGCCCGCCAACATCTGACGGTGGTACAGAAAAACACAGACCGTATGTTGCGCCTCATCAACCAGATATTGGACTTCCGGAAAATACAAAACCAGAAAATGAAGCTGATGGTGGAGGAGACGGAGCTGATCAGCTTCTTGATGCGTATCACGGAGAATTTCCGCTCCATAGCCGAGGAGAAACAGATAGAGCTGAATATAGAGTCGGAGGTAGAGGAATTGTACCTCTGGATTGACAAGGACAAGGTGGAGAAGATCATTTTCAACCTGCTTTCCAACGCCTTTAAATATACGCCATCGCGCAAGTCTATTACACTATGCGTGCGACCAGAGGCAGACAATGTGACGGTGACGGTGATCGACAAAGGTTCGGGCATATCAGCGGACAAACTCTCCAAACTGTTTGACCGCTTTGAAACGGATAATAAGTCGAACCTGCTGCATCCCTCATCGGGCATCGGCCTATCGCTAGTCAAGGAGTTTGCGGAGATGCATCACGGACGCGTAGAGGTGAAGAGCCAGATAGGTGTAGGCAGCGAGTTTTGCGTCACTCTGCCGCTTCATCGCGAAATACTGGAACAAGATGAGCAGGTGGAGTTGATCTTAACTGACGTCAGCAACACGTCGGCCAGTAAGATAGAGCAACAATTGATTCAGTTGGAAGATGAAACGGAGAGCGAGGATATAGACCGACAAAGCGTGCTGATCGTGGAAGATAACCATGAGCTGCGCAACTTGCTGCGGATGATTCTGATACGCAAATATCATGTACTAGAAGCCAGCAATGGGGAGGAAGGTTTGCAACTTGCCTGCGAGGCTATTCCCGACATGATTGTGAGCGATGTGATGATGCCGGTGATGGATGGACTGGAAATGATAGGCAAGGTGAAAGAGAACAAGGACATCTGCCATATACCCGTCATCTTGCTCTCGGCCAAGTCATCGCTCGACGACCGTATCCATGCCTTGGAATATGGTATAGACGATTACATCACGAAACCCTTCAGCTCTACTTATCTGAAAGCCCGCATTGCCGCCCTTTTCGCGGTACGCAAGAAGCTGCAGGAAACCTTGATAGACCGCCTAGCACATGGCAACGCCACACGCATTGAGCCAATAGCGACAGCCACTGAAGCGACTATCAGTCTGGAGCCTACTCGCCCCGATATCATTCCACACGATAAGCAGTTCATCGCGCAGATCATGGAATATATGGAGCAGGAAATGGACAATCCCGACCTAAGCATCGACACCTTTGCCGAACAGCTAGGGATGAGCCGCAGCATCTTCTACAAGAAGCTGAAATCCATTACAGGCTTGGCACCTATCGACTTTATCCGCGAAATCCGCATCAAACGCGCCATGCAGCTCATCGAAGGGGAGGCTTATAACTTCTCGCAAATTGCCTATATGGTGGGGTTCAGCGACCCGAAATATTTCAGCCGCTGTTTTAAGAAGTATGCAGGCGTATCGCCCAGCGAGTATAAGGGGGCATATCGGAAAGAGGAAGTGATATAAAGTTGAAACTTAGGGATGTAGAATCGATAAAGACATTTCGCTGCACATCAATTTCGATTCTTTGCATTTCAACGCAAAATATATCTTACGAACAGGATATTTAAATATCTTTGTCCTTATCTTTGATTGTACCAAAGAAGCATGTTATTTAAAAACCTGATACTACCATGATCAAACACGCCGCTTTCTTAGCCATACTTTGGCTTTTCAGCCTATCGTCTGTCTCAGCGCAAGACAGAGCAGCGCAAATCTATAACAAGATTATCGACCCCAACAACAAGGAAGTGGCTGTAGTGGCGCACCGGGCAGACTGGCGCTATGCCCCAGAAAACTCCATAGCTGCCATAGAGCGTTCCATACGGCAAGGGGTAGATGTGGTCGAGATCGACATACAGAAAACAAAAGACGGAGAAATCATCTTGATGCACGACAAGACGCTGGACCGCACCACCACAGGCAAAGGAAAGGTCAACCAATGGACCTTAGACTCTATACGCACGCTCTATCTGAAGAATGGTGCATCCATACGCACCATCCACAAAGTACCTACCCTCGAAGAAGCTTTATTAGTGTCCAAAGGTAAGGTGATGATTAACCTAGACAAGGCATATGATATCTTTGACGATGTTTACCCCATCCTAGTAAAAACTGGCACCACGAAGCAGATCATCATGAAAGGCTCCAAACCCGTAGAAAAAGTAAAGGCCGACTTCGGCAAATACCTGAATGAAGTGCTCTATATGCCAGTAATCCATCTGGACAGGCCGGGCGCCATGCAGCAGGTAGATGAATTCATGGCTACCATCAAACCAGTGGCATTCGAGTTCCTTTTCGTCTCGGACACCTGCCAAGTACCAAAGTTGGTTAAGGAAAGACTGGCGGGCAAAAGCAAGATATGGTATAACACCCTATGGGATACAATGGCTGGTGGTCACGACGATGACATGTCCCTACAAGACCCCGATGCCGGGTATGGCTACTTGATAGACGAACTGGGCGCCACTATCCTACAGACGGACCGAAGCGACTATCTGTTGGAGTATTTGAGGTCGCGTGGGGAATAGTTGGTATAAATCAGCAGTATAAATAAAACAAGGCTATCAGCAGGGTGAGCACGCTGATAGCCTTTCATTTAACGCTTAGAATATAATAGGTGTGTTAAGCCATTTTGCCAAGTTCGACTATAATTTGAGTCAATTCGTTTATTACTAGCGTAGCCACCTGCTGCCCTTTGGCCGCTGTTGCCAGTGAAGGATCTCCGATACCCGTGTCATCCGAAACCACACTCCAGTTGCGGGGTAGCCAGATTAATCCTCTTTCGAGTGATCTGAGCGGATACTTTCCCCCACTCCCTTCGCCAGCCGCCTGCATATCTACCAGCTCGGGGTGATAGTGCAACATCACGGAAGTTTCCAGTTCATCGGCATGTTCGCCTTTGTTCTCGAGGATGGCGGAAAAATCACCCAGCTTATACCACTCGCACACGGCTATGAGAAAATCAGGATAATCCACCACCAAGTCACGGATCATATTCTTGAAAGAATTACCGCCATGGCCATTCACGATCAACAATTTGCGTAACCCCTGATAATGGAGCGAAGCTACTATATCGCGTAAGATGCAAAACTGCGTCTCGTAGCGTGCATGCAGGCAAAAGGGCAGTTCGCGCTGTCCGGGATTCTGTGATCCCAACGTGATAGGTGGGAGCACCATGGCTTGTATGCCTGCCTCCAAAGCCTCATCTACGGCATCTACCGCCAGATCGTGCGACAAAATGGAGTCGGTGGCATAAGGTAAATGGTGATTGTGGGGTTCGGTAGCTCCCCATGGTAAGACTGCGAGCTGGAATAGTTTTCCTACTACATCTTCATAAGATGCTACCGAAAGATCCTGTTTATTTTTCATAACTTGACTTTTGCGATGATTTTAAGATAATCAGAGATTTCTCACAAACAAAGTAACTGATTTAGAATGACAAAAGCACATCAAGTCGAAGCTATTTTAAAGCAAAATGGGATTAATAAGTACTTCATCAATATAAACGGGATGAGAAGATTGGAAATCTATTTTCAGATATTTAGTCTGATGAGCTATATTATCGAAAAGTACACCGTCTACCCATGCGTCATGCTTGGCATTGGCGAAGGAAGGTACATCTTTGATCGCAACGAGTTGATAATATTCTCCATCCTCAGAAACAGAGAGAGCTATCTTTGATGGAGGAGCAATCTTTTTGGGCTGATAGTTGAGTAAACGCAGAAATACTTCTTCGACCTTTATGTCTTGATTGAGATGAATAACGATTGATTGGTCTCCTGCAGGAAACTTCACCCAATTGGTATGTTTGCTATTCTCTTCGGCAAACATACCATCAAGCAGCGGTTGCCAAGCCGGATTGTCAGTACGATAACCTTGCGCATTGCAACCCATGACTTTTCCCCTAAACGAGCGTTCTAATAGTGCCCAGCGACGTTCTCCACTCTTCCAAGCGGTATAGTCTTCATAAAGCTTATTAGACCATAAAGGTTGTCCTAACTGATAGGTGGAAGAAGGATCTTCGATGATTCCACAGAACATAAAAGAAATTATACGCTCGGCACCTGCATTTGAAGCCGCCACTTGTTGAGCTAATAAACGTGGATAAGCAGCCGGTAAAAGTGCTGAAGAACGATCATTTGTGCCTTTCTCCCAAGTAAAGGTTTCACAATTAGCCCAAAGTTCAATATTAAGTTGATCATGAATTGCACGTAGTTTTTTCCAATTCTTTCGGAGTTGTGGTAAAGGAAAAGTCTCTTTCAGGCAACCTATTTCATCTTGGTAAGCAATAATATCTACCTCGAGCTGAGCCAATCGTTCGGCATAAAGTGGATCATCAAAATCGGAATTGACAATCCCATAAGGTGAAATCAGAATCTTTTTACCTGGAGTCAATGCACGTGCTTTCCTCGTCAATATATTGGCTGCCTCTACCGCATGGTCGCTAAGGATAGGACATAAACAATCTTCCACAGGCAGATACCAACCATAGAAAGCCGGGTGTTGGCCATAGATCTCAGCTAGTTCAGTCATCATATCCAACTGGCGTTGTTTGATGGCGGGATCACGTAGGTCATCATCCTGATCTTTGGCCCATCCACTACTCATAAAGACTTTCAAACCGTGCTTCTCGGCTGCATCCATAATTGCGCAAACAGGACTTATATTTGTTGCAGCAAAAGCCCATGGCATTAAACGTGAAGGATAATAGGCTTTCTGATCATTGGCCACAGCCATAAACACCAGATACTCCATACCCATTCCTGCTAGTTCAGCCACCTTTTCTTCCCATATTTCAGGCAAAGTCATATCAAGATAAGAAGGATTGGTATATTTATTTCGGACATCTTGATAGACTAGATTAATCCAAGTACCGGTGATGGGCAATACTGGTTTGTCTACACCTCCTTCCATCGGACGATCACGAAAGGTGATCGCATTAACAGTACACGAGGATAATATTATTAATATAAGAAGATAAAAGGAGTATGATTTATTTATCGATGGTATTTTCATGAGTAATAAGTTTAAAAACCTTTTTCTATATCACGAAGATTAAGAAAAAGGTTTTTGGGTTGTGTTAAGAAATAAATGATAGGGTCTTTATCTTTATGTTCTCCAAAACCATTTGATTTTGGTAAAGAACATTGTTATCAACATAGCTCCGCTAGTTAATAGCACGCCTTTCAAGAATCCAAGCCATGGATTAGCATTGAACGCATTGATCAGTGGCATCACACCAATTATGCAGAGCAAAGGAATAAGAAACAAATCTCCTGCAACATAGGCAATCATTGGATTCTGTCCTGACATGATAAGGAAGGCACATGCCCGATCTTTCTTATAATAATCACATATCACATGGAAAAAGATGAGTGCCATACATCCTAGTCCTGATGTTACAAATAGATAGCCGAAAGAAGCAGGATCTTTCTTTATACCTCCTTGGAAGGGTTCAAGAAAGAGACCTAATAATAGCAAAAAGGCACCAATCAAGAAAAGTTGTCTCCATAGAACGGCTGATCCTTTGGGGTTTCTCAGTAAGGAATATCCAATTAGTAATAATAGGATAGATATAATCAGATTCAGAGTCAACCAACGATTATATAGACCAAAAAGATTGACTATGATTAGAAGAAAACTTATCATCAAACTACCAATCGCCTTATCAGAAGTTGTTTCTGAATAGGATATATCATTCTTTTTTTCAATCCACTGATACAGATATTCACCTGCAAAACTTCCAGGAATTACGATAAACAGATATTTCAGGTATTCGAAACGATACATCCATGCAAAAGGAGTGAATTCGAATAAAGATTGTGTCCAAACCGATTCTGTCGAACTACAAAAAATAGCCCATAACAAAAGCAATATACCCGAGCGTAACCATTTGTTGTTCATCGTAAAGATATAGAGCACAGATCCAAAAACAGCCATGTTCGCCAGAAGCAAAATGATGATATTGCTATCATAGAGAGTAAAAGGATGAAAGCGCAAAGGCTGAGTAACATATATCATTAAAGCAGCAACAATATAAGCTCCCCACTTTATAGCACTGTGCATCCATGGCTTTAAAGGCAAAGGAATGCGCATGAACATCGGGAAAAGAACTGCAAAGCAACAAATAGCCAATAACCATGCATATATGCTATTTGATGTATTCAGAACATAAGGATAGAAATGCTGTATAAAAATGGCAAAGAATGTGAGTTGTACACCACGTTTTAATGCATCATAGATTAATCGTACCTTAGTCTCACCCTTAGCATAGCGTTTACCTATAGAAAAAGGGAAAGCTGCACCCATGGCAAATAAGAAAAAGGGGAACACAAGATCTACCCATGTCAATCCTGATATACTCATATCAAAGGCATGGTGTGGAGGTGGCGTCTGCATGTGATACATCCAAGCTGGAAGTACACCTCCTGCAATAGTGGCCGAAAGCACCATTGTAAGAATGGCATAACCACGAAGAGCATCTAATGCATAAGCCCGTTTACTCATAATGCTCCTCCCTTTTTCATACCATCCTCTACTTCAGACCATAAACCCTTGTCGATGATATGTACGATGTCAAATACCATTAAACCATCTGATTCTTTCAGATTCATAGCAATGGTTTGTGTCAATTTCTTAGGATTGTCATAAAACTGATCGACTAATATTCCGCCCATGAATTTATTGTCCTTCATAATGTTGCGAAGATGTTGGCATGAACCTTCTACACAATACCAAGTACCAGATTGTGCTTGACTGTCTGTTTCATTCCAGATGCTACGATTATTCTTTTTATATTCGTCTATTGTGATGTCTGTATAGTAATTACCCGTAGCATAGAGGTCAATCAGCTCAGCATAGCCATAGTTTTTGTAATTAGGCGTAGCCCATTGGAAGTCTTGGCTAGGATCATATTGATTGCTAGCGAAATTCACTCCTACTTCATAATACGAAGGATACCAAGCTCCAGTATAAGTACCAAATGTCACATTGGGATTGGCCTGTTTTACTTCGTTGCGAGCTTCGCCCATAAAATCTGTGATCACCTTAGTACGCCACTCAAACCACTGTGGAGCCAGCTCGCCATATATGGGAGTATAACGATCTTTTTTGGCTTTTTCCCATGTCAAGATATCTTCTGGAAAACGATTGACCTTCTGCCCAATATACTCCTCGAATGCACGTTGAGAGATAGGCGAGAAATCAGCACTAATGCCGTCATAGCGCACACGGTCGAGCATCAAACCATCTATATTGGGATATTTGGTAACAATCTCTTTCATGATATTAAGGATATGCGTGCGATACTCTGCATTAAGCGGATTGATCATCGCACCATATTTATGCTTTTCTTTTGTAATAGGTATAATACCTTTATCAGGAGTATAGACCATAGAAGCCCAATCAGCATGACCATCATACACCATACCTCTATCAAAATAGTTGTGTCCAGCACAGAAAACGTTCATTGAGGCATGAATCTCTAAGCCATATTTATGACCCTGCTCGATGAAGTAGCCCAAATAATCGAAATCACCGCGGGGAGCACCCTTCCACTCCTCCATCCGAGGAGCATATTCACTGTCATATAAGACTTCGCCTGTAATGGGGCGAACATCTACAATGGCATGCGTAAAACCTAATGACTTGATTTTTTGCAGATAATAGTCAATAGAGTCCTTATGACTGAAACGAGAGAAATTGGCCTCAGCATCAAACCACATCAAAGCAGGTTTGTCGACTTTCTCATTCACACTCATCTCTTTGCTCTTAGCGCAAGAAGTAAAAACAGCCATTAAGGCTAATAGTAATATTGTAGATTGTTTTAATAATTTCATCCTATTAAAATTTAATTGTTTATAGCTGCTCGGAATGGAGCTGCTGGAATCTTTAGATTGTTAAATAAAGACCCGGGCATATAGTTGCGGAAGCAATAACGTACCTCAACAGGTTGTGGCACTTGATCATTCCAAACTTTAACGACAGGTGATCCATTTATTATTTCAGCCTTCGCTGGATAGACTGTACCTTCTTTGTCTACTAGCTCAAATCCATCGAACACTTCGTTTTCGGGCGTCAAGCCATCCTCACCATTTCTAAAAGTCACTTCGATAAATCCATCTTTCAACTGAGCATTTTCAAATACAGGAGGTGAGTATTTAAACCCTTCCAAACCATAGGTATCTCCCAATGCCCAATAAGCCAGACGTTCTCCAACTTTGATCTTATGTGGAGGATGAATAAACTTCTCGCTTCCGGCATCAAGTGTAGTCACCATGCCTACGTTGTGAACTTCATCCATCAACTCGAGTTGAGCCTGACGAAACAAAGCCCAATCCAGTTTGTCTACCCCCTCAGACTGCCATGGAGCTATTTGTACATAATAGAAAGGCATGTCTGGAGAGTTAAAAAATTCTCTCCATTCGTTAACCATAACTGGGAACAACTCCTTGTAAAGCTGCGGGTTGGGCGAATTGGCTTCGCCTTGATACCAGATAACGCCTTTAATAGGAAAACCTTTCCAAGGATGAACCATGCCATTCCAAAGTAAGGTAGGAGTACCTGCTGGCCAACCAAACTCTTTAATATCTTTTTGAGGTATTTCGATATCAGGAAATATATTCAAAGCTTGTTCACTCATCCAAGCCTCAATCTTAGAAGCGCTCCATGAGCAGTTGATCAACCCAACTGGCACATCGAGTGTTTTTTGCAACAGGTCACCAAAGAAGTAACCTGTTGCACTAAACTCTGCTACATTTTTACTAGATAGTGTTTTCCATTCTCCAATAATTCCAGTTTTTTGTGGTGTCGTGTTCCATCTGTTTTCGACTGTATACAAACGCAATGGACGTGATTCTTTAGCCTCCAAAATATAGGGTAATGCATCATGAACAGGCTGACCTCGAAAACCTTTCACAGGCATTTCCATATTAGACTGACCTGAACAAAACCATACTTCACCAATCAAAATATTGTCTAATGTCAACACATCGCCATCGTGGAAATAAATAGTGTAAGGACCACCATAGGACGGAGTCGTTAATGACAATTCGAAATAACCATTTTCTTTCCTCTCTGCATAGACTTTCTTGTTGTCCCATGAGGCGATAGCATAAATCGATTTGCTGGAAGTCGAATGTCCCGCAAAAATAACCTGGCTATTTTGCTGTAAAACCATATTGTCTCCCCAGATAGGATACAAGTTGATTGTTGAAAATAGAGGAAGACTAAATACACACAATACAAGTATCAGCGATAAAATCGCATATAGTCGTTTCATGTTTGTAATATCAATTGTTGATCGTTTTTAAATAGTTGTCAATGCCTTCTTTCAGTGCATCCCAATAATTATACATCTTCACATGGACGATATCGAAAACAAAGTATCCATTGCCTTCACTAATTGCAGCATCCACAGATTGTATCACTCGGGCCGATTGACCACCTTCGGTCCATCCTGTACCATTGCCCACATCAGGACCACCTGCAAATTCGACATCATCGAGTAGTAGTTTTTTCGCATTCTTGCAAAAGCCTTGTACTGTCCACTCCCCATTGCCATAGATGCTATTTGCTGAAGCATAAGCTCCTAATAACAAGAAATCAATCTTATCCGCATAACCGTAATTTTTATAGTCTTGAGTTGCCCAAGCTGGATAATCAGCATTGGTGTTGTATTTAGGGCTAGCCCAATTAACGCCTACTTCATAATAAGTTGAATACCATGCACCTACATATACACCAAATTTAATTTTAGAATTCGTATTCTTGACACGAGCAGAAGCCTTCACTACAAAATCATGAATGATTTTTGCACGAAATTCCATCCATTTTCTAAAATACTTAGGCTTGATGATAGGAAGTGGATAATACGAAGTGCCAGGTTTAATGATATCATTGGGAAAATTGGTCACAGTTTCACCAATATATTCTTCGAACTGAACTCGAGAAGTTTCAGAGAAATCCGACTGAAAATCATTATAGCGACATCTATCCAAGAAGATTCCATCAAGGTCATATTTCGCTAAATCACTCAACATATCTAGCAAGAAATTCTGAACATCTTTATTTGCTGGATTCAAGAATTTTGTTCCATATCCATTATAAGGATCGATATCAGAAGTCACATCCATCGCATTAGTCAATCCCGTCTCCAAATTCAGTGTTGTAGCCCATTCTTTCTTATCAGTATCACGAAAAAGCATCCCTTGTTGTCCTAACCCATAAGAATAAAGATTGCCACCGACAAATGTATTGATAGCTGCATTGACCTTCAAGCCTAGTTTATGCCCTTCATCAATAAAAGCCTGCAAATAATCCCAAGTAGCTGTTCGTTCATAATAGCGATAGCCATTGTCCCAAACATCCAGTTTCTGGACTTCGCTCACAACAGATGTCTTGAATAGAACATCACCCATAGAAGGGCGAACGTCGACAACGATATCCGTGAAACCCGCATTTTTTGCCTTTGCCAGGTCACGCGCTATGTTTTCTTTGCTATTCGCATAATCAGGAAAGTTTGCAGCAGCATCTATCCAGATATATCGAGGTTTTTCAGCTGCATCAACTGTTTCTTCCTCTTCTTCATCCCAAATCCATTCAGGAGATTTTGTACTGTCATCACAAGCTGCAAATAGTGCGATAGCAGATAACAATAACCATTTACTAATATTTATCTTCATCTTACTTAGTCAGGTAAAGGGAATGTAGCCTATCATGTATAGGCTACATTCTTTGTTTTGAAATTCTAGTTATTTTTTGATACAATCAAACTCGTAGCAGCCGAGTGTTTTACATGTGTTGTCTATATAGTACATACTCATCTTAAATCCATTAGTTGATGGTACAAGCAACACGTCACCTGTACGTGGTTCTGATGGATCAGAATAGTTATATGAAGTCACGGAAGCAGATAGTTTCAATGCATCGGACGCATTAACATTACCCGTAAATGCAGACATACTGCTTACATCATAAAGATAAACCACAGAATTCATTGCCCATTGCGGGAAATAACCTACAGTATAAAGAGCCAAATACTCTACATTATTGAATGTAGTTGCAGAAACAATACTATTATTATAGCCCCAACCACTACCATCTGTTTGATCATTAAGATAAGATATTACTGAGTTGGTAACACCATCCACATAATAGAGACGGTCACCACTGTTATAATGTCCAAGGAAGAAACCATCCGAAACTCTTGTTGTGCGATATGCAATCTTCGTATTTGAGTCCATTCCATACCAGTAGTCAACACCGCTTACAGATAGTACTTCAATAGGTCCAGCAACACCATTCGTAATAACACATCTTACATATTCGTTAGATCCAGCTACACCACCAATACCATCAAATGAAGCAGCGATAATTGCATCTCCTTTAATATCACCGGTTATAGTCAGACGTGAGCCAATAGGCAAACTATTAGTATTAGTCATGCTCATAATCTCAATAGGATCTGCCGTTACATCTTCAGATAAATAAAGTGACCAAGTTTCACCGCCTTGTGCATAATTACACATCAACAGACAACCTGCAACATCACTCGTTACTGAACCATTAATAACTTTACCTCCTGTATTGATAGTACCCAATCTATTGCCACCAGTAGCTGCATTGAAGTAGATTGGAGTAGAACCATCACCATAACAAACCACTAAATGATTACCACAAACACCAATCGTAGGATGTGAAACTGCTGGCAATCCATGAGTAGTCAAATCAATCGTGTAAGCCAATGTCTCACTACCCGCACGATAGCCCGAGTTGATTTTCTCTGGTATTCTCTTTTCCACAGTATACACGCTTTGTGTACCATCATGTGCTGTGATAGTCAAATTTACTTCTTCATTGAAATCGATCAACTCAACAGCTGGATCTGGAGATATTGATGCATGTGGAGACAGAGTATAAGAAGCATAGCACAAACTCAATTCATCAAGAGTAGGCAGTGCGATAGTCTTATGATCTTCATCAATTGAACCAATAATACCCAAATCAGGCAATGAGAAGCTCAATATCTGGCATGCACTAGTTTTCTTGCGCTCACCAGTGATACAGATTCTTCTTTTTGTACCATCAGGTTCTGTCAGAGTATAATAATTGTCTATTGTCAAGTCGATGATACCTAACGCTGGTGATAGCAGATAATTGGGCGTCAATTCGGCTTGCACTTTGAATGAAGTCATGAATTGTTCCGTATCATTATCACTTGATTCTGGATAATAGAATGGAATAGGAATAACGAAACGATCTGCCGTAGCATCAGGCACTTTGTATTCTACCGCAATCTTTTCATTATATTCACCTTTTGTGAAGATAGCGGTCAAGCTTGTAATTCCCTGGCGTGTTGCCGTAGGCAATACATATTCGGGATCTTGACATGCCGAAAACATCAATCCCACGAGTAATAAGTATAATATATGTTTTTTCATAACGTACGCTTTTTATAATGTTATTTCCATTCTTGACACTGATCGATCAATGCATTATTATTTAACTCCGATTGAGGATATGGGAAACGATACATCTTGTCTGGGAAATGGCGATCTTGGATATCACACTCTACATACGAATAGATAAAGTTGTTACCTGATGGCTCTATTTTCAGACCATGCACACGATAGTTATTCAAACCGCCATTTGTATAAGACTTAGCTGACTGTTTCCAACGTCGCAGATCCCAATACCAATGACCTTCAAATGCCAATTCCACTTTTCTTTCATGCTGAATTGCTGCCCATAGATCCGCATCACTCTTGTCTGTATAGCGTGTAAAACCAGCACGGGTACGAATCTCTTTCAATGCACCATTAGCTTCGGAAGCATTATTGGTTCTGTAGCAAGCCTCAGCATAATTTAGCAAAACTTCAGCGTAACGAATTTCTGTCCAAGGCTGCGTACTTGTTTGCGTATTTTGGAAGCTATGGCTTTCATCAACCAATTTACGAAGATAATAACCAGTCGTAGTACGTCCTTCAGGTTTAGCGTCCACTAACCAAGTACACCATCCATCTACACCATTGACATAAGGCTGAATAGTGCGTCCTTTCCAGCTTGCACCATTATAAAGTATAGTGGCGTGAAAGCGAGGTTCCAACTGCGCATAAGGAGGTTCTTGCATGATACCATCTTCAGTATGCCATGCAGACCAATCGGGGAAACCTCCATCCGCATATTCGTAGCTTTCAACCATTTCTTGAGTTGGCGAGCCATAACCACCTGTTGCTGTATTACCATCTAATTCTCTATCTCCACCAGGAGCATAGTATGTATCAAAGTCATGACCTACTGTCTTCTTATCCTGATCGAAGCAATATTGTAGAATAGCTTCATTGTTACCTGCCTTGATTGTTTTTGAATAAGAATCCGCATAATTGGCTTCAAGTGTATAGCCCAAATTCTTTACCTCGATTGCAGCCGCCTTTACCTTTTCCCATCTTTCTGCATAAAGCATAGCGCGTGATAATAGTGCGTAAGCAGCACCTTTATCAAGACGTCCTTTTGCACTAGCCTTAACTGGAAGATGTTGTGTTGCGAAGGCTAAATCACTTTCCACGAAGTCCCAGCACTGAGCTTCTGTACTCACTGCCTTATCTTTAGTGATCGAGGTCAAATCTTCATCATAAATGATGACTTCTTTGTATCTTTTGATCAAATCAAAATAGAGGAAACCACGAATCAGACGCATTTCGGCTTCAAGACGTAAAGCATCAGACTCGCTCAACTTACCATAATTCTTTAAGTTCGAAAGATTCTCATTAGTACGTCTTACGTATTCATACATCGTGCCCCAATTACCCATATAAGAAGTGACATAATTCACCGAAAGAGTAGTACCACCATAGGCGATCTCACTAGGAATATATTGCAAAGCGTTATAGTTAGGTGAACTATATTTCATCATATCTGTCAAACCTTCAGTCATACCCGCGCCACATTGTCCTAAAGTGAAATTGCTGAGATAGAAGAATGATTTATATAAATAGTTGACAGCATATTCGGCATTATCCACAGATGTCCACATCATTTTATCCGACACACTGCTAGTAGGTGTCATATCCAGATAGTCATTACATGAAGTAAGACTTAAGGATGCACCCAATATACAGACTGCTAATATTTTATTTTTCATAATTTCAATTGTGTTAGTCATTAGAATGTTAAAGAAACTCCTCCCATCACGATACGTTGTTGAGGATAATATCCATTGTTAACTCCTGGAGATTCTGGATCGATACCAGCAGGTAGGCCGCTTATAGTAAACAAGTTAGATCCTTCGACGAAGATTCTAAGATTTTGGATATTCACTTGCTGCATCCATTGTTTAGGGAAAGTATAACCGATCTGAGCCGATTTCAAACGTAGGTATTTACCATCACGCATCCAGAAAGTTGAAGCTAAACCATTATCGCCACCATGTGTCAATTTACCTGTAGTGATACGTGGGAAAGTGCCATTAGGATTTTCGATACTATATGCATTTTCTACCAAGAATAAAGGAGAGTTAGCTCCCTCTTTAAAAGTTTGCGTCCATATTGTGTTATCATCATAACCATTATAGTAAGTACCTGTCAAAGAAACATCGAACAATGCACCACCAGTAAATTGAGCATTCAAGTCAAAACCATTCCAAGTAAAGTTAAAGTTGAAACCGAAAGTCAGTTGTGGACGGTTACTACGACCGATACGAGCTTTATCATCTTCAGTGATCTTACCATCACCATTTAAGTCTTTGTATTTGATGTCACCGATATTAGGACGAGTGCCATACCAAGGAGAATTATCAATCTCTTCTTCTGAGCGGAAGAGCCCTTCAGCGATCCAACCCATTGTTGATCCATACACTGTACCTGTAACCTTGCGCCATTCCATCGTATTGGGGCTATCTGGATAAACCAACCAACGTGTCTTTGAATAAGTCACATTACCAGAGATACCATACGTGAACGGTTTACCTCCTGCGCGGAATGTATTGCGATGTGACACCAACACATCAAGACCTTTGGCGTCTATCTCATTATTATTAGCATATGTAGGATAATAACCTCCCATTGATGGTGAATAATTACCACCCATCGCAGTTAGAATATCATAAGTATGATTATAGAAAGCATCAAATTCTACACCCAACATACCATTCCACATCGTGAAGTCAAAACCAGCATTCCAAGAAAGCGTCTTTTCCCAAGTCAAGTTTTGATTAGCGATCACATATGTATAGTAAGCAGGAGACAGATTACCATCAAGCATTATATTCGAAGAAGAAGCATATTGACTCAAGAAAGAGTAAGCCGAAACGCCATCATTACCCAAAAGACCTACAGAACCACGAATCTTGAAATCGTTCAAAAATTCCAGATTACTCATAAACTCTTCTTTCGATAGTCTCCATCCTAATGATGCTGAAGGGAAGAAACCCCATCTCTTATTCGACATACCGAAAAATTTGTATGAACCATCATAACGTCCAGTGAATTCAGCTAAATACTTATTATCATAATCATATTTCAAACGGAACACATAACCAGCTGAGCGTGATGCATCACTCCAACCACCAATCGGAGAGTCAGTAGCTTCACCTTGACCTAATTCTGGCAATTGAGGGAAAGGTAGATTCTTAGCATAAGCTGATAGACTATTTTCGCTAAAATGTCTAGCTTCTACTAACGCCAAAGCGTCGATATTATTCTTGCCGAATGAGTTTACATAGTTAATGCTACCTTGTCCTACAAGTTGTTCATAAGTATAAGATCCTTCACCCAGATTCACACCATTCGATGTACCACGAGGATCATTGCGCAAAGACCAGCTACCTGAACTGTTGCGAACCATAGTCGAATAAGGGGTATTGAGATTTTTATTGTGAGAATTACCATAGATATATGAACCACTAGCCTTTAACGACAGACCTTTCACCCAAGGCATATCATAAGTCAAAGTCAAATTAGTTTGTAAATCTAGACTATTTGTTTTCTTATAACCTGAATCATAAATAGCAGCCAACGGGCTATTGGGCAAAGAAGTATTGTTTTGAATTGTTGCTGTATAAAGTCCATCATATCTTTCAGGTAGATAAGGATGCATCATAATCGTTTGACGTGCCACAGACAACCAACCTTGCTCACCTAGATAGGAGTTGCTATCTGTACCTCCCGAAGAATAACCTGGTGTCTTGCGTCTTCCTACATTACCAGAGATACCTAGTGACAAGTGGAAGTTTTTCGCGAAGTCCGACTCGATATTTGAGCGCAAGTTATAACGACGATAATTGAAATTATCAATATTACCGTCTTGCCCCAAGTAACCGATAGATGCGAAGAAGCGAGTTTTTTCACCACCACCTTGCATTGTTACACTGTGTTTCTGGTTGAATCCAGTTCCAAATACTTTGTCGATATAATTCACATTGTCCCAACCATCTGTAGGGTCACCATTGGTCATTGCAGCAATGTTTTCTTTTGAGTAAACCGGAGTATATTGGCTTTTATCCGTGATCACGCCGTTAGCCAATTGGTCCATCATATCTCCCATATTATAGTAATACGCGAATTGAGGGCCATTCATGAATTTAGGAAAGTTGGCATTCATCGATGCACCAAACGAGCCATCATAAGTAACAGTAGTTTTGCCGGCCACACCTTTCTTTGTAGTAACGATAATCACACCACCTGCACCTTGCAAACCATATACAGCAGCCGAAGCACCATCCTTCAATACCGAAATACTTTCTATATCATTTGGATCGAGATCATTGATATTGCTAACGGGAAAACCATCAACAACATATGCCACATTGTATACTGAACCACGGATTTTCAATGATGCTTGGTCTAAGCCCGGCTCACCAGACTCTTGCACTGACGAAATACCTGGCAAACGACCTCCCAATAATTGAGATACATTAGTCGAAGGAGCTTTCAATAGCTCATCACCTTTCATTGATGACACCGCACTGGTCAATGAGCTTTTCTTTTGAATACCATAACCAACAACAACTACTTCGTCAAGCACTTCGTTATCGTCTGTCATGACAACATTCACAATTTTGCGATTACCCACATTCTCTTCAACAGATTTCATACCGATGAAAGAAAATACAAGTACTGAATTCTTCGGTGCATTGATAGAGTATTCACCGTCAATACTACTTATAGTTCCATTAGTAGTACCCTTCACCATAATGCTTACACCAGCCAATTCATCACCGGCTGTATCAGTCACTTTTCCTCAGATCGCTGAGTCTTGCGCATAACACAAGGAGGCACAAAGGAACAACAACAAAGAAAGAAACCACTCTTTCCATGTCTGATTACGTGTCTTTAAACTCATAATAAACTCATTCATAGGTTTACATATTAGAATTAGATAATATATTGATTAATTGATTACGATAGTTTTTCTAGTATATTCCAGCATTGATACAGACCTCGCGGCACATGAAAGCATCCTTTCCATTTTCCACCCTTTAGTGGAAGCAAAACTTCACCCCTTCGGTTCAGATATCCGAACCATTCAGGATATTCATTATCTTTAAAATGATCCCATGTATATTCATGCACAGTTTTGAACCATTCTAAGCATTTTTCATCTTTGGTTAGTTGATAACCTTTCAATAGAGATATTAGGGTTTCGATATGCACCCACCACAGTTTTTGATCCCATTCTAGTTCTTGCGTAGGATGCCCTTTGCGATCCATAAAATAGTAGATTCCGCCATATTCCTTATCCCATCCATATTCCACCATTCGCAAGGCCACATTCTTGGCTCTTTCTATCAGTTCAGGACGATTGAGGCGCTCACCAATATCCATAATAAACCACATGGCTTCGATAGCATGACCAGGGTTGATCAGACGTCCTTCAAACGAATCGGAAAGTGTACCATCGGTGTGCACATTCTCGACGATAAGATCTCCCAATTCGGGACGGCAAAAGACTTCCATTACCTCATGTATACAGTGATTGATCCGTTGCTCCAGAAAATCCTTATCCAAAAGATGTTCTATTTCCAAAGCCAGATTGCATAAAATCATGGGCAATGCAAAGCCTTTCAATGGACGTGTTCCATCATGTAATTTATTCCATTGCCCTTTCGGATTGTTGACTTTCGAAAGAATGATATCAAAGGTTTTTTTCGCAACCTCTGCATATTCCTCATCACCAGTAGCCAAACTCAACTGCGCCAAAGCCATTGTAGCGAAAGTATAAGAGAAGATATTATAAGGTTCAACCAATGGTTTACCTGTACGATCAAGAGAGAAATACCAGTTATAATTGCCATCATGACCATATTTCATCAAAAATTCACCACCTTGCTTAGCGCAATTCAGCCATTCTTCCCGTCTCTCCACTTTATTATAAAGCATAGAGAACATCCAGACTTCTCGGGCTTGTAGCCAAACAAATTTGTCCGTATCATATACATTGCCCTCTCGATCTAAGCAGCTGAAATAACCTCCAAATTCAAGATCCTGAGATTTTTCTAACCAAAAGGGGAGAACATTATACATCAACTCGTCTTTATACTGTTTTGCCAGTTTATTAAAGTCCATAATTATTGTGTATTTCTTGTTGGTTAATATTTATTGTGCCATCCAATAGCGTTCTATTTCTTCGAGTGTTTTCTTCGCAGTTTCGGGGATATACTTCCAAACGATCCACATATATGGTATGCACATTGCGGCAAAAAGGAAGAATGTTCCAGCAGGTGTAAGATTTTGTAGCATCCAAGGTGTAAGTTGACCGATCAGATAAGTTCCGACCCACAATGAAAGTCTAGCAATAGACATTGCCAAACCTCGGACACGTGTCGGATACATCTCGGACAAGAGTACGAAAATGACGGCACAAATAGAGCCTGCACAGCAAAATATATAAAAGAGGAAAAACACGAGCAAGAAGATACTTGAAACGCCCAATGATTGACCTAGCATAAAGTAGAATCCTATAAGAAGCAGAGAGATGATCATGCCCGAAACGCCATAATATACCAATGTTTTGCGTCCTACTTTGTCAATGATCAATAGCGCCAATACAGTTGTCAATGTGTTGACAAGCCCCACCAATACTTGATAATATAATGAGTCACCATCCGATAGTCCTGCATTTTCAAATATCGAAGGGCCATAATAGAGTACAGCGTTCACACCCATGAACTGACCTAATATGGCGATACACATACCCACAATGACGGCTTTTTTTATACCGGGTTGTAACAGCATACGCCATTCCATACCAGTGTCTGCGCTTAATACTGATTTGGCTTCTTGCAATTGATAATTGGCTTCGGGCAAAGAAGTATAAATCTTATTCAATATACCCAAAGCCTTTTCATCATTATTTTTCAGAATCAGCCATCTAGGACTTTCGGGTATAAAGAAAATGATCAAGAAAAACAATAAAGCAGGCACAGCTTCCATCCCTAGCATCCCACGCCATACTTGTGAAACAAAAATATAATCTATGATCGTACCACTTGAAGTTGTAGTGTTTGAATAAGCCAATAATTGATAATTGACGAGATAAGCTCCCAGGAATCCGATAGTCACGGCTAGTTGATATAAAGATACCAAACGACCTCTATACTGTGCTACTGCCATCTCCGAAATATAGAGTGGAGAGATGATAGAAACTACTCCAATGCCAATACCACCAATTATGCGATAGATAACCAATTGCGTAAAATCCGAACAAAGAGCACATCCCACAGCAGATGTAGTGAACAAGAGTGCCGCCAAGAACATTGTCAATTTACGACCAAAATGATCACTCAGTACTCCGGCAAATAAAACCCCAGTAATGGAACCCAATAAAGCACATCCCACATACCATCCTTGTTGGAATGCATCTAGGCCAAAATGAGCTGTTACTTGAGCAATCGTCCCAGAGATCACCGCTGTGTCATAACCAAAAAGGAATCCACCCAAAGCTGCGATCACCGAAAGAAAAACCAGATAACCTGTATTAATTGTTGAACTCATATTTAGAGTGTATTTTGTGTTTTTACTTGTTGTCTATAAATATGTCCGAATCGATCGGTCACAACGATCTCGATTTTTGCATTCTTATTTTTAGGAGTAGCTCTGAAAAGGTGTTCAGTTGTTGTGGGTGTGATCCAGTCGTATTCCATTTTCTCTCTGTCAGAACAGACTGTTTCAGCAAGTGGGTCGTACCCAATGAACTGTATCATTTTTCCCATTTTCTTGCCATTCTCATACCAAGACACATCCCATAGTTCATCCCAATTCCAGACATTAGCGATGATATCATCAGGATACTGTTTGGAGGATCCGACAGGATAAGCTCTATATTGATGATCAGCAGATAGCCCCACTCCTTTGTACAACCATTTCAATTGATTACCATCCACTTCATATATGCCATATCCCGCTGGTGTACCATCTGTACATATGTCAGCTTTCCACCACGACCCACAAGCCGCGGCTGTATTATGTTCCATTAATTTATCATTGAATATCACATTCCAATTGAAATGGCTGTGTCCAGTAATAATGTGTGAATCATGCCCTTTGAGCAATTTAAAAAGACTTGCTGCATTACTTGTTTCGTCTGGCAAAAGGGCATTGAATTCCAATTTCTTGGTCGAACTGGTTGGAATATGCATCACCACAAAAACCAAATGATCACTAGGTACATAAGACAAATCATTTTCTATCCACTGTAAGGTTCTTTCATCAATATAACCAATATAGCGGTAGTCGCGATTGATATAAAAGCAATTGTTCAATACAATATAATGAGCTTTTCCACGATTGAAAGAGTAATATATGGGACCAAAGCTTTTTTCAAAAGAGGAATAAGAGTGTTCGTGCGAGCGCACTCCATATTCCATATCGTGATTACCTATTGCCCTATAAAAAGGCAGACCTAGTTTTTCTGAGGTCTTAGCATAAGGTGTAAAGAGAGTCAACACATTACCGACAATGTCACCGCAGTCCAATACAAAAGCATCACGGCCATTTTCATTATCTTTCAGGTATTGTTTCATGTCATCTAAATGTTTTTCATATCCTTTCAATTCAGCCTTCTTTGTCAACTGCACATCAGCCTGGACAAAGAATAAGTGCTTATCATCCGTCTTGGAATTCTTGACCAAGACAAAATCATAGGTATCTTGTCCACCTATAATAGATTGATAATAGATTGGAGTACTGCCTTGATTTTGCGGCAGATAGCCAGCAGGAGTTGTCACATACACATATTGGGTATTAGGATGAAAAGGCAGTTCATAATAACCATTCTGATCTGTAGTCACACAATCATAACCATTAGTTACCATCACTCCAGGCAGCATAACACCTTCACTTCCGACAACTCCTTTGAGTTTTCCAGTAGGGCAAGCACACAGTCCAAATAATAGCATGTTGAGTGTGCAAATCATTAGATATAGGCTTAGTCTTTTCATTGATTTATATTAAAGTATTCTTGATAACGGTTATATAGGTTGCCCGCTTGTTTATAAGCTGACTGAGGAGACATAAAGTGAGAAAATTCAAAGGTGATCGCTTTATCATATCCTGCGCGTTTTGCAGCTTCTAACTTCATGCGTAGCTTTTCGAATTTGATAGGAAAAAATCGGATTGGCATATCTCTATCAAATGTCTCGGCATTGGTCCAACATTGCATGCCATATTTATCTGCTAGTTTTTTGTTTACTGTAAAGAAGGCATCCAATTCATCATAATCAATGTGCCCGTCTTGAAAAGCTACCGCATCAACCGCACCCGATATACCGGCAAAGATTTCATCCCATTCTTCTTCATGTTGTTTCACCGAAATGACATCTTCTTTAGTCAATGATCCGCCTTCCATTCCCATCACGGCCTTTTTGCCATCAATCCAAGGCGAAATAAACACTGGCAAACCACCCGATACTGCCTTACACTGTTCTCCCATTGCTCTGAATGCAGAGATAGCACCTTTTGTCGAACGAGAAATTTCACCACTTAGATACCAACCTCCAAAACTCTTATAGCGTTTGCCATACATTTCCCATACTTCGTCTATTACATATTTATTATGTTTGATTTCAGAGGTCATGTCATGTGTATCCCAATACTCGCCTGAATCATATAAACCAAAATAGAAAGTCATACCATATTTCTCGGCCAATCGGAGATACATATCTAATAAATCGACTGAAGGTTCATAACAACCTATCGAAGTCAGATAAGGCGATGGATAAGTTATAAATTTACGATAACCGCATCTGATCATTATTACTGTATTAATACCAATAGCTTTCATGTGTCTGAAATCAGCATCCCACTCTGACTCTCCCCAATTCTGGTGAGGAATATCATGCGAGATCTCATCCAAAAAGGTACCTGTAATAGGTAGAGCCTTATCTGAAACAACAATTACTTCGGCATCTTCAACAGCAGGTTTGTCATTAACATTTCTTGAACATGAATTCATAAAGAATGACAAAGGAATCAGCAAAAAAACAGTGATTAAGACAAGTTTAATGTTTTTTATTTATTCGGTGTTTTATTTTCATATTTTAAATTTCAAAAGCAAATTAAAGATTATATTTTCATATAGACAAGCGTTTATAGCAATTATTTTTCACTTAAACATATCGTTAACTAAATTATTTTCATTAATATTGCAGCAGATTAAAAGTACTAATGCAAATATTTTAATTAAGTAGTGTATTTTCATTCATTATTTATTATATTTGTATAACAAAAACCAATCTCTATACAAGAATATGTTAATCAGCAAAGGAAATAATACAAAAAATGAAATTCTGAGATTTTTTGCAATAAATGGAAATTCACCTATTGGAGATATTGCAAAAAACTGCAATGTTAGCCTTCCTACAGCAACTAAGTTTGTAGATGAGCTAATCTCAGATGAGTTAGTAGCAGACTTTGGCAAACAACATTATGAAGGTGGAAGGAAGCCTAGTTTATTTGGACTTCATTCCGAAGCTGCATATTTTGTTGGTATACACATCAAGAGCCACTCCTTAGCTATAGGTATAATGGCCTTTGATGGTGAGTTGGTCTATTATCAACAGAATATCTCTTTTAAGCTAAATGATAATCAAGAAAGTTTAGATAATCTCTGCACCATTATTAATAATGTATTAATCGATTCTAAAATAAAAACCAGTAAAATCAAAGCCTACTGTCTAAGCATTCCTGGCCGAGTCGACACCTCGAAAGGCATAAGCTATAACTACTTCTATAATCCAGCAATTTCATTACAAGACTATTTAGAGAAGCGATTCAATACCAAAGTATTTATCGACAATGATTCTCGAGTGATGTGTTATGGAGAATACATCAAAGGCGAAGACGTCAATAACTATAATGAAGTATTATTCATAAACATTAGTTGGGGAGTAGGCATGGGGATGATCATTAATGGAAGTCCCTATTATGGGGCCAATGGCCTAGCTGGTGAATTTGGTCATGTGACTTTCTTCGAGAATGAGATATTTTGTCGTTGCGGTAAAAAAGGATGTATTGAAACTGAAGCTTCAGGTTCGGCCATGCATCGACTTTTACTTGCCAAGCACAATGCGGGTGCACGTTCCATATTATCACCCAAAATCGAGGATGGCGAAACCATAACTACAAAAGATCTAGTACAAGCAGCTAATGACGGTGATATGCTTATGATAGAGATTATAGAAGAGATAGGCAGCAAACTAGGAAAAGGGGTTGCTGGACTAATCAATATCTTCAATCCCCAACTCGTGATACTAGGTGGAGCAGTTGCCGAATCTGGCTATTATCTATTAATGTCTGTCGAAAGTGCCATCCGCAAATATTCATTAAGTCTTGTCAATCAGCAAACGCAAGTCAAACTATCAACACTCGGCGAAAAAGGTGGAGTGATAGGTGCTTGCTTTATCGCCCGTGATAAAGTCTTAGGCGTAAGACAATAATTAAAATGGGTGCAGATTTTATATCATTAATATGATGCTAAAATCTGCACCCACCACTAAACCTCTCAACCCACTCCTACTGTCTCACAATCATATAATACAGCGCTTTTGTATCATAGTGAGGG
>CAMTPC010000050.1 GCA_947074295.1 uncultured Bacteroides sp. | reverse complement strand
CCTGCCAGCATGGTTTCTAGGTCGTTCCATGACATTTCTCCGGCCTTACGATTGATCTCATCCGGTGCTACTACCGGAGCGCCTGTATAGCTTTTCTTGCCTTTGCGTATATTGGCCTTCTTCAATACTTGGTAGGCAGTCTTTATTTGTTTGTCTGAATAGGGTTCACAACCAATGTATTCGTTTACGCGCTGTTCGATCAGCTGCAAATCGTCTGTCTGCTTCTGAGTCAAAGAGGTCAGTAGCGGAATGTCGTATTGATATTGCTCCCATTGCCACACTCGGCACCAGTGCCAGAGGTCGCGATAGGTCATGGAGTTGTTGTAGGGCATTTGTTTATCGGGGGTGGTGCGTTGGTTGATGCGTGTCACTGGAAATACTAGGCGATCGATGTAGACACGCCCTTTGCGATTGGGGGCAATGATGCGATAGCTCTCAATCTCTTTTTGTAGCTTGTCGCCTTTCATGTGTTGGAAGCCTATCCAGCAAGCACGCCATCCCTCGTACTTCAGCTGATAGGTGAACCAGTAGGATACTTTGCCCGCTGCATCAACAAACTCAAAACGCAAGGAGTCATTCTGTGGTTTCTCATTGTAGATCCAAAGAGTGATACCATAGTTCTTTTCCTTGCCTTCATCTAGTACAATGGGATCGATACTGAAATCTAGCACAGATTGTGGTTTGAAATCCCATGCCATACTTTTTTGTCCATCCTTGTAGTAGTTGCTGCTTATGGTTAACTCATTTTTGTTGGTTGTGCGTATAGATTCTGGTATACCTTCTTCGAAACCTATGGTTTGCGCACCTATTTGCTGGCAAATTAGGAAGATCGAGAAGAATTTTATTGCTTTAATCATATTATTGATGTTATTGGTTTTAATGCGTCCACAAATTTATAAACGCCTTGATGTACAATAACCACAAAATCATCCATTAGAATGTGTGAAATAGTACAAAACAGAATGTTGCTGTGTGTTAATAATATGATAATCATTTTGTTGGTTTTGTGTGCGAATGTTTTTTTGCCGTAGTTTGCAGTTAGAAAAACCGATAAACGACTATTCATTATATTATATTGAGCTGAGATTTTATTTCAAAACTAAACTATTCTTATTACTGGAGGGCTTAAAATCATGCTCTTAATAGAGAATGTACTAATTTGTAATCATTGTGAACGTTTGTGAGATGTCTGATCTTTTCTCATCTAATAAATTTGCCGGCATAAAATAAAACTCTAATTTACAAACTCTACCTTGTGTAACTAAAAAAAGTACTTATGAAAAGAAAAACACTTCTCATGTTAATAGCGACACTATTGCTATGTTTTACAGGAAGTATGAATGCACAAAATTCAAATCTTGTACAAGGAACTATTATTGACGGAACGGGCGATCCTCTTCCTGGGGTAAGCGTCCTGATTAAAGGTTCATCAAACGGTACTATAACCGATATAGATGGTAATTTCCAAATCGACGCAAAACCATCTGATGTATTACGATGCAGCTTTGTGGGATATCAACAACAGGATGTACCTGTCGGAAACAAGAAAGTTTTTAAAATCACGATGGAAGAAGAAAGCCAAAACCTATCCGAAGTGGTAGTAGTGGCTGTGGGTTATGGTGATGTTCGTCGCCGCGACTTGACAGGTTCTATCGGCAAGGCAAACATCGGTGATATCACACGTGTGCCTACTTCCAATGTGGCTTCATCATTAGGCGGTCGTATCGCCGGTGTGCGCGTGACATCCAATGATGGTGGACTCGGCGATAACTTTAATATCGTGGTGCGTGGCGCTGGTTCGTTGACACAAAGTACAGCTCCATTGTATGTGATCGACGGATTCCCACAAGAAACATCTAACCTGAGCTCGCTCAACCCTAACGACATTGAATCAATCGATGTATTGAAAGATGCATCTGCTACAGCTATCTACGGTTCGCGTGGTGCCAATGGTGTTGTGATCATCACCACTAAGTCGGGTAAAGAAGGCAAGGCTAGCGTGACTTATAACGGTAGTGTGACTGTTGGTAAAGTAAGAAATAAGATGGAACTGATGAACGGTTACGACTTTGCGGTGCTTCAACAAGAGATTATGGGAACTGACGAGTTTGCCAGCGTTTATCTGAAAGATGGAAAAACCCTCGAAGACTATAAGACTATGCCATCGTATGACTGGCAAGACGAGATCTTCCGCACTTCTGTTTCGCAAAATCACCATGTATCATTGAACGGTGCTTCTGACAAAGGTCTGAGATACTCTTCTTCTATCTCTTATAACAACCAACAAGGTGTTATCATCAACTCTGATTTGACAAGATACCAAGCTCGTATCAACCTGAGCCAACGCGTGAACAAGCGTTTGAAGATTGATGCGAACGCCAACTTTGCTAGCAACGTACAAAACGGTCCCAACCCATCAAGCAATACTAGTTCTGCCTCTACTGCATGGATGTACAGTGTATGGGCTTATCGTCCAGTATCTCCATCTGGTTCAAACCTGTTGGACGAGATCTATGATACAGATATTGATATGTCTGAAGACTATCGTTTCAACCCTGTATTGTCTGCACGCAATGAACACCGCAGAAATGTAGTGAATACGCTTCAAGCCAACTTGGGTATCGAATATACTATCATCAAGAACTTAAAATTGAAGGTAACTGCCGGTTACAATGGTCGTGACACGAAGAACGAAGAATTCAACGGTTCGAAGACACGTACTGGTAACACCAACCCAGCAAATACACAGAGTAAAGGTATCAATGCTAAATTGACACAAGGCGAATACAGAAGTTACCTGAACGAAAATACGCTTTCGTATCAGTTTACTAAAAGCAAGCACAGCATGAACTTGTTGGGTGGTTTGACCTTCCAGAAAAATACCTCTTATGTACATTCTGCCTATAACGAAAACATCCCTAACGAATCATTGGGTATGGCGGGTATCGGTAAGGGCTCTACGCCACTGATCACTGCATCGAAAGGCGAAAATACCATGATGTCTTACTTTGGCCGTATCAACTATAACTATGATTCACGCTACTATTTCAACATGACTATGCGTGCCGATGGTTCGTCTAAATTCCCAAAACCAAACCGTTGGGGTTACTTCCCTTCAGCTTCTGTAGCTTGGGCGTTCTCGCGCGAAAAAGCCATTGAACAGGCATTGCCATGGTTGTCAAATGGTAAAGTACGTGCCAGCTGGGGTCTTACTGGTAACAACCGTGTAGGCAACTATGATTTCATGGCAAAGCTCATCACTAGTGACACATCTTACAAATACCCATGGGACAGTACATTCGATCGTGGTTTCGTATTGAGCGCATTGGCCAACCATGGTTTGAAATGGGAGACAACAGAGCAATTAGATTTCGGTTTAGACCTGGGCTTCTTTAACGATCGAGTTAACGTATCGTTGGACTACTATATCAAAACGACAAAAGATCTGCTGTTGAATGCTGACGTACCAGGTAGTAGCGGTTTCTCTACTGCAATGCTGAATGTGGGTAAGCTTCGCAATAAAGGTCTTGAAATCACCATCGAAACGACCAATATCCAAAACAAGAACTTTACTTGGACTTCTAACTTCAATATCGCCTTCAACAACAATAAGATCGTGTCATTGACAGAAGGTAAGGGGCAGATGTATAGCTCTATCAACTGGGACACAGGCTATAGAGGTGCTTATGCCTATATCAGCAAGATCGGTGAATCGGCAGGTATGATGTATGGATATGTTTATGACGGCACTTACAAAGAAGCTGACTTTGACATCACTTACAACGATAATGGCAAGAAGATCTATACGCTGAAGGATGGTGTGGCATATATCTCAAAAGATGTAGCCCCTGGTGACCCTAAGTTTAAGAACATCGATGGTAGTGAAGACTTCAAGATCACCGACTCTGACAAAACCGCCATCGGTAATGGTCAGCCTAAGCACACAGGTGGTTTCACTAACAACTTCACTTATAAAAACTGGGATTTGAACGTGTTCTTGCAATGGAGCTATGGCAATGATATCTTGAACGCTAACCGTATGTTCTTCGAAAACGGCAATCAAAAGAATAGAAATATGTTTGCTTCGTACACCAACAGATGGACAGAAGATAATCCTACCAGCGATATGCCTCGTGCAAAAGCGAACAACTCTAAAGAGTATAGCTCACTTTATGTGGAAGATGGTTCATTCTTGAAACTCAAGAACATCTCATTGGGCTATAACTTCGCGTCTAAAACTTTGGCTAAGGCTAACATCACTCAGTTGAGATTGTATGTTTCTGCAGAAAATATCTACACATGGACTAAATACTCTGGCTCGGATCCTGAAGTTTCTACAAGAAACTCGGTATTGACTCCTGGTTTCGACTGGTCGGCCTATCCCAGAGCTTTCAACGCATCATTTGGTGCAAGCATCACATTCTAATAAACAAAAATTTACTCAATATATATATCATGAAAACGATACACAATATATTAAAGAAAGCATGTATTGCAGTGGTAGGACTTGCCGCTTTAAGCTCATGCGATGATTTCCTTACGACAAATCCTTATGACTTCGCTGCTCCAGAAACATTCTATAGCAATGAAATGGAATGTAAGATGGCACTGGCGGGAATATACTCTACACTATCAACGCAGAATATCTATGGCAACTTCTATTCGTGTGAAGTTTCTAACATAGACGATCTAAGCTACTATGTACGTACATCCAACACGGCTGGAAATGCATGGAGCAACGAACATACGCCTAGTAGCAATGTCGTATGGGTGGTGTGGCAGGATCTATACAGCGGTATCAAGAATGCCAATACATTCATCGAGAGTGTTGACAAGGCTAATATGTCTGACGAGCTGAAAATACGCATGAAGGGAGAAGCTAAGTTCATGAGAGCTTATTATCATTTCTTGTTGGCACAGGCCTATTATGATATCCCTTTGCGCAAAGAGTCTTTGACTAATATCAACCAGACTAGTATTGAAGCGACCCCACATGCTGAAGCTATCGACTGGATCATCGCTGAGATGGAAGACTGTATCGACATGGTTGATGATAAGATCTATGACAAGTCGCCTTCGCACGTGAAGCGTACTATCGTTCAAGGTGTATTGGCTCGTGTATGCTTGTGGCGTGCCGGCTATCCTAGCAATGGTGGCAAGCCTTACTATGCAAAGGCTGCTCAATATGCAAAGGCTGTAGTAGACTCTAAAAAGCATGACCTGAACCCTGACCTGTATGTGATGTGGAGAAACATGGCACAAGATAAGTATGATACACAATACAATGAGTCTATGTGGGAAGCTGAATTCATCGGTGACCGCCAAGGTAACAACTATACCGAAAGCCGTATTGGTAACGTAATCGGTAACTCTCAGCGCAATGGTTCAACTGATGGAGCGGGCTATACGTATGCTTTCTATGCAGGTACATTGCTGTTGTGGGACTTGCTATCAGATAATCCTGAAGATAATCGTCGTGATTTGGCACTGGCTCCATACTGGCTCGATACTAAAGATGCTGTGAAGAACTGGAGTGCTACTGAATTGGTACAACGTCGTTGTGGTAAATACCGCCGCGAGTGGGAATTGGGTGATTACAAGAATAAGAACTGGACTCCCGAGAACTATCCGATCATCCGTTATGCTGATGTGTTGTTGATGCTTGCCGAAGCCGAAAATGAAATTAATGATGCACCTACCGCATTGGCTTATCAATCAGTGAACAAGGTGAGACAACGTGCTGGAATCACTACTGATGTAGAAAATATGTCGTATGCTGACTTCCAACAATTCATCCGCGACGAACGTGCTCGCGAACTTTGCTTCGAATCACTTCGAAAATATGACTTAGTGAGATGGGGAATCTATGTAGAGCGTATGAACAAAGACTTATATGCCGCAACACAAGATAGCAGATGGGCAAAGAAAGCCGAGACTACTGACAAGACCGGTGGTCAGTACACCAATGCTGCTGCTGTGGCCAACCGTACAACAGACCAACACCAATTCTTACCTATTCCGACAAAGGAGCTTGGTGTGAACACAAAAATAGAGCAAAACAAATACTGGAAATAAATAGGGCTATTCAAACTCTATTTAAACGAAACCGCAGGAAGGACTACTTCTTGCGGTTTCTTGTTTTTGCGCCTACTCATCTCGAGGTATAGGATTCTTTATAGAACGATCCGAGAATAATCTGCTCCCAGGACGAATCATGTGGGGTTGAATAGGATTTTCAAACAGTTATACGATATTGTATTCTTTCTGTACGATTTCGCCTTTTTGCGGGTGAATGGTGACCTATAATTGCATCATCAATAATAATTGATATATTTGTCTATACTTATGAAGAAACCTTTTATTCTTGCTGCGGCTACACTGTTTTCCTTTCTATTAAATGCTCAAAGTTACACTTTCGAAGACGAAGTACCTGATGTGTTTGAACAACCCACAGATGGTGGCTTCATCACATTAACCACCGAACGATCCAAGGAGGGAGCAAAATCACTGCTTTGGACATGGTACGGTCAGTCTACTTTGAGAGTTACCGATAAAACCAGTTTCAATACGGCCAACAACGGATTCTCTAACCGCGGTGGAGTGACTTTCTGGATATACAATGAGAAGAAGAGAGATACTCCCCTTCATGTCAGATTCGTAGATGAGAATGGCAATGTGTGCTACCAGTTCCACTTCAACCTAGAGCATACCGGCTGGAAAGCTTGCTGGATGGCCTTCATTAACATGAAAGATGCCAATTGGCAAAAGGTTACCCGTGTTTCGGGCGTCAACCTGACGATGGAGGTGATTTCGCCCGTGGAAGAGGGGGAGAGTGATGGGCGCTTGTTTATCGATCGTTTCAAGATTCTCAATTCGCTGCCTGCCCAAACGATGCCCGATGCGCAGATACCTGACAATAACTATGTTGTGAATAGTGGCCCTCCAACGCATTGGGGGCGTCTGTGGGAATGGGAACAGTTGGAATATGATATGCCTTTGCCTCAGGCTGTCACTGCCGAGGAGAGCGCTGGCTTAAAGAAATTGGCCGATAATATCAAGGCCAGTTATAAGAGGAGTGCTCTAGATGTAACAAACCTCTTGGCTACGCTGCGCTCCGAGGGTATTGGGATAGAGGGAGTGACTCCCGTTAAGCCCTTGGTTACTAAGAATGACCCCTTTTATAGCTCTAGCAAGGAGTACAACCTCACCAATCTTACGACCCTACTCAACCAGCTTTCTCGTGCAGCTATCGGCAGCAACAATGCAGAGGCTAGAGAAATGTTCCCTAAAGTCATGAAATGGGCCATGGACCAAGGTTTTAGTTTTGGGAGCTGTATGGGTGGGAATGACCATTATGGCTACGAGATACGAAACACATTTATAGCCACACTTTGGATGAAGGATGCTTTGGCAGAAGCGGGTATCCTCAACGAAGTAGCCGATGCTATCAGCTATTGGGCGGCATTGCCCGAAACACGCCAACCCTACGATCTAGAGCGCGATCAGCTCCCTGATTGCTGGAATACACTGACAGTGGCTCGTCTATGCGCTGCCTTACTCTACGAGACAGAGGCCGAACAATTGCGAGCTGTTCGTTCATTGTTCCGTTGGGTCAGCCAGTCATTGTGCATCACGCCCGGTACCATTGGTGGTATCAAACCCGACTTTACAGGCTTTCACCATGGCGGTCACTATCCTGCCTATTCGGTTCCCGGGTATGCAGCTATTGGCGAAATGTTGAGTCATGCCTGTGGCACACAGTTTGGCTTGGATACCGATGGTAAGGAAACATTCAAGAATGCCCTGTTGGCCGTAGGTCGTTACACCAATAATATAGACTGGGGGATAGGGGTTTGCGGTCGCCATCCATTGCGTGGCACTAGCAAGATCAGCGTGAAAGGGCAGCAAGCTTTTGCCCACTTAGCGCGCGCTTATACACCTGTAGATCGAGAGCTGGCAGCAGAATTTCTTCGCATATGCGAAGACAACACTGCAGCCTCCACAAAGCTGGTCAATGAGTTCTTGGCACTTGGCATAACACCCGCTGCCCAAGAAGGATTCGCGGTATTCAATTGGTCATGCTTCGGCACTTTCCGTAAAGACAACTGGATGCTCAGCCTGAAAGGCTTTAATAAATACGTATGGGGATCCGAAATATATACCTCCAACAACCGTTATGGCCGCTATCAAAGCTATGGGTCTACACAGCTGATTGTAGGTTCGGAGGCTGACAGCCGTTGGGACCACGATGGCTGGAACTGGAATCGTCTGCCAGGCACCACCACCATTCATCTCCCTTTCGATCGCCTCAATAGTCCACAGAGCGGCACGTTGATGATGCGCTCCACCGAGACTTTCTCGGGAGCCTCTCATCTGTTGGGTAAGTATGGTGTGTTCGCCACTAAGATCAAGGAAGGCAACCTGGCCTACTTCACACCCTCCTTTGTTGCCCGCAAATCTGTTTTCTGCATAGGCAATCGTGCCATCTATATAGGTACCGGAATTAACTGTACGCAGACTCAACCAAACATCTATCCGGTAGAAACCACCTTGTTTCAACAGAAGTTGAATGCCGACGCCGAATCGTTTTTGTTTGAAGACACATCTATGGACGGTTTTCCCATCAATCAGACTGAAGATTTGAATGCAGTTACGCTCTTCTCTGATCTAATCGGCAATTACTACCGTGTTGAGGCTGGTCAACAAGTGGTGATGCTGAAGCAAGATCAGACTTCCAAGCACTCTGAAACGAAGGCCAATACAAATGGGAAATTTGCCACATTGTATATCAGTCATGGCTACAATCCCACTGATGCTTCCTATGAATATATGATGGCCATACAACCCGAAGCGGCACAGATCGCAGGATTGCACGAGAAGTCATACAACGTCCTCCGTAAAGATCATGTAGCGCATATCGTGGAAGATAAGTTAGAAGGGGTAATAGGCTACGCTCTATTCGAGCCTTATTCTGATGAAAATGGTCAATATGTCGTTTCTGCTGATGAAGAACTCCTCATCATGTTGCAGCAAGGACTAAATGAGAATTTATTAATAAGTGTTTGTGACCCCAATATTAATATTGGCGACGACTCCTATACTACTACATCCGTTTCTATGCCCATAACGAAGGAGTTTGTGTTGAAAGGATTGTGGAAAATGGCTATTGATAATATTAATATATCAATTTTTCCCAATATTAGTACCGGTACAACTCTGGTTGTTGCTAACTGCATCAATGGAGAAAGTCTTCAATTTGGACTCGACAAGGAAAGTGATGCCACCTCTATCGTTGCGCCCAGTGATGATCAAAATGTTAGTGTTGAAGGCAATGTTTTGATTGTAAAAGGTGACAATGCTGTGTTAGTAGAAGTTTTTGACTTACAAGGAATTTGCATAAAGTCAGTTCATAAGGCTGACTATGAATTGCGAATAGTGTTGCCAAAAGGGGCCTTTATAGTCCAACAGAAGCTAGACGGCGTGATATTCAGGGACAAAATAATCATTTAAGACGTATCTCAGAGTGCGTACAATTTGAGTTGTACAAAAATAGCCCTTTTATGTATTATTCCATCTACCTTAAACAGAGGAAGTATATACATTTGTGCTTTACGAGAATACTAATACCAAGATCTGAATATAAAATTTTTAATGTAATCTATATATATGAAAACAAGATTGTTAAGCAAATCAATTTTAGTACTATTCTGTATTTCTTTTTTTCTGTTGACTGCCTGCGAAGATAAGGTAGATGTACATCGAGTGGTTGTGACCCAAGTGAGTGATATCACTGCTAACTCAGCCCTATGTACCGTTCAGGTAGATTTGAATAACTCATCGAAGATCGTCGAAAGAGGTATAATATATGATAGCAAAGAATGGAAAAACCAGATTGTGAAAACAGACGCACATGGCGGTGATGGTTCTTTCTCGTTGTCACTTGAAAACCTCCAACCCGGAACAGTCTATGGTGTACGTGGCTATGCTAAAAATAGCGAAGGTGTGGTTTATAGTACTGTATATAGCTTCAAAACTCCATTGAAAGAAAGTACAATGGAAGATGTAGAAGGTAATGTGTACAAAACCATAATCATCGGCAAGCAAGAATGGATGGTGGAAAACCTCCGTACAACAAAGTTCAACGAAGGAACTTCTATCTCGCGTGTCACGGCCAACGGTGCTTGGGCAGGTGCCAACAATAACGGCGCTTACTGTTATTACAGCAACTCGGCTGATAATCTTGAAAACTATGGTGTGCTTTACAACTGGCGTGCGGTGAATCGCCGTATTCCTGCTGGTACAGGCGACTTGGTTCTAGCTCCTGCAGGTTGGAGAGTGCCATCTATGGAAGACTGGAACGCTCTAAAAAATCATCTCATCAATCATCTCTATGGATATCAAGGTGTGCAAGACAATGTGATCGCCAAATCTATGGCTGCTACATCGTTGTGGTTGGATTGCGATATGCCTGGAACCATCGGTGCTGACATGGCTTCAAATAATACAAGTGGTTTCAACGCTGTGCCTGGTGGTTATCGCACAGAAAGAGGTGTTTTCAATAGCATCAATGAAAAAGCCTACTACTGGAGCAGCGATGCTGTAGAAGGCGTGATCAAGGATATCTCCTATTTCGTGACACTATCGTTCAACAGCAACGAATTCATGACAGATAGCAAAGAGTTTGAAGAGTCTACCGGTGGTAACTCCAAACTGGCTGGTTTCTCAGTGCGTTGTGTTCGCGATGTAGAGTAATCTTAAGAATCCTAATAAAATGAAGTAGTATAAACATGAAAATAATATCAACCTATTTTACAAATATGAAAACACCTAAAACATCTGTTGTGGGACGTTTGGCTGGGATGCTTTGTTTGCTCCTGATTTCTGCTGCAACCTTCGCACAAAATATATCTGTATCAGGTACTGTCCTAGATGTGCACAGCGAACCGATAATCGGTGCTTCTGTTGTGCTGGAAGGCGGCACAACCGTAGGTACAATCACTGACTTTGATGGAAACTTCACATTGCCCAATGTGCCAACAAATGGTAAGCTAAGCATTTCTTATATCGGCTATCGCACACAAGAAGTGTCAGTAAATGGCCGTACTTCAATAAATATCACATTAGAAGAAGACTCTAAACAACTAGATGAAGTTGTAGTAGTGGGCTACGGTGTGCAGCGCAAAAGTGATCTTACCGGTTCTGTATCTTCTGTAAAAGCCGACGATGCCTTGAAAACCATGCCTACATCCAATGTGACTGACGCTTTGCAAGGTCGTATGGCAGGTGTATCTATCGTTTCTTCATCGGGACAGCCAGGTTCGGGTAGCACTATACGTGTACGTGGTGTCAACTCTATCTCGGGTGATGGCGGTCCACTTGTAGTGATCGATGGTTTCATCGGTGGTGATCTTTCGGCACTCAACCCTTCGGATATCGAGTCGATTGAAGTATTGAAAGATGCCTCGGCAACAGCCGTATACGGTTCTCGTGGTGCCAATGGCGTATTGTTGGTGACTACCAAACGCGCTCAAAAAGGTACTACACGTGTAACCTATAGTGGGTATGTAAACCTTAAAACTCCTGGTAAACTTCCGACTCAGCTTTCGGCTGCCGACAATGCTCGCTTGCAGAATAGTTATATGGAAGAGGTTTATGGCATTCCTCCCTATACAGTAGGACGTTATTTCACAAGCGATGAGATCGCCGCTTTCGAAAACGGTGAAGGTGGTTTCGACTATTTGGATGGAACATTCCGTAACGCTGTTGAGCAGATGCACGAGATCTCTGTATCGGGTAGCAGCGAAAAAACGCAATATTTAGTTTCAGCAAGTTTCAACTTGGATGAGGGTATTGTGAATAACTCGGAAGGCACACGTGCCAACTACCGTGCCAAGGTAGACACGGAGATTCGCAGCTGGTGGAAAGCTGGTGCTACGCTTTGGGGTTTCTACCGCAAGAACTCTGGTCCTAACTTTGGTCAAAACCTGAATGTGTTGAACCGTGCTTTGATGTTCCCACGCTTCTTGGATATGAAAGACGAAGAAGGCAACTACAATGACCTTTCTCGTGAGCCCAATCCTATGCGTAAGATCAACGAAGTAGTGAGTGATGGTTACACCTACAACTCGTACTTCCAAGCCTATACAGACTTCAATATCTACAAAGGTCTGACTTTCCGTTCATCGATCTCATTCAACTTGGGCAACACCAACAGCCAGAGTGCCAATACGGCTGAGTCTTATCCAGCACATCCTTCACAGAGTGGCTACACCTCGGCTACTGTAAACAATAGCAACTCGTATGGTTTCTTAAATACCAACGTGCTTTCGTATGTGAACGAGTTCAACGAAAAACACCGTATCAATGCAACTGCTGTATTCGAGCAGTCGTATAATACTACCTATACCAATGGTATCACCGTGCGCGACCTCTTCGATGACAACATTCACTTCAATAATATCGGATTGGCACAAACTGTAAACACCCCAACATCAAACCGTACGAAGACTACGATGATGTCATTCATGGGTCGTGTGAACTACGTTTTGCTCAATCGCTATATGATCACCGCCTCTTATCGTTATGACGGTTCATCTCGTCTGGCCAAAGGCAATCAGTGGTATGGTTTCCCCTCAGTGGCAGTAGCATGGGACGCGCAAAAAGAAAAGTTCCTCTATGGCATCGACTGGTTGAGCCAAGCTAAACTCCGCTTCGGGTATGGTGTGACGGGTAATCAAGCTGTTCCTGCTTACTCCGCTTACTCTCAGATCTCACAGAGCGTAGATAGCAAGGGTAATATCTCACTATCAGGTACACGCCGTGCCAATCCTAACCTGAAATGGGAAAGCACTACACAGTATAACGTAGGTTTGGACTTAGGCTTCAAGAACAACCGCTTCACAGCCTCTATCGATGCCTACAACAAGTTGAGTAAGGATGTAATTCTTGAAGTGACATTGCCTGCCACTACCGGTTTTACCAACGAGCTAGTAAACGCAGCCACTATCCGCAACCGTGGTATCGAGGTGACACTTGGTGCTGATGTGATAGACAACCGCAACTTCAGATGGCACACCGACGTGATTCTTTCGCACAACGAAGGCGTCATCAAGCGTATCGACGGTACAAAGATGTTTATGGAGCTAAGCGGTAACTTTGAAAATACAGCCTACCGCTATATCGTAGGCGAGAAAATAGGTACTATGTGGGGATATATCAACGATGGTATCTGGGGTACAGAAGACATCCATTTGGCACCTGCCGGAACTAATGTAGGTGACTATAAATACGTAGACCTAGACGGCGACGGCCAGATCACTCCTGACAAAGACCGCACCATCATCGGTAACGGACAACCCACCTTCAATTGGGGTTGGACCAACACTTTCAGTTTCTTCAACTTCGATTTCTCGGTGTTCCTTACAGGCTTCCACGGATTCGATATCTACAACAACAACGACTGGTTGACCGTGATTGATAGCCGTGTATCGGCCAATCCAGATTGGTTGAACCGTTGGACACCTGCCAACCAGAATACAGATATCCCAAGCTTCCAAGGTAAGAGCAGCGACAAGGGTGTATCGTCAAGACACGTAGAAAAAGGAAACTTCATCAAAGTGAAGACTTTGACTGTAGGTTACAACTTTAAATTCCCTTGGATGCAAAAGGCCACTATTCATAACTTACGTGTGTTCGCTTCGGCTCAGAACCCATTCATCCTGACTAAGTATAGCGGTATCGACCCTGAGGTGACTCTGAAGAATACCCTTACGCCAGGTGCCGACTGGGGTTATTATCCTAACGGTAGAAACTTTATTTTCGGTATGAATATAACCTTCTAACAAACCTTTAACAACATTTGATTATGAAACTACATAAATTGATTTTAACAGGAGTTATCGGAATGGCCACTCTCGCAGGATTCACCTCCTGCGTAGATCTGGATCAAAAACCCATTTCATTCTATACACAAGAAGACTATGTGCCTTCGCCTGCCAGCTTCGAATCCTTGGCCAATGGTATTATCAAGACTTTCCGTGATGGCGGTGTGACTGCCAACGGTAACTACGCCTTCAATTGCCGTAACATCGCGATGAGTGTGGGTGCAGATGATATCATTGATGGAAAGAAAGCTGTGACACGTCTGACTTACTTCGATCAGATGAACATCCAAGACTATACCAATAACGATATCAAGGTGATGTGGGAACTGCTGTACACCACAGTACAAGCTTCCAGCTCGCTGGTAAAAGACATCTTGGTAAATCAGATTCCTAAGGATGAATTCCAGAATACTTTCGCAGGCGATACCCTATTGGTACAAGAACGTTTTGATGTTATCGAGTGCAAGCGCTTGATCGAAAGCGGTGCTTTGGTAAACGAACAAGATGTATTGACCTACCTCGGCGAAGCCTACTATATGCGTGCATTGAGCTATTTCTTCCTTACTCGTTTTTGGGGCGATGTACCCTGTTTTGCCAATCACCTGAACACGAAGAGTGTAGATGGTACTGAAGCAGTAAACCAAATGGTACCACGCACCGCCACTAAGGAAGTTTACGAGAAAATGATTGTGCGCGACTTGTTGTTGGCCATCGAACTCCTTCCACGAGAAAGTCGTTCGGAAGACAACTCCACCCCAAGTGTGTGGGCGGCCAAAACCACCTTGGCGCATGTATATCTGACAATGGCAGGATGGCCTTTGAAAGACACATCGAAATACAAAGATTGCTATGAGCTTTGCGACGATATCATCCGCAACAGTGATCATTACCTCACTACCAAATGGTCGCAGTTGTGGCGTCTCAACAAGACAAGCGAAAACAATGAGCATATCTTTGCTTTGCACCACTACAGAGAGAACAACCAGGCTGCCAACTATGGTATGTCTTATTTTGCCACCGAGGAGAATGTAGGTGGTGAAGGATGGTCAGACTACTTGCTAGATGCAGAATTCTACAAGAAATTCCCTGAAGATGAGCGTCGTGATGCCATCGCTGTAACCGAGTTTGAGAATGAGTACGTAGAAGGCGGCAAGAAGCTAACCCGTATGTTGCCCTATACACAAGCTTCAAAGAAGTCTCCAGCTATCGGCAAATACCGCGACTATGGCGGCAAGGAGAGCGCACAGACTCCTGGTATCACTCCCATCTATCGTTTTGCCGAAGTATACTTAATGTATGCCGAAGCCTACAACGAAGCTCATGGCGGTCCCAATGCAGACGCGATCCGATATGTCCAGATGATTCGCAACCGTGCTAGTTACAGTGCCACGATACCTGCATCGGCAACTTATGACGAATTCAAGAAAATCGTGTTCGATGAGTATGGATGGGAATTCTGTGCCGAAGGTAAACGTTGGTTCCAGCTGGTACGTACCGAAACCGTGGTTGCCCAAAATCAGTTCAACGCTGAAGTGAAAGCAGCCCTCAATACACGTGGTATCCGCACAGAGGCCGACGCGCAAAACGGCAAAGGCTATCTGATGCCAATTCTGAGCACTGCCATCGATGATGCCATGAATGTGGGTGTAGTTATCACCCAAAATCCCGGTTACTAATTCTTTTAAAACTGATATATTAACTGATTAAAATTTATGCTTATGAGAAAACTTACTTTTTCATTGTTGGCATGCGCTTGCACGCTTATCGCAAGTGCACAGGTATACGTGAAGCCTGCAGCCAATGGCGGTGATGACGCAAATGATGGTTTGAGTTGGGCAACGGCGAAAGCTACCGTTTCTGGCGCTATTCCAGTAGCCAAAGAAGGCAGTCATGGCGCAGTATGGGTACAAAAAGGTACTTATGTAGGTGCATGGGGTGCTTCTTGGAACAATAGTACTATGGGTGGTGTAAGCCTTTACGGTGGATTCAATGGTGATGAGACATCTGTGGACCAGCGTGCCAAAGGAACTAACCCTTGGGACTATACAAATGAAACTATCATCCAGTTTGGTCTGGGCTCGGGAGCAGGTTTCCAGATAGCCAGTCTTCCCGAAGCTAACAAGATCGTTATCGATGGTTTCTCTTTTAGTAATATGGGGGTGGAGTCTATGGCAAGCGTTCAGCTACGCGATAACTCGACAATCCAAAACTGTAAATGGTCAAACAATACAGCGGGCACCACTTTGACGGCTCCACTGCTTAACTTCTGGGTTTCTGGAGGTCTTGGCGCGGCTGCCGTAAAAAATTGTTTGTTCGAAAACAACATTATACCTGCTAACAACATCATTCAGAGTGCTCCTACAGTAGTAGCTAGCTCGGCTGTAGTTGAAGGCTGTTTGTTTGTTGGCAACGAAGTTTCACACCGTATCATCGCTACCCAGCGTGATGGTATGAGCTATATTGCAAACAATGTTTTCTATAATAATAAAGCGGCCATTGATGTGATCGGTACAACTACTGCCAACAATCAGGTTGTAAACTGCTTGGTTTACAATAATGAGGTAGGTGGTCAGGCGTTAGCCGCTCAAGGTTTGGCGGTTAACAATACTGTGGTAAACAACAAAGCATCGAAAGATGGTGGGTTTGGTGCTGTTTCAGTAACTGCCACTGCTAAGTTGTACAACACTATCGTTCGTGGTAACGTAGACATGTCGGACAATCCTGTAGGTATTGTAGGTGATGTAGCTGCTGAAGTGAAAAACTGTAACTTCAATGGTACATTGGGCGCTAACATCATTGCTGACAACAATTACATTTCTGCTGATGCGACTGCCGCTGGCTTCGTTTCTCCTTCTGCATTCGTAGGCAGAGACATGGCTCAGACTGCTGCTTTGCAGGCTACAAACTGGGAATTGACCAACAAGCCTTACGCTTATATCGGCATGGGCGACAACACTTACTTCTTGAATACTGTCTATGCAGCTAGTTCTTCTTTGGATTTGGCTGGCAACACACGTATCCAACAGGAAGTGATCGACCTTGGTGCTTTGGAAAGCTCGTATGCGGCTCCTGCTAATCCTACTTTGACTGTAGCTGCTGGCACCAACGGTGCTACTTCTACTGATAAGAGTGGACAATACTTCGCTGGCGAAGGTGTGGCAATCACTTCTACTCCTGCTGATGGTTATATGTTGAAAAACTGGACTGTAAATGGTACAGTAGTTTCAGTATTGAAAGATTTCGAATACATCATGACTGAAGAGTCCGTGACACTGACAGCTAATTTCGAAGCTGCAAAACAGTTCACATTGACTGTAGTTGCAGGCGCAAATGGTACCGCTTCTGTTGACAAGTCGGGTACTTACTTCACTGACGAGGTGATCACACTGACAGCTACTCCTAACGCTGACTATGTGTTCTCACATTGGTCAGACGAAAACGGAGTGGTAGTTTCTCAAGACGCTACTTTCGAATTTACAATGCCTGAAAGCAATATAACGCTTACAGCTAACTTCAAATATCACCTTACTCGCTATTTGATCAGCGAAAAGGGTAGTGACATCACATGGGCAAGAGCTGCTCTTGCAGGCGAGACTATCATTAATCTTACTACTGTAGGTGTACCATTCGACGAATTCGTACGCGACAACATGTGGCCTTCTCCACTTGCTGATGGTGACGAAGTATGGTTGATCGGCGATTGGTATGAAATCTACCAACCTCTTGAGTTCAAAGCTTCGGGTGTGAAATGGTATGGTGGCTTCGAAGGTAAAGAAATTTCTGTAGACCAACGTTCTAAGGAAGATCTTGACGGCAACGGTATTGTTGAACCTTGGGAATTCACTAACCAAACTGTATTCGACGGACAAATGCAGAATCTTGCTATCGTAGGTACTGTATTGCAAATCAGCCAAGGCATTGTAGTGGATGGCGTTGTGATACAAGGTGGTCGTCAAGGTGCAGTTGATACAGGTTCGGGTGTACGTGTAGGCGAGAACAATGCGAATGCTCTCCCAACCGTATTGAGAAACTCAGTAGTTCGTAAGAACCTTGTAACTGGTTCTGGATCTGCCTCTGCTTATGTTTGTGGTGCTGTAGTAGAATACAACAGTACAATGGACAACTGCTTGATCGAAGACAACTTGATGGATGCTACCAACACAGGTGCTACCTATGGCGCTGGTGCAACTGCTCCACGTGTAGGCTCGGTAATCTCTAACTGCGTGGTACGTAATAACCGTAACTACGGTACTTCTGGTGTTAACAATCATGGTGGTGGTTTGAAAGTAACTTCTGGTAAACTGATCAACTGTTTGGTATACAACAATATTGCTACTCGTGGTGCTGGTATCTATGTAAATGAAAACTCTGACTCACAAGTGCAGTACTGTACCATCGTGAACAATGAGTCTATCTCTTACGTAGCAGATGGAACACAAAACTTCGCTTCTGGTGCAGGTATCTACTTCCGTGGCCGTAGTGGTGGTGGTTTCTTGGAAAACTCAATAATCTGGGGTAACAAATGTACCAACGAAGGTCGCAACAATATATATATCGAAACTGACGGTAGAGAAGGTAAGGTATGTCTAGGTGCGAACGCCTTCAACGGTGGTGCCGACGATCTAGTGACTGGCTCTTTCACTCCAGTTTATGGCAATGACAATACAATCTCTGACTTGGCATCGGCTGATATCTTCATCAAGCCTAGCTACGCTATCGGATATATCAGTGATCCAATCTGGGAATGCGACTGGACTCCATCTTCAGGCATCCTGAACATTGGTGTGAAGCTTGCTGAAGGTGAAGAGTATGACTTCTTCGGAAACATCCGTCCAGAAGAAAACTTGACTCTAGGCGCAATCGAGCTGAATGCCGGTACAGGTATCGAAGGCATAGTTTCATCGAAAGACAAACTCGATCCATTCGTGTACTACTCAACAGGTAAAGTATTTGTAGACAACATGAAACCAGTATCAGTGGAAATCTATACTGCTGACGGTGTACGTGTAGCTGCTAGCGCTGCTGCTCCTACTCATTCGTTTGTGTTACCTTCGGGTATCTATCTTGTTTCTGTGAAAGATGGCTCATCGCAAATCACAGCCAAGGTTGTAGTGCCTTAATCCTATATATGCTACTAGTTAATAGCTTTAATATATAGCTCTTTCAAATCCTATAGATCACTAGCTACGCTATTTTCTATAGGATTTGTTTCTTTCTTTAACCCGCTGGGAAGCTTTTGCTGATCCCTTTTTTACAGTCAAGCGCTGACTATGGCTATTCAGCCTACTAGCCACGTCTAGTCACCACGCTGGCCACACTTGCTCATCGTGATGTCTAGCCGCCTGTACCAAGCCCTTCGGGATGGAAGCCATTTTCGAACTTAAAAATAGAATTCTTTTCAGGAGAGTAATGACCGGGGAAAAGATACGAGAATACAATTAATTATATAGAGATACATGAAAAAGATATTTAATTTTATGCTGCTATTTGTCGCCCTGACGCACTGCATGCAAGCCAAGGTGCTGTATGTGAAGCAAGGATCGACAGGGGATGGCAGCTCTTGGAATCAAGCCTACGGAAGTGTGGCTGACGCTATTGCCACAGCAGCAGCAGGCGATATGATTTATGTGGCAACGGGTACTTATACCAACACCTGGGGAAAGCCCAAAGCCGGTGTTAGCCTGTATGGAGGCTTTGCTGGCAACGAGTCGTCCATTTCTGAAAGAGACATGGCTTCTAGTGCTCCCTATGACTTCCGTAACGAAACAGTGATAACCGTAGAAAATGGGCAAGTGCTCAACGTCGCCGCTTCATTAGGTGATACAGATGCCGTAAACATCGATGGTTTCTCTTTTCGAGGCTGTACCAACAACAACTCAATCATGATCCTTCGTGGCGGTATCCACGTGAGCAACTGCCGCTTCATCGACAACAAGACTACTTTGGCGGCTACACCTCCAGGAACCAACAATCTGGTACTGTTTAACATGACGGCTACCACAGGTGTCGATGTGCTGAACGCCAGCATCATCAACTGTCTGTTCGAGGGTAACTGCAACGAGCAGAACCAGAACATCTTGGGCGTGCGTGCCGAAGCGGCCAACAGCACAGTGGTGATAGATGGCTGTATCTTCCGCAACAACGAAACCAACTTGGCTAGTGGATCGACCAATGCTAACATCCTGTTGGCAGCTGGAAACAACGGTTTCACTTCCATCAGAAACTGCCAGATCTACAACAACTCTTCGAAGCAAGCGGCACTGAGCGCAGCAGTCAATTCGGAAGTGGTCAACTGTATGATCTACAACAACGACTGTGGTACGAATAACGTGCTGCTGGCGGGTAAGATGTACAACTCAATGGTAGTGAACAACAGCAGCCGATTCTGCTTCAATAACAACAATGCCGGTCTTTACAACTCAATCGTAGCCGGCAACAAGACGGCGGGTCTGGCTATCAACAATACCAACTATACCACATTCGAAGGTAAGAACTCGGTAATCGACAAAGCTACTCCATCAGTGGGTATCTATGACGCAATGCAAGAGATAGAGAATGTGGCAGATGCACGCTTCGTGAAGCCTACCTCTTTTGTGGGCAAAGCTGCCAATGCAGCTCAAGAAGCCGAACTCAATGTTTGCGACTGGAACATTATAGCTTCATCGCCATTGCTCAATACCGGGTTGGCTAGCCACTTCACATCATCGCGCTATGGTGTCGCCCACAATGTGGACATCACGGGCAAGCAGGTGCGCTACTATGGTGCCAACACTGATATCAACGCCTTGGAGGCCGAAAAACTATTGCTCAAGATAGAGCTGGGCGAAGGCGGCGAACCTGCCAACAACCAGACAGGCTACTACATGAATGGGCAGCAACTGGCCCTGTCGGTGACACCGCAAGCGGGCTATCGCATCAAAGAGTGGAAAGACCAAAGCGGACAAGTAATCGCTACGACAGCCGCTTTCGACTATACGATGCCAGCCACCGCACAGACACTGACTGTGACGTTCTCTAAGACTGACACACAATACAACCTCACAGTTGTGGCAGGCGAGGGGGGAACTGTTCAGAATGTTTCTGGAACCTATTTCCCCGACCAGGTGATAGAACTTAACGCTACGCCCAATATCGGTTACGAGTTTGCGCGTTGGACCGATGGAAGTGACGCAACCCTATCCACTTCGCCTACCTATAGCTATACGATGCCCGAAGGAGATATGACCGTGACAGCCCATTTCGCCCTGAAAGCCGATGATGCCCCAGATGGTCATCAGTTCGATTTCGAAGGTCTGGAAATCAACGCGCAATGGAAAGCCTTGCATGGCAATCTGTCGATATCCGACGACCGTAGCCAAACAGGTACACAGTCGTTGTGCTGGACCACCTTGCCACAGCAACAAAATGTGCTTCGCATTGATCTGGTGAATACTTATCTCACTGCCACACAAGTGACCTGCTACTTCAATCTGTACAATACGCAGGCTTTCCGCGATGGCACACTCGAAGTAAACTTCTACAGTGCCAACGGCACACAAGTGCGCAAAGCCACCCAAAGCATGAACTTTATAGGCTGGCGCGAGTTTGAGCGTCGCTACGGTACTGATTTCTCTCAGAAAGCCCCTACCAACCGTGTGGCTTATATTGAGCTTGTGCTAAACAACCCTGACGCTACCGCTACTAAGATCTTCATCGACCGCGTGAACCTGCAAGGCACATTGGGAGGCAATAAATACGCCACCGATTGGTCGGCACCCGATGCGACCATCTTCACTGGCGAGGCCATGCTGAAAGAGTACGCCCTTATTGCCGACCCAATATTGCCTTTTGAGGTACCAACTACGGACGAGAAGGTGGGATTGGCTCTGATCAAGTCGCGCAACCCCATCACGCTACGTGCTGGCAACATCGATGCGGCACGTAAGTTCGTGCGAGACCTGAACATTTCTCGCAACAGCGATGGCACTATCAAGGCGAAGTACACCCCGCTGCGCGACTGCGGTTTAGTGGAAACGACTACCATTATCGAAGTGTTGACACGCGTCGAGGCTTTGGGTTATGCTGCCCAGACTTCGGCAGATGACAAGCAATTGCTGACCGACTATTTGGACTATATCTTCGATCAAGATTATCTGTTCCGCACTACCTCGTTTGCAGCGAGCGACTATACATTGGTTCGCAACCTAGGTTCGTCATTTGTCTACGCCTTCAAGGCCTGCGAGAGCCAACGTCATCAAACTGCTATGCTTAGTCTGATGCAGTGGGTATTTGCTTACGGACATTTGTATCGTGCTGATTATTTGACCAGCCAAAACTCGGATGTGATTCACAACTATATCGCTTACTATCTGCAAATCATCGCCAATATAGACGATAAGACAACAGCTGTACGCGAGCTGAAAGGATTCAAACGCTATTTGGATCGTGCCTCTGAATATACGCCAGGAAGTAGTGGCTTGCTCAAGCCAGATGGTTCGGGCTTCCACCACAGTACTCATTATCCCAACTATATGTACTCTTATCGCGGTTGGATTGACGCTTGGCATGCTACCCGTGGCACCGTGTTCAGTGCTGAGGGGGATAGCTATGATCGCTTTAAGAATGCGGTGATGATGATGTGCAAACTCTCTACGAGAGGCAGTAGCGCAAACTTCTTGGCCAACAGTATGGGCGGTCGCAATCCATTCGCCGCTGGTATTCGTCTGGTGCTGAGCAAACCATATCTGACCAAACTATCGGAGATAGGAGGTGATATCAATCAGACTCCTAGCGACAAAGAGGTAGACCAATTCTCTGCCTATATGTTCGACGCTGGTTCGAGTAGCGATGAGTTTGACGGTTTCTATGCCTATAACTGGAGTCCAGCCGGTGTCTACCGTTTTGGTAACTGGGTAGCCACGATGCGTGCGCCTACTACCAAGTTCTGGGGTGCGGAAATCTACTCTTCGCGCAACCGTTTCGGCCGCTATCAGAGCCATGGCACATTAGAAGTGCTTTACAACAACCAGACAGCCCCATCGGGTTATCCATCGGCCAACAATGAGAGCGGATGGGATTGGAATGTGGTGCCTGGCGGAACTACCGTACACTATACCTCGTGGAACGAGATGATGCCCAACAAGAACACTTCACAACGCTTCGATCAGTATGCCCGTACCAAAAACTTCAGCGGTGCACTTTCGATGGGTGACTGTGGTGTGTTTGCCAGCGATTTCGATCAGATTGATACTTGGTCCATCAATTGCTTTGCTGCTACGGGATTGGCCTTCAAGAAGTCAGTATTCGCCTTCGACGGTAAGCTGATCTCGTTAGGAAGCAACATCAGTAGCACCTCTGCGCCGTCCAACACAGGCATCACAGCTACTAACCTGTTCCAGTCGTACAAACCTGCTACCGCACCTGTGGTACAAGGTAGCCAACTGTCGCAAAACCAAGATTTGAAAGAGTATACCGGTGCCAACTGGGTGTTGACTCCCGAAAAGACGGGTTATTATGTGCCAAGCAGCAACGATAAGCTGGTTGTATTCTACGGCACACAATCATCGCCTATCGATGACGCGAGCAATGTGAATACCCCCGGATCGGCATTGGCTGCTAAGGCCTACATCAATCACGGCGTGACACCTACCAACAAAAACTACCACTTCGTGGTGGTACCAGGTACCGATGCCGCGCAGATGCAGACTATAGCTACCCAGATAGCCGAAGATGGTGGTGAACTCTATACGATACATGCACAGGACGAGACGTTGCATAGTATCACTTACAAACCACTAAATACGACAGCCTATGCATTCTTTGCCGCTAAATCGGATATCAGCTTCGGAAAGATCACGGCTGTGGGTTCTGAAATGTTAGTGATGCAAAAAACGGTGAGCGACAACGAACTGTCGTTTGCTGTGTGTAACCCTGACCTGCGTCCACAGAACACTACCTATGGCTGGACAGCCACTACTACTCACACCTCTATCACATTGGCAGGCGAGTGGAACTTGGTATCGGCTACCTCTGCAGACGTGGTAGTATCGGCACACGATGGTGCGACACATATCACGTTGGCCTTGACCGATGGTATGCCTATCCATTTCGACCTCGAAGCAGTGGGATCGGGAACAGGTATCGAAACAGCGCCACAGACCGCTGCATCGCAAGTATGGGCTGAACAAGGTGAGGTGCATATCGTGAGCAATCAGCTTTCTGAAGCGAGTATATACGATTCGGCAGGTATGCCAATCCTTGTGACGGGAAGTGCCTACAAACACACCATCACTTTGCCACAGGGCGTATATATGGTGCGTTTAAAGTGTGGCGACGATTTGACCACAACAAAAGTGGTGGTCCGATAAACTACATCCCTTTAATGTCTAGATAAAGAAAAGGTCCGGTAAGTTGCACTGCTTACCGGACCTTTTTGTATCTTTAAACAAAAAACGATTAACTAACTTTGTTCTTGATTTGTTATGAAGCTAACGGTCATTAATACAAGTAATTAAAAAGAAAGGATTAAACTTATGGCAATCACAGCATTTACTTTTATCGATTATTTCCGTACGTTAGAGGCTGCCGACATCATCGGCTATATGGCTTCAATCTGCCTGATCTTTGGCTACTTGCCACAAGCCATCTACACGATGCGTACCCGCAAGACGGATGATATCGCTACAGGCACTTTCCTGCTGATGGGAATTGGTGCTCTGTTTTTTGCGATCCAAGGCATCATGCTGGGCAATATACCTTTGCTGATCACCAACATTGTCACGTTCGCCTCCAGTGCCATCATCTTTGGTATAAAGATCTACAATGACTACTTTCGTATCAAGGATAAAGACAGAGACAAAATGGAACGTGAACGCGAGAAGGAAGAATAACAATTATTCTTCTCCTTCGCCCTCTTCTTCTTTATCATCTTTACCATTCTTGCCCTTGCGATAGCTCATGGGGCTTACCTGATAGACATCCTTGAAGCACTTGCTGA
>CAMTPC010000049.1 GCA_947074295.1 uncultured Bacteroides sp. | reverse complement strand
GCTGCCAATGGGATGATGCCTTTCCAAGGCAAGTTGGGCGCGAACTCGATGGTTCCGCTATAATAATTTCCGTTGGGTGCACCGATACCGATACCTTTGATCTTTTCCACACCACCATGCTCGATGATCAGGGGAAGAAGATTCTTGCATACTTCGTCCACATAGTCTTCGATAGCCGCGTGTGTCTGTGTCTTGATTGATCCGCTCGAGATAATGTTACCACGTGCGTCAACAATGCCGAAGACGGTATTGGTGCCGCCTATATCAATTCCTACTACGTAGGGCTTTTCCATGTTTGAATTCATGATACTGTTCTGTTTTTAAAGGATTAATTCTTTGGAGTTAGTTTTTCAGTGGTGACAAAAATACAGAAAGTAGTGTGAGCTTGCAAAGATATTTTAAGAAAATCTACTTAAGAATAATGATTTTTTTATCCCAGACGCGTAAATGAGCTATGATTTGTAAGTAAAGCAGTTACAAAAACATCAACTAGTACATAGTGACTAGCAAAAAGCAAGCGGGTAAGTGCTGCGGCACTTATTGTGTGGTGAGTCCGTCAATAAAGAAGTTTAGCTCGAAAAGATTGCTACGGCTATCCTGTATCACCAGTGCACATTTCACATAGCTCAAGTCGTATTCATAATCCAGATTGGGCACCAACCACTGATCTGAGTCTGTAAGTAGCCCAATGGTGGCAACATATGTGCCTTGGGCAGCAGTTTCCTGGATTTGCTTCACCATGGGCGACACTTGGGTAAGACCGGGCTGGGTAGTAGCCTCTATGACGGGTGTACAGCCTATGAAGACTTGCTTGAACTTAGTATTGGCTGGAGTGACTGTGAAGGTTATCTGGGTTTCGGCTTTCTCATCCAGGGTAAAAGAGGTGTCATGAACCTGTATTTGACAAGCTATGTAGTCATCGGCTTTATCACCACAACTGGTGAGACCTATCGAAAAACAGAGCACCAACAAGGCGGCGAAGAGTAAGTACGTTTTCATAAAAAGATGATGGATTAAGCGTTAAGTCTTTGTTGATAATTTGGCACAACATGCAAATGTATGTAAACCCAATAAGCCCACCAAGAAATTTGACTAAGAAAAGGATAGCTACGAAAACAGCCAGTGCCCTTTGGAGAAGGCACTGGCTGTGGTGCATTGTAAATATAGATTTTCTATTATTTTGTTGCAGATGATGCAGCTTGGTTAAAGGTCATAGCAAAGTCATTACTGCTTTCATCGCCAATATATAGTTCGCAGTTGGTCAATGTCAAGCTATATTTATATTGGCTTTGGGGCACGAATTGCACGCCAGCACTGTTGCGCAACACCACTGTAGCGGTATAGGCGCCAGTGACACTACCAGCAGTTATCGACTTGATTTTGGGATAAAGCAAAGAAGGGATGCTAGTGTCGGTAGACGTGCCAGAATAGCTCTTGCAGATAATACCCAAATTGGTCACATTGGTATTGGCAGGCACCACGAGGAAAGGTATCTCTACCTCGGCATTGCTGTCCATGGTGAATAAGGTGGTGGTCACCACAATCTCACAATCCATGTATTCATCGATCGTAGTATCATCATCATGACATGCAGTGATGGCAAAGAGCGATAAAATCATCACAAAGGGCAAAAAAAGTTTAGTTCTCATAATCAGCTAAGTTTAGGTATTAATTTAAAAATACTCGAAAACCTGCTTCCCTTTCTCCTCTATAACCGCAGACTTTTTACTCCTTGCTTTGATCTACAGTTTGTACAAAGTCGATTTTAAATTCATTACTTTTGTACTTGTCCTGATAATAAAAATAAGAGTTGCCAAAGCCCATCTCATAGTAATATTGGATATCGGGTTTAAAGCGATTTCCGTCGTAGTCCACAATAACAATTTTTGCAGTCCAAAGGTTTTCCGAGTGATTAACTTCTGTTAGCGACTCAATATGGAGATGCCATATCAGATTGAAAGATGGATCGTTCGAGGAAACGATATAGCTCAAGGTGGAGATAGCGATTTGCGAAAGATCTATCCGAGCCTTGGGATTGATAAAAAGTGTCAGTTCTGTCTCAGTCTCAGCATTCATAAGGATGGTACCGCCCGTATGATTTACTACAAGGGCTTCAGTAGGGTCGATAATTAGCAGAATGGAGTTTTCGTTTTTATCGCAGGATGCGCATAGCAGCAATACCGCCGAGATAAGCAGCAAAGGGATGTTTTTTAGTTTCATTAAGTTAGATTTGTTATTATTTATGCTTGCAAATGTCGGAAACAACTCTGATACGAGAAACTTTTTTCTAAAAAAACTTCAGACAGAGTGCAACTTTTCATAGTAGGCTTGCGTCTAATGGTGTAAATCGTTAGATAATCTTCTATAAATAAAACATATTGTGATACTCCTTAAAGACATCAACAAGACCTACTACAACGGCGCACCGCTCCATGTACTAAAAGGCATCAACCTCGAAATAGGCAAAGGTGAGTTCGTTTCCATCATGGGATCGTCGGGATCGGGCAAATCGACACTACTCAACATCCTGGGCATTCTCGACAACTACGACTCGGGCGAATACTACCTCAACGGCACACTGATCAAGAAGCTCAGCGAGAACAAGGCTGCCGAGTACCGCAACCGCATGATCGGATTCATCTTCCAGTCGTTCAACCTGATCTCGTTCAAGAACGCGATGGAGAATGTGGCGCTGCCGCTGTTCTACCAAGGGGTGAGCCGCAAGAAGCGCAACGCTCTGGCATTGGAATATCTGGACCGCCTGGGACTAAAAGACTGGGCCCACCACATGCCCAACGAGATGAGTGGCGGACAGAAGCAGCGTGTGGCGATAGCCCGTGCACTGATCACGCGTCCCGACATCATCTTGGCCGATGAGCCTACGGGAGCACTCGACAGCAAGACCTCTGTAGAGGTGATGCAGATCCTCAAGGAGCTACACGCCGAGGGAATGACCATCGTGGTGGTGACCCACGAGAGCGGAGTGGCCAATCAGACCGACAAGATCGTACACATCAAGGACGGCATCATCGAGCGTATCGAGGAGAATCACAACCACGACGCATCGCCTTTTGGCATCGACGGATTCATGAAATAGCCAGTAGCACTTACCTAATAATAGAATAATCATGTTTGATATTTGGCAAGAAATATACAGCACCATCCGACGCAACAAGCTGCGCACGGCCCTTACGGGGTTTGCCATCGCATGGGGGATCTTCATGCTGATCGTGCTGCTAGGTGCGGGCAACGGACTGATCCACGCCTTCTCCGATGAAGCGAATCGGCAGAACTACAACTCGATGAAGATCTCTCCGGGATACACCACCAAGTCGTTTGACGGATTGAAGGAAGGGCGCAGGCTGCAGTTTGACCAACGTGATGCAGACGCCACAAAAAAGGGGTTTGACGAGACGGTAATTGACATAGGTGTCAATTTGAACCAAAGCTCACAAGTGGTGAGTTTCGGTCCAGAATACCTCAACATCCCACTAAGGGGTGTTTACCCTAATGCCTTGGAGATGGAGTCCTTCTGGTTTTACAAGGGTCGTTTTCTCAATGAGCTCGACCTGAAGGAGCGACGCAAAGTCATCGTACTGCACAAGCGCACAGCCGAGGTACTGTTTGACAAAACCCACACTGACCCACTGGGACAGATGATTAATATCGGTGGCATCATGTTTAAGGTCGTGGGCCTCTACAACAGCAACGCTACCAGTGCCGAGAACAATGGCCTCATCCCCTATACAACACTACAAACCATCTATAATAAGGGCGACAAGCTGGACAACTTCGTCTTCACCACAAAAGGGATAACAGACAAGCAGAGCAGCGAGGCTTTGGAAGAAGACATACGCAAGATGCTGGGCAATCGTCATCGCTTCGACCCCAGCGACAAGAGTGCGGTGTGGATATGGAACCGCTTCACACAGTATCTACAGAGCCAAGGTGCCGTAAATATACTCACCACAGCGATTTGGGTGATCGGTATCTTTACACTATTGAGTGGCATTGTGGGCGTGTCCAACATCATGCTGATCACTGTGAAGGAGCGCACCCGCGAGTTTGGCATACGCAAGGCATTGGGCGCCAAGCCCCGTTCCATCCTTTTCTTGATCATCGTGGAGAGTGTGTTCATCACCACCTTCTTTGGTTACATCGGCATGGTGGCTGGCATCGGTGTCACGGAGTGGATGAATGCCGTCTTCGGCAATCAGACGATGGAGAATGGCATGTGGAGTTCCACCGTATTCTCCGACCCCACGGTCGATATCAGGATTGCCATACAAGCTACACTAACATTGATCATTGCAGGCACACTGGCGGGGTTCTTCCCAGCACGCAAGGCCGTACGCATCAGTCCAATAGAAGCACTTAGAGCCGATTAAGATTATGAGATTTGACAGAGACATATTCGAAGAGATATTGATTACGATCACCCGCAACCGCACGCGCAGTTTCTTGACGGCATTCGGGGTGTTTTGGGGTATCTTCATGCTGATCGCCTTGATAGGAGGCGGTCAGGGCATGCAACAGATGATGCAGTCGCAGTTCGAGGGATTCGCCACTAACTCAGGGTTCATTTGGCCACAGCAGACGGGCGAGCCCTACAAGGGCTTCCGCAAAGGACGCTGGTGGAGCATGGATATTGATGACGTGGCACGCATCAAGAAGCTAGACGAGATGGATGTGGTGACACCGACCATCACGCGCTGGGGCAAGAATGCCATCTTCCAGGAGAAAAAGAGCAACGCAATCATCAAAGGTCTTTACCCAGACTACAACAAGATTGAAGAGTTGGGTATCATAAAAGGACGTTTGATCAATGATGTGGACATTCGCGAAGGCCGCAAGGTGTGCGTCATTGGCGACCGTATCTACGAGAATCTATTTGAGCAAGATGCCGACCCTATCGGGAAGTACATTCAGGTGGATGGCATCTACTACCAAGTGGTGGGAGTATCTAAGTCCAATGGTAACATGAATATCCAGGGCGATAATGCCGAGAGTGTCATCATTCCCTTTACCACGATGCAGAAGGCCTACAACGTGGGGCGCAACATTGAGCTGCTGTGCTTCACCGTGAAACCCGGAGTGGTGGTGAGCGAGATTCAGGATAAGATTGAAGGGGTGATCAAGGAAGCACACCTCATCGCGCCCAACGACAAGCAAGCCGTGATGCTACTCAACACCGAGGCGATGTTCAGCATGATGGACAACCTATTCACGGGTATCCGCATCCTGATCTGGATGGTGGGACTGGGCACACTGCTGGCAGGTGCCATCGGGGTATCCAACATCATGATGGTGACGGTGAAAGAGCGCACCACGGAGATTGGTATCCGCCGCGCCATAGGGGCACGACCACAGGACATCTTGCAGCAGATTCTCTCGGAAAGTATCGTGCTGACCACGGTTGCCGGCATGATGGGCATCAGCTTCGGTGTGATGGTGTTGCAGCTGGCCGAGACGATTCTAGTGGCGGGTAGGTTCAACTTTCAGGTGTCTTTCGGGATGGCAGTGGGCACCTGCATATTGCTTATCGTGCTGGGGGTGCTGGCTGGATTGGCTCCTGCCTACCGTGCCATGGCTATCCGACCCATCGAGGCGATACGCGATGAATAACGATAGTCCTCTTTCTATTTTCTAAACTCGAATAATAATATAAAAACACTATAACAATGAAGAAGTTCTTTAAATTCACGCTACTCATTCTGCTAGTCATCGTGCTAGTGGGTACATTCGTTTTCTTGTACCAGAAATCAAAACCCAAAGTGATCGTTTATGAATTGGTATCGCCCAGTGTGATCGATTTGGAGAAAACGACCGTTGCCACAGGCAAGATAGAACCTCGTGACGAGATCCTGATCAAACCACAGATCTCAGGCATCATCGATGTGGTGTACAAGGAGGCTGGACAGAAGATCAAGAAGGATGAGGTGATTGCCAAGGTGAAGGTGATTCCCGAACTGGGACAGCTCAATGCTGCCGAAAGCCGCATCCGCCTAGCACAGATCAATACAAATCAGGCCAAGACTGATTTTGACCGTGTGAGCAAGCTGTACAACGACCAGCTGGTGAGCAAGGAGGAGTATGAGAAGAGCGAAGTGACATTGAAGCAGTCGCGCGAGGAGTTGCAAGCCGCACAAGACGCGCTGGAGATCATCAAGGAGGGTATCACCAAGAACAGCGCTTCTTTCTCGAGCACGCTGATCCGTTCGACCATCGATGGCCTGATACTGGATGTGCCGGTGAAGGCGGGTAACTCGGTGATCATGAGCAACACGTTCAATGACGGTACCACCATCGCTACGGTGGCCAACATGAATGACTTGATCTTCCGCGGCAATATTGACGAGACCGAGGTGGGACGCATTCACGAAAATATGCCCGTGAAGCTGACCCTCGGCGCGTTGCAGAACCTTTCTTTCGACGCTACGTTGGAATATATCTCGCCAAAAGGTGTTGAGTCCAATGGTGCCAATCAGTTTGAGATCAAGGCAGCAGTGGTAGCGCCCGACAGTGTGGTGATTCGTTCGGGCTATTCGGCCAACGCGGAAATCGTGTTGCAGCGTGCAGCCAATGTGCTCACCGTGCCCGAGTCGGTGATCGAGTTCAGCGGCGACTCTACCTTCATCTATGTGATGACGGATTCTATCCCCGTACAGCAGTTCGACCGCGTGCCCGTGACCATCGGCATGAGCGACGGCATCAATATCGAGGTGAAACAAGGTATCCAAGCAGCCGACAAGCTACGTGGCAGCGAGAAGAATAGCTAACCCCCTACATCAACTATCTAAAGCAATTATCCGTATGAAAAAGATATTTCTACTTTGCCTGTCGCTGCTTACCCTTACTGCCGCCTCGGCACAACAGGGTTGGACACTGCGCCAGTGCATCGATTATGCCATCGCTCACAACATCGACGTGCTGCGCATGGCCAACAGTGCCGACCAAAGTGCGGTAGACGTGAGCACTGCCAAATGGAGCCGTCTGCCCAACCTCAACGCCGGGGTGGGACAAGGATGGAACTGGGGACGCGCTGCCTCTCCGATCGACAACACCTATAGCGACACCAACAACGCCAACAGCTCGTTCGGGGTGAGCACGGATATTCCGATATTCACTGGCTTGCAGTGGCCCAACCAGTTGGCTCTGTCGAAGCTCAACTTCAAGGCAGCCATCGAGGACCTGAACAAGGCGAAAGAGGATGTGGCCATCCAAGTGGCATCGAGCTATCTGCAAGTGTTGCTCAACGAGGAGCTGCACCGTGTGGCGCTGTCGCAAGTGGAACTGAGCCGCAGCCAATACGACCGCCTAGTGAAGCTCGAGGAAGTGGGCAAAGCCGCTACTGCCGAAGTGGCCGAAGCCAAAGCCCGCTTAGCCCAAGACGAGATGTATGCCGTGCAGGCAGCCAACAACCAACAATTGGCACTGCTCGACCTCACACAACTATTGGAACTGCCTACCCCCGAAGGCTTCAGTGTGTCGCCCGAAGAGCTGCCTGCCTTTGACGACCTCACTGCGCCCGAATCAGTGTATAACGAAGCTCTAATGAACAAACCCGAGATCAAGGCAGCTCAACTCCGCATGGAGGGTAGCGAGCGAAGCATACGAATCGCCCAGAGCCAGTACTACCCACAACTGTCGTTCAGCGCCAACCTGTCTACCAGCTACTACACGATGAACGGGGTGGATACCGATAACTTCGGGTCGCAGTTCAAGAACAACCTCAACAAGTATGTGGGCTTCAATCTGAGCATACCCATCTTCAACCGCTTGACCACGCGCAACAATGTGCGTGCAGCTCGTCTACGCCGCCAGAACTACAACTTGCAGCTAGACAATACCAAGAAAGTTCTCTACAAAGAGATTCAGCAAGCTTGGTACAATGCGGTGGCTGCCGAAAGCAAGTACAAGAGCAGTGAGACAGCCGTAGAGGCCAACGAAATAGCTTTCAGACTGATCTCGGAGAAGTTTGACAACGGCAAGTCTACTCTGCTAGCCTATGACGAAGCCAAGCAGAATCTGATGAAAGCCGAGTCGGATCGCATACAGGCTAAATATGAATATATGTTCCGTCTAAAGATACTCGATTTCTACAAAGGCATACCCCTTGCCTGAGCAACGATATAATTTTCAGTGTGTGTAAATGAAAGCCTCCCGACCGTCTGGTATTTACCAGATGGCGGGAGGCTTTTTTCGTTGGGCAGTCCGCTATTTAAGATGGTGCCGTTGTTCCTAGTGGTTTTATTTACCTACATCTTTGTAGCCACCACTAACCACCCAAGTATAGTATTTCAAGCCACAATTATTATGGCTCCCTTTTTTGGCAACATCCTTAATGACTCTATCCGTTGGGAATGCAGCGACAGCATTCTCGAAATTGAGGAAAGGCACCACATCATCCTCTTCCGAATGATAAAGCTTGATCTTGCTCTTTGGCGTCCAATCTTTCGTCAAGTTGTTGGCTTCGAGTGCCTGCATCAGACTGCGATACATTCTCGAGTCGACATCCAGAGCCTTTGGAGAAAGAATCTCCTCGATGCTCCATGTATCTTTGTGACTCTTCATGATATCGCAAATATCTTTAGTGGTATGTTGTTTATCACGCAGCAGTCTCAGTACGTCGGTATCCAAGAAGTCTTGTGTAAAAAACTCCTCTACCACTAGTCCTTCGGTAAGTTCGGGGTGTCCTTCTAGCATTCCGCTGACAATCAGTGGCAGCAATGGAGGAATTGGAAAAGGATCCTTTCTTCTGTCTGCATTCATGTGATATTCCAGCGTGCCCACAGGGTCATAAGGGCCACCACCGCAGTATGTACCTTTGAATCGCAGTTCTTCAGCCAGTTCAGGGCGCGTGTCGATATACTTGTGCACCGCCAAAGCATTCGATCCGCCTTGAGAATAGCCCAGATTATAGGTGACGAAATCTTTTTCCAGTTTCATCCCGTTTGACTTGATGAAGTTCATAGCCGCCTTCACCATATCCACCGTATTTATGGCAGTGATCTCGGCACATAGATAGGGATGCGTCATATTCACAGTCGCTCCATAACCTATAAGATCAGGGCAAACGAGCAGTCCGTCTTGGCTGGCAATACCCGTCTCGAAGGGCAGTGATTTCGATGGGCGCTCTGCATCCGAAGCTATTGTATAGTGATTGGATATCACGATAAAATCGGGGTCGAGGTCCCAAATGAATTTCGCCCAGATGACAACTCCAGAAAGTATTATGCTGTTCCCTTTCAGGTCCACACTTCTGTAGTTGAGCGTGGCCGATTTGAAGAACAGCGAGAAACCATTCACACCAATCTCATTGGCTATTTCTTCTTCTTTGGCGGCATGTGTCTGCATGAACTGTTGGCGCAACTCTTCCAGAGTCTGTGCCTCTTCGCTACTTCTGGTGTTGCGCAGAGCTCTACCGAAGATTCTTTCCGACATTTCTTCGGCCGACAACTCTTCCTCTTCCATGACTTCGAACCACACCTCCTGGTCTTCTTCATCAGCAGGAGGCAGTGTTTCGTTTTCCACGTTAACACAAGACACTATAAATAAACTCGCTAAAAGCAAGTAGAATGATAAGACAAATTCTTTTCGTATCATAATGAAAATAATATCAACAATAAAAACAGCTTATTTACTTCGAAAAATCTTCTGTCGTATTATTCAGCTATAAAGTTAAAAGACATTATCTGTGAATAATATCTCATACCACTTGTATCCGAGTCTCCATTATCTACTACTGTAACCACCTTGTTCGATGGGAATGCAGCGACAGCATTTTCGAAGTTGAGGAAGGGTGCCACATTGTCTTTCAACGAGTGGAAAAGATAGATCTGGCTCTGTGGTGTCCAACCGGTAAGAAGGTTGTTGCATTCCAAAGCCTCCACCATGGTGAAATTAACCTTATTTCCGGGAGTCAAAGCAGCTGGTGTGAGGATGTTGCCGATAGTGACATTCTGCATAGCTTTCACCACTACCATCGTGATTTGGTCTATAGTGAGCTTTTTTTCGCGTATATAGGTCAAGACGCCAGTGTTCAAGAATTCGGCAGTGAAGAAGTCCTCGTCATTGATGTCGTTCATGATTTCGGGGAAACCCACCTTCATTCCGTCAAACGCTAGAGCGATAAGGGCTGGCATAGCCACTTCTTGGTCGCGTTGGCTCTCGGCTGTGATAAACTTGAAGGTAGCTGCTGGGTCGTAAATTCCGCCACCGCAATACGTGCCTTTGAAGTTGAGTGCAGCCATCAGCTTGCTGTCCGACTCGATGAAGCGATGCACTGCCAAAGCCGAAGTGGCACCTTGCGAGTAGCCGATGTTGTAGGTACGGAAGCCTTCTTGTAGAGTCATGCCCTTCTCCTCGATATAGGTGATAGCGGCCTTCACCATGTCCATGGTGTTGAGGGCTGTCACGTCGGCACACAGATAAGGGTTGGTCTGTCCTGCCGATGCACCATAGCCGATAAGGTCGGGCATCACCACCAGCGCATTTTGCTGCGCCAAGAAACCTTCCAGGTGGATACTTTGCGAGGGTGCAGCAGTAAGCTCGGTCATGGTATAGTGATTAGCGATCACGATCAGTTCCGGATCAAGATCTTTCAGGAAATGTCCCCAATAGATGCGTCCCGACAGCAATATAGGATCGCCGTTGACATCGGTACTTCTGTAGTTGATGATGGTAGACTTGTAGAAAAGCGATGTACCATTGACACCCGCTTCGTTGGCAAGTGTTTCTTCTTTAGAGTTGTGGTTGTTCAGTGCTTGTGCGATCATGTCTTCCAGCTCAGAGCGTTGTGCGGCAGGCGATACGCTTCTGATGGAGCACGTACGCGAAATGGCGTTGGCCAGCTCTTCGCCTGTCAGCGTCTCTTCACCTTTGGCTTCATACCATACTTCTTCGTCAACAGAAGGACCTTGCGAAGCGTCTTCTTGTGAACACGATACAACTAACATGCTCGCCATTACTGTGCAGAGCAGAAAACTAAAATACTTTTTCATAAAATCAGTGTTTTAAACTTGTGTTAATAATTTTGTTTTTGTAAGGATCATATTAATTTGCCAAACATCCCTATGGATGCATCTCGAAAAGAGGCTGTATTTGTGGTAGCATCCAGATGGGAAGGCACGAATAGTTCTAAATAATGAGGAATAGGTCTGTTTTATTTTTCATAAATAATAGTTGTGTTTTTTATTCTATAAATATTTATAAAGTTGAGTATTTAATTCAACCCCAACCAAATCGATTTATGTTAATTTATTATATCATAGCAGATACCCTATAATATTTGTGTTTTATCGTCAGCAAAGATAGTATTCTATAAATTAATATCACAACAATCCAATTTACAAATCAATTTATAAGACACAACAGACTGCTTACCAACATCTTATGTGACGTATTTTTTATTAACCAATATTTGTTTTAATTCAAAAGAGAATAATAAAAAGAAAATGGACCGATTTTTCATCAGCCCATCAATAAATATTTTTCTATTTGTAAGGAAACAATTTGCAGGTGGTAATTCTTAACACAGGGTATCGCTTAATTAACACTTGTCATAAACTCATCAATCGTTCCCAAATAGAGGTTGTCAAACATTGGCGCATTGTGTACCTTGACATGCGAGCCTAGTGTGTTGCGTTGCATGTGGTAGTAAAGGTCGCGGTAGCAAATAGCGGGATTGTCGGTCACGGCTTCCGTCATGTTGCGGGTAAAGCGATTGGTCATCCAAGCGCCCAGCTCTTGGCTATAGATGTCGGCAAACGATACTTCTAGCTCGTCGGCAGCCGCGAAGCAAAGCACACCCGGCACACCTACTGATGCCTTTGCCACGCTCGACGAGTAGCATGTCTCGATGAGCCACAGCATCTTGCGGTATTTTTGTTGGGCAGATAGCTGTGTAAGGGTCTGCGCCATCAGGTCGTGGGTGAATCCGGTTTTGGCCTTGAGCCAGTTGAACTCGCCGCGCGCGCCGTGTCCGCTCCAGAACACCAGCACATTGGTATGCTGGTCGGCATCGATGACGTGGGGTAAGTGGTCGCTGCTTTCGCCGGCCAGAATGGCGCGTATATCATCGGGGTGCAGCTGGTTGATATCATAATCCACCACCACGTCTTGATAGAGGTTTGTCCCCGTAGGGCTGACACGCACCACACCCGGAAATGGGTTGGAAGCATGGTGAGCGATGTCATCGGCCACTATCAGCACGATGTCATCATCCGAATAACCATTCTGTTTTAGCAGTTGATACATATAGAGCACATCGGCTTGGTGGCGATAGTTGCCCCATCCGCTAGAGCCAGCTATAAGCAAGGCTTGTTGTCGGTGCAGGTCAGCATATTCGATGCCCGTGGCACCATCGTCAAAAATCTGCTGTTGCTGCACCTGCCAGTTCCAGTTGGCCAGTGTGGCATCGGTGCGGTTGCCTCCGTCCGAGCTGCAAAAGTCGAGCACAATGATTTTCCCTTCGTAGGCATACCAGTGGCAATAGACGGTTTGCAGCACATTGGTGTGTACTTCGGCATCAAACTTGAGGCTGCCACCCGCACCCGTGATGTTGAAGTAGTGTCCGGCGCCTATAGCGCTGAGGGTTCGGTAGATGCCCACCTCGTCCCAAGCCAGCACCTCCGTGCCAGTGCCCGACACGACACGTTTCATCGATTCGTTGAGATTGGTTTCGCCCGTCGCGTTTTGATCGGCCAGCGCAAAGGCAATCAGTAGCAGTGCATCATATAGGCGCGCTTCGGCCCCCATAGGTGTCTCGTTGAAATGCACCTCGTAGGCCAGCTCGAAGCCCGATGTGGGATCGGCATACATCGACACGCCTTCCACGCCGTTGGCTAGTGTGCCCAAGGACAGCAGGTCGGGGGTCATGGCGCCATCGGTAAATAGCAAACGCGGCCCCACATCGCCTCGCGCTTTCTTTGCCTCGAGGATGGTGCGCACAGCATCGGTGTCCGAAGCCACGCACACCAGATAGTCGGCTTCGCTGCGCACCATCTGCTGCGCCGTCACCTGTAAGTTATCGGCACCATATACTTGTATATCGACCACCTGCAAGCCCAACTCTGCCGCCTGGAACGCAAACCAGTCGTTGAAGGTGTTGCCATAGATATCATCAGAGGTCAAGAGCGACACCGACTTGGCGCCATAGGTGATGGCCTTGCTAAGAAGCACCTCGCACTGCGATATGTCTGTCTCGACCAGCGACCACAGGAAATTCTGTCGGGAGAAAGCCCGCACGAACTCCTCGGACGAGGCGGCAGGGGTGATCATCATCTTGCCGGTCATGGCACACTGGTAGGCCATCTGCTGTGCGTTGGTCGAGGTATAGGGACCCACTACAGCCACTATATCGGCACGGTTGGCCAGCTCTTTGCCCAGAACGTTCATGTCATACGCACTCTCGTCAAACCACTCTAGCTGTAGTCGTATCCCCTGGGCAGCTCCACGCTGGGCCTTTTCGAGGGTAGACAGTGCCCACTGCGCCGTCTGCCTGAAGCGGGTATGAAGCTCGGCTTGCGAAAAAGGCATTATCACTGCCACTTTATAGTCTACAAAGTGTGTTGCCTCGGCATGGTTGTCATCGTCGTTGCAGGCACTGAAGGTCATCAGCAACAATGCCATCAGCATCCACATCTTCCAGTGTTGTTTATTTTGCATTTTCATAAGCTTCTTCTTTTTCTATGGCTCGTGTCCTTATTTCTGACTCTATGCTCCCCAGCTCGCGGCTGACAGAGGCCGACATGACTAGCTCGGTCAATCCCGACGCGAGTCCCAGACGCTGGTGGCGCACTGGCTCATGCCGATCCAACCAATGGTTGATAGCTAGTTCCACCGCCTTGTCGATGTGTTTCACCACCGAGTAGGGCACACGGGTGGAGTAGCTCGACATATCTATATCACTGCCTACAGTGAAAAATGAGCCATCGTTTTCGCGGTTGTAGCGCAACAGCCCCTGCACGCTGCCACCCGCCAGCGGAAAGATCAGGTCATAGCACTCGTCCAGCTTGTAAGCCATCTGGTAGAGGGTGTCGGCGCGTGCATATCCCTCATCGCTATCACTCAGGCAATAGTAGTCGATGCCCCACCCCTGATTATCGTTATAGCCTTCGCTAAAGGCAGTGGCACCATCAATAATAGGTTGTGCATAGTCATTGGCACAGATCACGGCTACCGACTGGACTGCCTCTAGCAGAGGTGCCAAATAGCCGGCTTGGTAGCAGATGCCGTAGAAAGGCATGTAGAATGTATAAGCAGGAAGATCGGTGGCGCGGCTCTCGAACAGCATCACGCGGTTGATTTCATCATCGGGCAGCTGGTGGGCGTAGCGGCGCACCAAGGGTTCGTAGTCCTCGGAGGCAAATACCAGGAGGCGAGGCGTTTCATCATCGAGCGATGCCAGCCAGGCTTGTAGATAGACTTCGGCCACGTCAAAATCGGGAGGCGACACACGGTTGAGACGGAATCCTCGCGCCTCGTGACTGCGGTTGACGCCACGTGCTATATTGTCATTGTAGCCACGGTCGCCCAAACCATTGGGCGAGAAAAAGACGGAGATGATGGCGTTGGATGAGGTTTCTCCATGTTCCGCGGTATCGGAGCACGAGGTAATAAGTATACATAGTAAGGCCGATAAGACGAGTCTTATTTTCATAGTAGTTTTCTGAATGTGTTTATTGGTCGTATGCCACAGCCTATTGTCCGTAGCCATACTGATGTGCAAATATAATTATATTTATTCAACAAATTATAAATCAATATATTGAATAATCTTTTGTTTACATCTTTAACTATTATCTACAACTTTGCCCTTATCGTCAGCGTCACTACACTGCGCGCATTGTAGCCGACCAATTGCACGGAAGCCCTCCACTACTCGCCACGAGCTGTGAAGGGCCCTACCGAGACATGTCTCAGCACAATTGTTGTTAACAAATTTCCAAGTAAATATAATCGTTAGCAGAATAAGAGAGAGAGGAGGTTATCGACTTGTATAGGCGAAGGGCATGTTTTCGGGAATCATGTCAAACTCATAGTGTTTCACGTCTTTGTCGAAGGCTTTATGACGGGGGTTCCACGTGGCTTGCTCCATCACGATCTTATCGGCGGCGTAGCTATAGGTGATGATGTGGCTATTGGTCCATGCATCCTTCCTAGAGTCCCATATACAAACAGTTACAGAGGTGATTCGACTATCATCGTCATAACCGTAGTCGTACTTCATGTATGGCGACAGTCCGTTTTCCATGTGATAGACCACTTTCGATTCGAGCTGATCACCGTTCATGATCTCGTTAGTAAAATACTCTTTATCATTGCCACTGGCGGCATACGATTGACTGGCACCAAAGATAGCGATGGCTACCAAAATGGCTTTAATAATCATTGTTGTTTTCATAAATACTGTTTAATAAGTTGTACAATTTTGCAATTCATAACTATTAGACGAGATGAAAAAGAAAAACGTTGCACGAAAGGTAGAAAAACTTAGAAAAAGAATAGTTTTTGCAGAAGATAGTGCAGATTGACCTTGCAAAAGAGACATCACAAGGCTGCTCAGCACACTGGTAAGGCTTAGGTAGTAGCATACGTGGCGCTTGTTTCTGAAAGGAAAATTTATCATGTATCGTCAGAAAAACAAGAAGAGAAGCGATGTGACTAGATACAGAATACCTATATTTGTAGATATATCATTAAAATCCATACATTTATGAAACACATCCTTGCATTGTTGACGCTATTTTTGGCCATCACGACCATGGCGCAAAACTACAAGACAGAGAAAAACATCCCCTACTATCCCGAAAGCGGTGACGCTTATCGCAACGAGCGCGCACAGCTCGACATCTACTACCCCACGGATAAGGATAGCTTCGCCACAGTGGTCTATTTTCATGGTGGAGGATTGGAAAAAGGCAAGAAATATGTGCCTAAAGAGCTGAAGGAACAGGGCATCGCTGTGGTGTCGCCCAACTATCGCCTCAGCCCCAAGGTGCAACATCCTGTCTATATAGAAGATGCGGCACAGGCAGTGGCATGGGCCGTGGAAAACATCGCTCGCTATGGTGGCGACCCCAACAAGATTTATATATCGGGACACTCGGCTGGTGGCTACCTCACACTGATGCTGGCGCTGGACAAGGGTTATCTGGAGAAAGTAGGGATAGACGCCGACTCGCTAGCCGGCTATGTGCCCCTGACGGCGCAAACCAATACGCACTATACCATACGCAAAGAGCGTGGTCTGAACCCCACGATACCTATTATAGACGAGTATGCGCCCATCTATCACAGCCGCAAGCTCACTGCACCGCTGATACTAGTGACAGGCGACCGTACCAAGGAACTGCTGGCCCGCTACACCGAGAATCTGCACCTACAAGACGTATTGAACGTGATGAGCAACGATGTGCCCCTCTACGAGCTGCAAGGCTTTGATCACGGCACCATGCGTGGTCCTGGGTGCTATCTGCTGTTGGAGTTAATGAAAAAGGGAAGGAAGAAATAGATTCTTCCCTCCCCTTTTTTATAATTTGGCATATTTGCTAATCTTGCAGATAAGAATACGTATACTCAGCGACCAGCGTTCCGTCTTTATATTCTTTTACAGTAGTGGGGCGTCCCAATTGGTCGAGATCATAAGAGAACGTAACCACTACTCCAGTACTGCCATAATTGATTTTACTGATGAAGTTCTTTAGCTTCGCACCGAAAAAGCCGTAGTTGGCATTATGTCTCGCATCCACATTAATAGTATGTGGATAGGTAGTGTATTCCAACTCTGTGATGTCTGGCTTAAAAGAGTAGGAAGTCTTGATTACATTCCCATCAGACCATTCATAGCGACTGTAGTTATCTTCGTCGAGAGATGTTGATATAAGCTGGTTGTCCGCATTGTATATATGTTTAAAACCATTTCCATCTTTGATTTTAGACGCTACAACCTGCCCATTTTCTAATGTTATAGCCACCTCTTCAATCAGCTCATCACCAATAGAATCGGTCAGTATTATTTCATTGTCGTTCACATAGTCGAATATTTGAAGCTCATTAAGCCGATTATCATACATACGCCTCAATCGGTTCCGGCTATCATAAGAAAGCTCTGTAGCAAAGTTCTTATCGGCCTCGACATCGTGTACATCAATGTTTTTAACCAAGAAGCGAGCATCGGGGATGGGATTGACATCCTCTTTATTGTTCTGACAAGAAAAGATAGCGAGTAGTCCGAAGAGTACTACACTATAAGAGAAACGTTTTTTCATATGCATAACCTTATATTTTTTATTTATAAAACTATATATTATATAGATAAAAGATTGTACGACCTTTGTTAATAAGTCAGTGTATAGACTCCGACCACTTTGCCATCTACCGTCCTGAAATACTTAGCAGGACGACCCAATTCGTCCATTTCATAAGAGTAAGAACAGTACTCTGCCCCTTTTATGCTACTACGAGAAAGAAGATTCTTAGTCACCTTACCCTGATAGCCCCAAAGTATGCCATTTATGGGAGTATAATTGACAATTAAAGGGATTGATGTGTATTCAATATCTATATCCATACCAGCAAAATTGAGCACAACGACATTGCCATCATTCCACGTTTGTTTCATTGCTATGGTGTTTTCGGATGGAGATTCATCGTCAACTATCACAATAGACAGAAGTTGATCCTGATCATCGTACTCATATAGTCGGGTCATTTCCAAAGTCACAATATCTTCTCGCACCACACGATTATCTTCAAGGAAATAGATGCAATGATGGACGACTTCACTTTCCGAATATTCCTTTGATACAATCTGACCATCGCTATATTCATATTCTACTCTATGCTCTTCAGAATGATCATAAACCACTTTTGTAAGTCGGTTTTGATCATCATAATAAAATGCTTCATGACTCAACTCATCTCCATTTGCATCACATAAAGATAGGTTTTTTACTAAAAAGCTGTTTTCGGGCAGTACATCGACTACATTATCATCATCATTGCACGAAGAAAGGCAAAATGCCAAGACTACAGCCACAGAGGCAAAGATAGGGGAAAATTTATTCATATCCGTTTTTGAAAATAAAAAATCACTTAGTCTTTTAGATAAGAGAAAGTATAGATGATGCTTAGCACACCATTTACATATTCTTTTGCTATAGCGGGTCTTCCCAGATCGTCCAGCTCATAAGAGAAGGTGGTCGTGGTAGTGCTATCCACAAAATTCATTCGACTCATGAGATTCTTGGACCTAACGCCGTAAAGTCCCATATCGAAAAAACTCATGAAGTTATAATTAATAGTAGCTGGAACCGCATTGTATTCAAACAACATGACTACACCAAGATAATCCGCAGCATCTCTCACCCTATTGCCGTCAGACCATTGGTATTCGTTAATAATTTCGTCATCATAGTAAGACTCTATGAGTTGATTCTCATCATTATACACATATTTAGTTGTTGTCCCGGTATCCCTAATAGAACTTACAACACGTCCATTTTTAAGCGTCATAGTTCCTTTCCATTCTTGTTTACCCGATCTGGTATATGTTTCTATTATTTCGTTCGGATTTACATAATCAAATTTCGATGACTCATCAAATTCACTGAGGAATACGGATGTAATTCTATACAGATTGTCATAGGTGCATTCGTTAGTATAGCTTTCATCCTCAGCCACATAGTGTATATTCACCAATTTAACCAAGAATCGAGCGTCGGGAGTGGCAAGGATGACCTCCTCATCGTCTTGACAAGAGAAGATAGCAAGTAGTCCGAAGACCACAAGACAATAAGACAAACATTTTTTCATAATCATGATTTGGCTATTTTTAATCTATAACATTATTTTAATTGATAAGGAGAGGAGATGATTCCGTTAATAATTCAGCGTAATGATTTCATACGTTTCGCCATCTGTAATTTTGAAGTACTTAATAGGACGACCCAATTCGTCCAACTCATAAGAGAAGGTGAGAGTAGCATCATTATCAGCCACTACCTTACTTGGCAGATTCTTGGTCCTCGCTCCCTGAAAGCCTAGTAAAACATTGTTTATAGGAGAAAAGTTAATAGTAAAGGGCAGATCAGTATATTCTATTGAATGATGAACGAAACCACGGTCCTGCATAGTAATGTTACCATCAGACCATTCTTGAATCAAAATAGACTCACCATCATCGGACAAAATTGATATAAGCTGATCTTTATCATTGTAGGCATACTTCCAGTTTAAATCTATCATAGGCAAATTCTCGCTTACGATGCGGCCATTTTCAAGTGTATAGATACTATGATAATCTAATTCATCCTGCCAGTATTCTTTCTGGATGATTTGATTCTCTCCATACTCATACGTCACCATATATATACCGTTATGTTCTGTGCTGGTAAACTTTACGAGTCTGTCCTGGACATCATAATAGTATTCATTGAGTGAAGTTCTATTATAATATAAGTTTTCAACAGTGACGGTTTTTACTAAGAATGTGGTATCGGGCACTGTTGTGACAACCTCATCATTATCCTGACAAGAGAACAGTGTAAAAGTAAAAAGCACTAACAAAGAGGCTACAAAGGAAAATCTTGAAATCATACTTTAAAATAAGGAATTAATAATAAAAATGCGCTGATACAAAATACCATAGAAAGGATATAGATATAACTGCTCAACAATGCAAAAGTAAATATTTTACACCTATCTAGCAGAATATGACAATTTACTTTATGATATACAACGCATTTATTAACCCTTAAAGCCATAAATTAAAACAAATTTCCTATTGCTTTAAACTTATTAATACTACAAAAAGCATTACATCGGCCTTCAGTAGGATGCAAAACGGTGGAATTATTTCATATAGATCGAAAACTTTATTTCAGCACATCATAGATGACTTGCTGTATGCGGGGACGAATCTCCAGATCCATGAATTTGCGGTTGAACATATCAGGGTAGGTACGGTTGCTAAGAAACACGTAAACGATGTTGTTGGCAGGATCGGCCCAAGCACAAGTGCCGGTGAAGCCGGTGTGTCCATAGGCCGAAGCGGGTGTGCTGGCAGCACAAGGACTGTTCTTGTGGTTCTTCTTATCGGGGCGATCGAAGCCCAAGCCACGGCGGCTCAGGGTGGAGGTCTTAGTGGTGAAAAGCTTGCAGGTAGATTCACTGATATAGCGTTTGCCGTTCCACTCGCCATTGTTGAGCAGCATCTGGTAGAGGCAAGCTATCTCCTCGGCGGTGGAGAAGAGGCCGGCGCTGCCCGATACGCCGCCATGAAGGGCAGCTATCTCATCGTGTACATAGCCATGTACCACTTGCTTGCGGAAGAAGCGGTCGTCGGCTGTTGGTGCAACCTGGGTCTTGTCGAAACGCTGCATGGGCTGGAAGCCGGTGCGCTGTAGACCCATGGGCTGGTAGAAGTTCTCGGCAAGGTAGAGGTCGAGCGGCTGACCACTGATCTCCTCGATCATATACTGCAACAGCATGAAGCTGATGTCACTGTAGCGGTAGCGTTTCTGTCCCAGATTGGAATCGATGATCTTTTGCTTGATCTGTTCGTTGAAAGCAGGGTTCAGCCAGAGGCTGTCGCTCATCTGTATGGAGTAGTCGGCAGTGGGCGCAGTGGCTACGAGGTCTTGCAGGAACTGGTAGCGAGGATTGGCCCAAGCATTGCGACCCAGCATCACGGTGTGCTTGGCGGTGCGCTTGTTGGAGTAGAGGCTGCCGTCGAAGCTATCGCGGTCGATGAGGTCGGCGGTGTAGCTGATACTGGCAGGTAGGCCCGACTGGTGGTAGAGCAGGTCTTGGATGGTGATCTGCGCCTTGTTGGTGCCCTTGAGCCAAGGCAGATACTTAGAGATACGGTCGGTGAGGTTGTACTTACCTTCGTCGTAGAGCTTCATCAGGGCGAGCAATGTGCCACTGGTCTTGGTCACCGAAGCCACATCGTAGAGCGTATTGGATTGCACCGAGTCGCTATCTGCGCCGGCCAATGTGCCGAAGGTCTTGTCGTAGAGCATCCTGCCATCTTTCAGCACCACGATCTGGCAACCGGGATAGGCGTTGGCACGGATACCTTCGAGAGCTATTGCGTCAATCTGCGCCAACCCTGTGGCCTGCTTGGTTTCGAGTTCGACTACCTCTAGCAGCGGGGCGGCTTCTATTTCAACGGGCGACTCTTCTTCGACTGCCGCTTCTTGTTTCAGCTCGGCATGTGCCACTTGCAATTGGCGCAAGGCAGGTTGCATCAGCTGACGGAACGTGGGCACCTCGCCCGACATCACCGGTGCTTCGGGACCGATAGTGATACCAGCTCCTTCGGCAAACAAGTTGCCTACGCTAGCCGACAAGCGACCATCTACACGGGCGCGACCGAAGAGGATGGCGGCTGTCTGCGTCATCACCTCCTTGCTGCGCGAGTGGGCCAACAACACGGCTTGCGCCTTCTGTGTGGCGGCAGGCAGCTGCAACAGAGTGCGAGCAGGCGTGTAGTAGACCATCGTGACAGGCCCTAAACCTTTCTGTCCCATCAGACGGTTGAGGAAGGGCACGAAGTTGGCAGGCTTCTGATCGCCCACAGCGATGATGATCTGCGGATAGAAAGTGATGTCTTTCAACACTTCGGCCTCGTTCATATCTTTGTGAATGCGCATGCGCTTCACTTTGTTGTACTCCTTTATCTTTTCCACCAGCGGCGTGAACTCTTCGGATGCGCCTATCTCGAGCACCAACACAGGGCGTTCTTGCTTCACGGGCAGGGGCAACAGGTTGTCGTCATTCTTGAGCAGAGTAATGGCTGCCGTCTCCATGCGGCGTATCAGGTCGCGTGTCTGGGCCGTACTGATACGCTTATTGATATCTTCGAGCTGTATCTGGGGCTTGCTGCTGAGACCTAGCATGTACTTATAGGTCAACACCTTGCGACATTTCTCGTCGAGCACGCTCATGGGCATCTCACCGCGTTTCACGGCATCGATCACAGCGTCGATCTCGCGTTTCACGGTGGGTGGTGTCAGCACCATATCATTGCCTGCCATCAAGGCTTTGAGGCATACGTTGTTGTGTCCTGCCACGCCTTTCATGGCGAGGGCATCGGTAAACACCAGTCCTTTGAATCCCAGTGTGTCGATCAGCAAATCTTGTACAATGCTATGCGACAGCGAAGAGGGCATATTGTTTCGGGTCTCCAGTGCAGGTACGAACAGATGCCCCACCATCACGCCACTCACGCCATACTTCACCATCTCGCGGAAGGGATACAGTTCGATGCTGTCCAGGCGCTGGCGGTCGAAGGGCAATGTGGGCAGCGCCTTGTGCGAGTCTACACTAGTATCGCCATGACCCGGGAAATGCTTGCTCACGGAGAGCACATTGCCTTGCTCCAGACCGAGGCTATAGGCCACCACCTTTTCGGTGACGCGCTTCGGATTCTCGCCAAACGAGCGGGTATTGATCACAGGGTTCTTTGGGTTGATATTGACATCGGCCACAGGCGCGAAGTTGACTTGTACGCCTATCTCGCGGCACTGGCGTGCCACCTCGCGGCCATATTCGTAGAGCAAGCTATTGTCGGTGATGCAGCCCAGCACCATGTTGCGGGGGAAGTTGGGTGTTTCCTTGAGGCGCATGGCCAGTCCCCACTCTCCATCAAAGGTGATCATCAAGGGTACGGTAGCCGTGAGCTGCGCCAGATTGGTGAGCTGCACCTGGTTTTCCACCGTGCCGCCCGAGAAGAGCAGTCCGCCCACCTTGTACTCGCCCACCACGCGTTGCAGCAGGTCGATGTTGCGCTTGGCCATGGAAGGCTCGATGGTGTAGACAAAGAGTTGCCCCACCTTCTCTTCGGTAGAGAGAGTGTTCATCACAGAGTCCACCCATTGCTGGCAGGCGGCATCCTTGGCACCCACCTCGCCTATGGTTTGAGGAACAAAAAGGTCGCGTACATTTTTTGCAGTGGTTTCGGTACCCACGAGGCTGCCGAGTAGCTGCAATAGGAGTAACCATCCTACGAATAAGACTTGCTTCATACTAAGGTCGTTAAAGTTCTGTTAGAAAGGGAAATTTATAGTAGCTTTGCTTTTCGAAATATCACTCTACGGTAAGTGTCACTTCGCCGACAAATATGCCATTCTTGCCTGTATGCATCAGCATCACCTGCTTGCCATTGGCATTCATGTAGTAGCGAGGTTCGGGGGTGAGACTGTGCGAGTGTCCGCCCAGCACCACATCGATATTGGCTGTCTGATTGATGAAATATTCGTCGTCCGTGATGCCCAGATGGGACAGGCAGATGACGATGTCGCACTTCTCTTGCTCCTTGAGGAAGGCTGCCACACGATTGGCTGTGGGGATAGGTTCCTCGTAGATCACTCCCTCGCAACTGGCAGTCTGCACCAAGCCGATAAGGGCAGCGCTGATACCCAGCACACCGATCTTCACACCTTCGCGCTCGAAGATCACATAGGGCTTCACCAAGCCATTGAGCACTGTGAATTCCACATTGTAGTTGGAGCTGATGATGGGGAAATCGGCCTCACGGCAGAGGCGTGCCAGATTTTCCATGCCGAAATCGAACTCGTGATTACCGATCAGCACAGCGTCATATTTCATCAGGTTCATCATCCGGATCTCCACATCGCCCTTGAACATATTATAATAGGGCGTGCCTTGCGAGAAATCGCCACAGTCGAACAGCAGCAGTCCGGGGTTTTCCTCACGCAACTGCTTGATCATTGCCACTCGGCGCAGGTAACCACCCATCCCCGCATAGGGGTCATTGACATTAACATCGATGGGTTCGATACGGCTATGTGTGTCGCTGGTGTGCAACACAGTGATTTGTTTCTGGGCATAGAGCGATGATGCGGCGCTGATCAGCAGCAACATCACGAATATAGTAAGTTGTTTGGTTTTCATCTGAGTCATTTTATTAAAAGTAAATCCCGAAGTCGTTATTTCTTCACAGTTATACGTCCTTCCATCTTAGAGGTGACGGGTTTGCCGGCAGTGGTCTGCGCATCCACGTAGTCCATAAAGAGGCCGCGTAGGGTAGCTCCAGGGGGGCACACGCGGTGTCGTGCAGCCATCAAGGGCACCATACCGTCGTTGCCATCGGCCAGGTAGTCGATAGTGGCCACGGTATATTCTTTGTCATCGTCCACGGGTTTGCCGTCAATCCATCCATCTATCAGCGTGTTGTCGGGGCCTATGATCAGCTTCACGCCACTCACTCCCTCGCCGCCGCGCGCCGCTATCGACACGAAAAGCTCTTTCAGGGTCTTGCCACTTATGGTGAGCACGCAAAGCGAGTTTTCGAACGGTAGTATCTCGAAGATGTTTCCGGTGGTGATGCTTCCTTCGCTCAGGATGTTGCGGATACCGCCACGGTTCACCAGTCCCATATCGGCAGGATGTCCCAGCACCTCGGTAGCAGCGCTACGCAGCACATCGGCTACCAGATTGGAGAGCAGCCCCTCGGGCTTACGATTGTCCATGGTAACGGCGCTCACACCTCGCACACGATTCATCATACTGTCCACCGCGTGCTTGTAGGGATCGAGGATAGCCATGGCTGTACTGTCGGGGCGAGCGTCCCACGTAGAGTCTATTGTAATAAGTTTTGCTTCGGCCTTTACTAGATGATGGCGTTTATCACATCCTGTCATGCCGAGGGCGGTGCTAAGCAGCAATGCCCCAGCTATATACGTCAATCGCAATCTTTTCATAATCTTTCAGTTAATTGATGTCACAAATATAATATAAATTGTTGGTAATGTGATAAAAAAGCAGTTACTTTGCATCGCTTTCGCGCAATCGCTGTCAGGAGAGAGTTACCTGATATGTTGCGTTGTAACGATAAACAATTTAATAATAAGCAAAAATGGATTT
>CAMTPC010000048.1 GCA_947074295.1 uncultured Bacteroides sp. | reverse complement strand
TAATGATTTTATCGAGTTTATCGGCATCATACATTACAGTTAAACTATCATAGGTACAATCCATCTCAATACAAATATTTTTCTCGGAAGCGTATATATTGTATAGTTTAACGATATTTGTTAATTGCTGCACGCAATCATGATAACTTACCCTTAGTGGTAGAGTTTCATTTTTAATGCTTCTGAATTGTAGAAGTTGATCGATTAGATTTAATAAACGATCAACGTTATTGGAAATGAAATCAAGATTTGATTCAATTTGTTGATGTGTGAAGTTAGAGTGACTCTCTCTCAACATTTTTAAAGGCGCATAGATCAATGTTAGTGGAGTTCGTAATTCATGCGATATGTTTGTGAAGAAATTGATTTTCATCTGTGACATTTTATGCTCATTCGCTGCTCGTTCTTCTGATAAATTGATTCTTTCTTTAGCTAATTTGAGTCGGATATATATTTTGATAAGAAAAAATGTAATTATTAACGCTATTATTATATAGGATAAAATGGCAACAGGATGTAGCCATGGAGCTGGTTTGACACTAATGTCTACTAAATGCTCTGCCTCTCCCCAGATACCATCTCGATTTCTGACTTTTACCATAAAAGTATAATTGCCTGCAGGTAAATTCGAATAAGTTGCTCTATTATATTTCCCTATGTAATTCCATGTCTGGTCATATCCTTTTAGCATATATGCAAATTCCAAGAGTGAAAAGCCATCGTAACAAATACTTGTAAACTCTAGGCTAATAACATTTTCTTTATAATTCAATTCCAATTCTTTTGTTATTGCTATATCTTTGTTTAGGATTCCTTCTTCTGCAGGTGTAATACTATTACCAAAAATCTTGAAGTCCGTTAAATAAGTGGGAAAGTCAGATTTCGTAACTTCTACATTATTTGGATTTATTTTTTCTAATCCTGTATTTCCACCAAAATAGATATAGCCTACAGGATCTATAAAAGTACATTTCTCATGAAATTGATTCCCACCAATTCCATCTGATTTAAAATAAGCGTTTATTGTTTTCAAAGATGGTGATATTCTATAAATACCGTATGATGAACTTGCCCAAATATTATTATCCACATCTGATTCAATACCAACTATATCATTACAAGAAAAATCGTTGTATTGTGTCAACTTATTCTCCTGAAAATTATACTCCATCAAGCCATTCCCATAAGTTCCTATCCAAAGACTATTATCAGTCAATTTAATGTCAATTGTATTACACCAGTCATTTTGATATTTAGCATCTAGGGCGCTTGCTATCAAAGTATTTATATCAATAATATAAATATTGTCCATGTAGGCAGAAAAAAGCATTTTGTCATCTGAGAGGGAAATGATTTTAGTTATATTATTACTATTAGATATTGCGGATGTTTTGTGTTGTTTCAAGCTAAGGTCTGTATTATAAATATACAATCCATTATCTGAAGATCCTGCCCATACTCTATGATGGCTGTCTTCAGCGATAGTTACTACGTTTCCTGTACCTGGAAAACTTTTCTCTAGTTGTAAGTAACCATCTCGAGTGATATTGCAAACGATTAATTGATTTCCATATCCGACCCACAATCTATTTTGTGAATCACAGAATATTTCTTGTACAAAGTTGCTTTTAAACCGCGAAAGCCATGGTGTTATTTCTTCATTGTAATTGATAAGTGTTTTTCTGACTGTATCATAAAATAAGATACCATTGTATCGTGTACCAATCCAAAAATTTCCGAAGTGGTCTTTTATTATACGCGTGATGAATTTATCTCTAAATAGCTTAGTAAACTCTTTATCTTCATTGAATATTTTCTTTTTATTTGGCAGCATATAATAACCGCGATCGAAAGTTCCTAGCCAAATATTTCTATCTCTATCAATGAAAGTAGCTGTAATATCAATAGATGATATATCTGCAAAATCTACATTTTCATTTTTATATTCTATTTCGTTTGTGTTTAAATCTAGAATTAAAACGCCTCTATTTCTTGTATTTATTAATAGTTTATGGGTGTCGTTGATTAATAACATTTGATTAATAATCAGATTCCTAAGTTGATCTGGCATTTCTTCACCTTCAATCTCAAATGTTGTTGAGTTTAGTCGTTTTAAGCCATCATCTGTCCCTAATAATATGCTGTTATTATAACTAATCATACAATTTACATGCTCATTTTTATCTAAACTTATTTTAGATTCCAGTCCTAGAGATGCGTTGAGTTTGATCAACTCAACTCCATTAGTTACCCAGAGATAATTTTGTAAATCAATAAGTGCTCCATAAATTACTTGTTTTTCGGTTCTAAGGCAAGGGAGTAGAATTTTATTTTTTTCATCAATCTCATATAAACCATTGTGCCCATAAGTAAATGTCTTTCCTGCATATTCGATAAATCCAAGAAAGAATCCTTCTGACTCTGTGGAGATGTTTTTTGAATATCTCTCAAATTCATATCTTTCTTTTGACATAGAACATATTCCTTGAGCTGTCGATATCCATAATCTTGAATTTGAATCAATGTATAAACCTGTTATATTATTAGATGGAATCGATTTTTTGTTTTTCTCACTATAAAGGAAGACATCATAACTATTACCATAACTTTTACATAAACCATTGGCTGTCGCAATCCATATATAGCCTAAACTATCTTGTGCGAAAGCATTGACATGTAAATTTGATAAATCAGTGCGATGCAATGATTCGGCTAATAATGGATAACTAAAAGATGATATTATATAAATTAATATATAGCTGTATTTCTTTATGTATTTCATGTTTCTTTAGATTAATAAGTAATTGTATAAGTGCAAAAATAGAAGAAAAATATATAGAAAAATACACTAGGATGTTAAATGGAACAGATATAATAATATTTGGAACAAATCCTTACTAGTGATGAACAAATCATGAATAAATCAGAATAAATCAGACAGTTAGTATATGATGAAAATTATTAAAATTGCGAAGTGAAATATTAAATACTTAAATGCTGATTTATGATGATGAAACACTACCTCCTTACATTATTTTGTTTTTTATGTATAGCTATATTTAAAGCCAATGCTAAAATTACATATTCAAATATTTCTCCAACTAGAATAGTTTGGGTATCAGATTCAGTAGGGAAATATTTAATTAATCCAGATAATTTATTGAAAGATTTCAATGGCCAAATTTCTGTATCTGATACTAATTATACTACAATGCATAGTACAGATAACTATCAAGCCTCAATATTACTTGATTTTGGTAAAGAAATATATGGCGGAGTAAAGATATCTTCGGCGATTAGAAATTCTATGAAACCTATAAAACTGCGAGTAAGACTAGGTGAATCGGTAACAGAAGCTATGAGTGACATTGATATTCTAGATAATCCAGATAATCCCACAAATGAACACTCCATGCGTGATTTTACAATTTCTGCACCTTGGCTTGGGACATTCCAATGTGGTAATAGCGGTTTTCGATTTGTCAGAATAGATTTAATCGATACCGATGTGGATTATAATTTACGTCATGTCGCAGCAATCTCAATTATGCGTGATGACGAGCAACTAGGACATTTTCTCTCAGATAATGATCGCTTAAATCAAATATGGCAAACGGGCGTATATACGGTAAAATTAAATATGCAGGAATATCTTTGGGATGGAATAAAGCGTGATCGTTTAGTGTGGGTTGGTGATATGCATCCAGAAGTGATGGCCATTAATAATGCTTTTGGGGATAATGAGTTGGTATATAAAACATTGGATTTTGTATGTGCTGATACACCTTTACCTGGTTGGATGAATGGAATGTGCTCTTATTCATTATGGTGGATTATCATTAATAAAGATTTGTATTTATATCAAGGCAATATCGATTATTTGCGAAAACAGCGTACCTATTTATTGGGACTGTTACAACAAATAGATGCGAAAGTCGATAAGAATGGTATAGAGCATTTAGATGGGACTCGTTTCTTGGATTGGCCTACATCCGAAAATAAAGAAGTGATTCATAGTGGACTCCAATCTCTGACCTATATGGCCATGAAAGCCGCTTTGCAAATAGGAGAATATTTAGATGATGCAGAGGTGAAAGCTATTGCTAATAATTGTATAGATCGAATGAAAAACACACGAGTAGATTCTTATGGTAATAGTCAAGCTGCGGCATTGAGTATTATTTCGGGATTAAGTTGTAATCCTAAAAAAGATTGCGATATAATACTCAATAATGGTGCAGATGGTTTTTCTACGTTTTATGGATATTATATGCTTGAAGCTTTGGCTATGCATGGTTATCATAATGAAGCACTTGGTTTAATATCAAAGTATTGGGGTGCAATGCTCGATTTAGGAGCAACAACATTTTGGGAAGATTTAAAATACGCAGATATTATAAATGCGGGACGTATTGATGAAATCGTACCTGAAGATAAATATGATATTCATGCTGACGGTGGTGCATATTGTTATAAAGGATTGCGTTTGAGCCTTTGTCATGGATGGGCCTCTGGACCGACTTCGTGGATTAGCAAGCATATTCTAGGAATTACACCAATTGAACCAGGCTGTTCAAAACTTGAAATCAAACCTTATTTAGGCGCACTGAATAATGTGCAAGGTACATTCCCAACTCCATATGGCATAGTTACAGTAAATCTAACCAAGAATAGGAAAGGTGAGATGGAAAATGATATCATTGTGCCCGAAGGGGTTGAAATAGTGATGCGATAATTCCGTTGTTTTTTTATCAGACATTAATTCTCTATATATGAAGCGATTATTATTTTTTACATTATTATTGATAGTAACACCACTTATAGCGGCTCAAACCGAGAGCAATAAACAAATGATTAAGTTTATTGACTCATTGATGGGGCGTATGACTTTGGAAGAAAAGATTGGCCAACTTAATTTAGGGGGAGTAGGAAACCCTAAGGTAGTTGGTAGTGCAATAGGACTAGATGAAGCGATAAAGAATGGATATGTTAGTGCTGTTGGCGGTTTTGATATAAATGCTGCAGTCGATGCACAACGTTTTGCAGTAGAAAATTCACGTTTAGGAATACCTTTGATAATTGGCTTGGATGTTATTCATGGTTATCATACGATTTTTCCTATTCCGTTAGCTAGTTCATGTAGTTGGAATATTCCTCTAATAGAGAAAAGTGCTCGAATAGCTGCCCAAGAAGCAGCTGCATATGGTATAAATTGGACATTTTCGCCTATGGTAGATATTTGCCGTGATTCCCGTTGGGGACGAATTGCTGAAGGATCAGGTGAAGATCCTTATCTTGGTTCATTAATAGGTCAAGCAATGATTCGAGGGTATCAAGGTGAGAATCTGTCAGATTCTACTACAATTATGGCTTGTGTTAAGCACTTTGCATTATATGGTGCTTCGGAGGCTGGAAGAGATTATAATACTGTCAGTATGGATCCAGTTACAATGTACAATTATTATTTGCCACCTTATAAAGCTGCATTCGATGAAGGGGCGGGAAGTGGGATGACCTCTTTTAATGTCGTAAATGGCGTCCCTGCTACGGGTAATAAATGGCTTCTCACAGATCTATTAAGAAAAGAATGGCACTATGAGGGATTTATGGTTTCAGATGCTAGCTCTGTTGCAGAAATGGCTGATCATGGAATGGGGGATGTGCAAGAGATCGCCGAACTGGCCATAAATGCTGGTCTTGATATGGATATGAGTTCTAGTTTATTTGTTCTTTGTCTTAAAGAAGCTGTAAAAAACAAAAAAGTGACAGAAGCACAAATTAATGAATCCTGTAAACGAGTGCTAATAGCGAAATATAAATTGGGTTTATTTCAAGATCCATATAGATATGTAAATAATGAAGAATTGAAAACGAAAGTTTTATCAGATAACAATTGTGATGTTGCACGTCAGTTGGCGGCTGAGTCAATCGTTTTATTGAAAAACTCTGATAACTATTTACCGTTAAATACTAATCAGAAAATTGCCGTTGTTGGTCCTTTGGGCAATGTTAAAGGTTCCTTGCTAGGTACGTGGTCCTATGGATTCTCAGAGAATAGAATGAATACTATTTATGAAGCATTACAAGAAATTCTAGCAGGAAAGGGTGAAGCAACTTATTCAAAGGGTGCGAATTTTACAGAAGATTATTGTATTTATGATGGGCAATATACCTTGCCTACTGAGTCATTAATTAAACAAGCTCTTATTGATGTAAAAGATGCCGATATAATTATTGCAACTGTTGGCGAGCCTTCTTCGTGGAGTGGAGAAGCTCGTAGTCGAGTTAATCCAGCACTACCCGAATGTCAAAAAGAAATGTTGCGTGAACTTAAAAAACTAGATAAACCTATAGTCTTAGCTATATTGAGTGGTCGTCCTTTGATCCTTACTGATGAAGACAGAGATTTCTCTACTATTGTGATGGCATGGCATGGTGGTACAATGGCTGCCGAGGCATTGAGCGATGTTTTGTTTGGAGTGACAAACCCTTCTGGAAAAACGACAACAACATTTCCTCGTCATCTAGGACAGATTCCTATATATTATAATAGCTTGAATACAGGAAGACCTTATTCAGATTTTTGGGCCACAACCAAATATATTGATTGTAGCAATGAGCCTTTATATCCTTTTGGATATGGTTTGAGTTATAATAATTATATATACGATAAGCCCATCCTAAATAAATATATTGCTTATGGGGATAATGACTCAATTAAAATCAGTATAGATATAACCAATTCAGGAGTATACCTAGGTCAAGAAATAGTTCAACTGTATATTGGTGATCCTGTGGCTAGTATTTCTCGTCCTATAAAGGAGCTAAAGGCATTCAAAAAAATAGAACTTTTACCTGGAGAAACTAAAACTGTTGATTTTCATTTAAAGGTTGATTTGTTTAAATATTATAATGAATGTTTAAAATATGATTGGGATGAAGGTGGGTTTGATATCTTTATCGGACCAAATTCAAAAGATGTGCAAACATCAAAAATAATTTGGAAAAAACACGATAAAATCTAATACTAAACATTGATTTATATGAAAAAGATAATTCATATACTCGTTTTTGTATGCTTGTATTTAAGTCCATGTCAAGCACAATCCTACAATGATTTAAATATATTGAAGTCTTATATAGATGATAATATGAATAAGACAATACGTATTTGTAACAATGATACTTTAGGTAATTTTTCTCTTCCATTTCCATTTAGTGTTCCTTGTATTGAAAAAGGTTTTCAGAATTTATTTTACTGGGATACTTACTTTACTAATGTAGGTTTATTGACTGATGGTGAAGTGCAACAAGCAAAAAATAATGTTGATAATATTCTTTATATGATTGAGCGTTTCGGTTATATGCCTAATGCAACATGTGAAAGTATGCTCAATAGATCTCAACCACCTTATGCGAGTATGATGGTAAAAGAGGTGTATGAGAAAACAAAAGACAGGGAATGGCTATCATATGCATGCAATGTATTAGAAAAAGAATATGAATTTTGGATGACTCAACGCATTACACCTACTGGACTTAACTGTTATTCAAATAATGCTACACATGATGATTTAATGTCTTTTTATCAGTATATGTCCAGGCGCTTAGGTTTAAATCCAGATGATTATAAAACTGATGATGAAAAACTAAAACAAGCCTCACACTTTCTTGCTGAAGCCGAATCGGGTTGGGACTTCAACCCTCGCTTTGATTCACGTTGCGAGGATTTTAATCCAATTGATTTAAATGCAAATCTATATGCTTACGAAAAAAACTTCATCTACTTCTATGATGAATTAAATCATAAAGGTGGAAGAGAGTGGTGTAAACGTGCATTGAAACGAAAGAAATTGATGAATAAATATTGTTTAAATCCTCAAGACAAACTCTATTATGATTATGATTTCATAAATGATAAGCGTTCGACTATTTACTCTGCTGCAATTTTTAATACTCTATTTGTTGAATTAGCGGATAAGAATACAGCTAATTCGATTTATTCTAATTTAGATAGATTAGAATGTATGCATGGATTAGCCGCATGTGAGAAAGGTCATCATGAAAGAACATATCAATGGGATTATCCTAATGGATGGTCGGCTCTGATTTATCTAGCCATAAAAGGTTTTGATAACTATGGGTATCAATCTGCAGCACGCCAAATAGCGCACAAATATATCAATAGTCTTGCAAACATTTATATAAAGACAGGCAATCTTTGGGAAAAATATAATGCAGAGACTGGGGATATTGATGTAAAAAATGAATATGCTATGCCTGGAGCATTTATGGGTTGGACCGCAGGAGTATATTTATACGCTTTTGATTATTGTTATAAAATAAGATAGTTGTTTTGCTGATAGAAAAATAGAATATAAACCTTTAATAATCGAACTTATGAATACGCATCTTAAAAAAAAACATTTTCTAATCTTAATCTTTGTGTTTTATTCTAATATAGGATATTCTCAGAATATTCCATCATCAGCCCCGCGTATAGTCAATGTCATTAATTTTATTAGGCAAACTGAACCCCGGCAAGAGAATGATACGGATGAAGTCTTATATCAGACAGTTGTAGAAGAAGTTAAATTATTAAATAAGTATGATATTAAGGGAACATACTTATTGCAATATGATGCTTTAATAAATCCATCTTATCAGAATTTATTAAAAAATGAAACTCTTCCAGGTACTGAGATTGGTGGTTGGTGGGAGATAACCCAACCTCATGTGGAAGCTGCAGGTTTAGAGTGGCGTGGACGTTATCCATGGGATTGGCATGCAAATGTTGGTTTTTCTGTGGCTTATACTCCCGAAGAAAGAGAGAAACTTGTTGATGTATATATGGAGAAATTCAAAAGTATATTTGGAGAATATCCTAAGTCTGTTGGCTGTTGGTTTATTGATGCACACTCATTAGCATATATGTATGATAAATATAATATAGTAGCCTCGTGTAATTGTCGAGATCAGATAGGAACAGATGGATATACAATGTGGGGTGGCTATTGGGGCCAAGGCTATTATCCAAGTAAAAAAAACGCCTATATGCCAGCCCAGAACGAAGAATCTCAGATTTCAGTACCCATTTTCCGGATGTTAGGAAGTGATCCTATCTATCAATATGATTTAGGGCTCGGTGGAAATTATCAGCGCGGAGTCATTACATTGGAACCTGTATATGGGAATGCAGGTGGTTCGAAAGAGTGGGTGGATTGGTTTTTTAACTCGATGTTTAAAGATCCGTGCATGACATTCTCATATGTTCAGGCTGGACAAGAAAACTCATTTACCTGGAAGTTAATAAAAAGAGGACTTGAACTACAAATTCCTTTGTTGGCAGAATTGCAGAAAGGGAATACTATACGTGTCGAAACATTATCAGAATCTGGTAAATGGTTTAAGGAAAACTTTCCTACAACTCCTCCCACAGCAATAACTGCTCTTACTGATTATAAAGGAAATGATAGAAGAACTGTATGGTATAATAGTAAATATTATCGTACAAATTTATTGTGGGAAGGAGATAGGTTAAGGATAAGAGATATACATCTTTTTAATGAAGAGTTTCCTTCCGATTATATAAATGATATATGTACTACATCCTTTTTCAACTATATGACACTTCCTTTCGTAGATGGTAATGTATGGAGTTCAAGTGAAAATCTTGCTGGACTAAGACTCTATTATATCAATGATGATAATCAAATAGTAGAAGCAGAGGGAGGTGCTCCTATAATCACAGAAAACGATAAAAAGCTTATTGTAGAATGGCCTCTAGATAGTGAGGAAGCATCATTTATAATGAAATTTGATGAAGATAAATTGGGAATCAAATGTCTCTCTAAAAAGAAACGAAATTTAAAATGGTTTCTGGAGTTGGCTGTCAAACCTGGAGTTGCGTTGCCTTTTACGAAGATTACAGAATCAAATATAGAAGCCCAACAGAAATCATTTAATTACAATATAGCATGTAAAGGGGGGCGTTTTATAGAATCCAATGAAAAATCAAATGGGCGGATCTTTAGGATTGAACCACAGAAAAAAGAAGTGTTTCTATCTTTTAAGAATTAAATCAAACTTAATCTAATCACATAATGAATCTACAGAAACGATTTTATTATACTATATATTTCATATTTATTCTCTCATTATTCTCAAACACAATCTCAGCAAAGCTAACTCCGACAGTTTTGAGATGTGAATATATGATCAATCCGACTGTTGTTGATCAATTATCACCGCGTTTATCATGGATTAATGAGGTTGAGAGCAATAAAAAAAGGGGTATTTCACAGCGTGCCTACCGCATTGTAGTATCCACATCTAAAGACAAATTGCTTAAAGGTGATTATGATATATGGGATAGTGAGAAACAACTTTCTTCAGAATCTTATTTGATTGCATATAAAGGGAAACCTCTTCAATCAGGTCAAGATTATTGGTGGCGTGTTATGATTTGGGATAATGAAAATAAAGCGTCCAATTGGAGTGAACCGGCTTACTGGGGCATGGGACTATTGAACACTGGGGATTGGAAGGCGCAATGGATAGGTGTACCATGGCAAGGTGATGCGCCACGTAAAGTATCAACTCCTAGTCCATATAAGCAGCAAAGTTATCCCGCACCTTTATTACGAAAAAGCTTCAACTTAAAGTCGGGTATAGCCTCAGCGAAAGCTTTTGTAACAGGCTTAGGATATTTCGAACTATATATAAATGGTAATAAAGTAGGAGACGATTATTTAGTGCCCAACTTTACAAATTATAGTATACGGGATGATTTACAACATTATCCCATATCGATAGACAATAAATTCAGAGATTATCGTGTCCTCTATTTGGCATATGATATAACTGACATGCTAATAGAAAAAGAAAATGTAGCGGGTGCTATTTTAGGGAATGGATTCTATGATTGTACCATAGGTTGGGTTTGTCCATTCGGGTCTCCTCGATTCTTATGTCAAATTGAAGTTACTTATGCTGATGGGACGAAAGAATTAATATGTTCTGATACAACATGGAAGGTTAAGGAATCACCAATTTTAATGGATGGCGTTTTTGATGGGGAAATTTATGATGCTAATCGTGAAATTGATGATTGGAATACAATAACATGTGATGATTCAGATTGGGTTAATGCTGTATATCGCAAACCTCCAACTGGTAAACTCTGCGCAAATACTTCACCGACGGATAAAGTTACAGAGATTTTATATCCAATATCTTTAACAAAGCTTCCCGATGGAAAATATGAAGTAGATTTTGGTAAAGAAATATCAGGATGGATTCGTTTCAATTCTATTAAGGGTGTAAAAGGTGATACTTTGGATGTGAAATATATATGCGAATCTCCATTGGGAGTTTATAAATATATATTCAAGGGAGACAATAATGAAAACTATGCTCCGCGATTTACTTGGTATGTATTCAGTAAAGCTATTATATCGGGTATAAACGAATTACATCTTAGTAATTTAACAGCTGAAGTAGTGAATACAGCTATCGCAATCAATGCTGAGTTTCACACTTCCAATGATTTGCTTAATAGGATTAATCAGATATGGCGACAGAGCCAGATAGACAATATGCATGGGGGAATAGTTAGTGATTGTCCTCACCGTGAAAGAGCGCCTTATACAGGTGATGGACAAGTGGCTTGTGCAACTGTAATACATAACTTCGATGCAGCTGCATTCTACCAAAAATGGATACGTGATATTCGAGATGCGCAAAATATTGATACGGGATATGTTCCTAATGGGGCACCTTGGCAACCAGGTTGCGGTGGAGGTGTGGCATGGGGAGCTGCGATGAATATTATGCCATGGGAGTTTTATCTTCATTATGGGGATAAGAAGATGATTGAAGATAACTATTATGCTATGAAAGAACAGGTGCGCTATATGTTGACATGGCTTACCAACGATAACACAATGTTGGCACAACGTACCAATCTTAACTCTGAACACCCTAACTATTGGCTCAATTTAGGCGATTGGGCTCCTGCCTACGAGAACCCTTCTACCGAATTAGTTCATACATTCTATTTATGGCGTTGTGCTGATTTTACTGCGAAAGCGGCAAGTGTTATGGGACTACAGCAAGATGAGGATTATTATAGTTCTATCGCTACTGATGTTAAAGATGCGTTTAATCAGAAGTTTTATAATCCAGAATTGAGGTCTTATGGGGATTTTGGTAGTAATATTTATGCATTGGTTATAGGAGTACCCGAGGATAGATATAATGATGTGGTGGCTACATTGAGACATGAAATATCAGTCACATATAATAATCATTTAAATACAGGAATATTTGCTACACAATTTCTCTTTGAAACTTTAGCTCAAAACGGGTTAGATGATATAGCTTATGAAGTAATGTGTCAAGAAGATTATCCAAGTTTCGGATACTGGTTAAATCAGGGTGCTACAGTTACTTGGGAGCATTGGGATGGACACAGTTCGCGAAATCATCCTATGTTTGGGGGAGGCTTGACATGGCTTTATAGAGTACTTGCTGGCGTAAATAGCGATAAAGAAAATCCTGGTTTTAAGAAAGTCACCATTAAGCCGATCTTAAACGATTCATTGCCTAAGGTATACTATTCATTAATAACGCCTTATGGTAAACTTGTCTCTGATATTAATCAGGATGGTAATGAATTGAGAATGAATGTCACTATTCCTGTAGGGAGTAGTGCAAAAGTATATATCCCTTTTAAAAATGAAAAATCAGTATTGAAAGAAGGGAAGAGTATCATTAATACTAATAAAGAGATCAAGTATCTAGGAAAAGAAGGTGATTACTATTTGGTTGAAATACCACAAGGTGAATATGCTTTCCGGGTCTTTAATGATTAATAAAATCTACTGAAAACACTATGACTTCATCATTATCCTGCATAAGGTTATTGTTTCTAGCTAAAGCTATTAATTGTAGTGCATATGCCTTTGCACCGTAGTGCATAGGGCTATTCACTGTAGTGCATCGAGTAATGCACTATAGTGCATACCCTAGTGTGCACTAATATAGTTTTCGTAGTGGGATAGTATTTACTTCATGGCTGATTGAGTTATTTTTCATAATGGGGAAGTACATTAATACTAAAAGAAACAAATCTGAAAAATGTTAGCACAAAGTATAAATAAGTTTTCTTAAATTCTATTTTACTTTGTATTATAAATAATAACCGAAAATATTAATACATGAACTCTGGAAAATTTAAATTTCAAATGAAACACTTCTATAAAATTTACTTTCTATTCAGCTTATTATTGTTTATTCCTTCTATAGTTAATGCTGATAATAGGAAAATACATGGAGTGGTAGTTGATGAAACAGGTGAATGTCTCATAGGTGCTACTATAAAAGAAAAAGGTACAAATAATGCTACTATCACAAATTATGATGGTCTTTTTACGATTGAAGTAACATCATCAAAACCTGTGTTAGAAGTAAGCTATGTGGGTTATGAAACAGTGTCATATCCAGTGACATCAAATAAAGTGAAAATTGTGATGAGTGTTTCGACGGTTTCTTTAGATGCCGTCGTTGTAGTGGCTTATGGAACTCAAAAGAAAGTAACAGTGACTGGATCAATCGCCTCTATCGGTAATGATGAGATAAAAAAGAGTTCAGCACCTAATATAACAGCTGCTATTGCAGGAAAACTTCCTGGACTTTCAACCATACAGACCAATGGGGCACCAGGGAAAGATGATGTAACTATGTTTTTGCGTGGTGCAGCAACCTATAATGATACTAACCCCTTGATTCTAGTCGATGGTATACCACGAGAAAGTATTCGAGAGATTGACGCCAATGAGGTTGAGGCTATTACGGTATTAAAAGATGCTAGTTCGACAGCTGTCTTTGGGGTCAGAGGTGCAAATGGGGTAATTCTTATCACGACAAGGCGTGGAGAAAAAGGAAAAGTTTCGGTAAGCCCTTCTGTGTCTTACACTATGCAATCTTTTGCCAGAAAATCTACTAGGCGAAATTCATGGGATTATGTACGATTGTTGAACGAAGCGAGGGCAAATGAAGGAGCAGCTCCCGAATTTTCGGATGCAGAGATAGCGAAATTTGATTCATGGAGAGATGGCACAGGTCCAACCAATGCTAGCGATCGTTATTGGTATCCCAACACAGATTGGCAAAGTATTTATTTCAAGGATTTTGCTTCCATGGTCAGAGCAAATGTTGATATTTCGGGCGGTTCAGAAAAATTGCAATACTTTATTAATGCTGGTTATATATATCAAGGCGGTATGTACAATACTGAACCTAAATCAAAGCTAGGCTATGATCCACAAGCAAAAATGAATCGATATAATTTTCGTTCTAATATAGACTACTCTTTTAATAGAAGAATAAAGGCTTCTTTTGACTTATCGAGTTTTATCGAGAAAGTTAATGGCACCAATGGCGTGCAAGCAGCCATGTGGGGAGATGCCATAACGGCTCGTCCTACATCACCTGGCCCTTTGACGGTTGAGGGTTTTTATGTTCGTGAGAATGGAACTGATGCAGAAGGTAATGTATTGGTACATGCTGTTCGTCCAGGACAAGTAGTACATGATCCAGCTCAAACACTACAATCTGGCTATGGCAATATGAATCGTAGTGGATACTCTTTACATACACGTTCTGGAGTAAATGCAACAGCTTCTTTAAATTTTGATCTTGACTTTATAACAAAAGGATTGAGTGCACGTGGATTGGTTTCTTTCGAATCAAGAAGTACTAATATAACGTCTGCACTAAAAGGATTTGTGACCTATAAATATGAACGTAATCCGTCGGGATTTGATGAACCAATCTACACTTTTGATGGTGATAATGAAGAGGATGACCAGTTAAGCCTTGGACGTAGCACCTCTAGTAATTGGTTCTTGAATATGCAAGTACAGATGAATTATAATCGCACTTTCAATGAGAAACATGATGTGACAGGTATGATTCTTTTTCAACGCGATATGAGAGAAGGAAATGGGGGAGATATTCCATACAATATGATCGGTTTATCTATCCGTGGGACATATGCTTATGATAGCAGATATTTGGCTGAGGTAAATATGGGCTATAATGGGACTGAGCAATTTGCGCCTTCGAATCGATTTGGTTTCTTTCCCGCATTTTCTCTGGGATGGGTTCTTTCAAATGAATCATTTATGAACAATATTCGTGAAAGTGATTATATAACAAAATTAAAGTTTAGAGCCTCTGTGGGAAAAGTGGGAAATGACGGATTGGGAGGAACTCGCTTTTTATATTTAGATAATATTAGTTATCATGTAGATACAGGTCATATTCCATCATTGGCAAATGGCGGAAAAATTACTGAAAGAATGGTCGGCAATAAGAGTATTCATTGGGAAACTGCTTGGAAACAGAATTATGCAATAGATTTAGGCTTATTTAAAGATTTAGATTTAACATTCGATTATTTCATTGAAAATCGTAGCGATATTTTAATACAAAGAAAAACAGTTCCTGTTATTGCAGGTTTGACACAAGATCAACTTCCTCGAGTAAATATGGGTGAGATTAATAATAAAGGATTTGAGATATCTGCATCCTATAGAAAATACTTTACTCCAACTACAAGTGTAAATATTGGAGGAAATTTTTCTTATGCAAAAAATAAAGTCGTAAAGGCTGATGAAGCTATATTGTCAAGTGATTATGCCTATAGATATAGAGATACAGGTTTCACTTTAGGACAAAACTGGGGATATGTTATAGACAAAACTATTGATACTGAAACTGGTAGAGATGGTTCAGGTTTCTTTAATTCGCAAGAAGATATATTGAATAGTGGCTTAACCTATGAAACAGGCGGTGGTATACCTCAACCTGGTGACTTTATTTATAAAGATTTGAATGGAGATGGCATTATCAATGAGAAAGATATGGCTCCAATAAAATATTCTTCATTAGTACCACGAATTAATTATGGTTTCTTTTTTGGTGGGTCATATGGAGGTTTTGACATATCCGTCATGTTTCAAGGCATTGGACAATATTCTAAATATTATTCTGGTCGAGGAATTTTTGAAGAGGAAGGTTCGAAATACTTTCTTGATATTTGTGATTACAGATGGACAGAAGAGCGTTATTTGAATGGAGATAAGATTACTCATCCCAGATTGGCAAACTCCGGCTCTACTAGTCATGTGCAAAATGATTATTACATTATGGATGCATCATATATCCGTTTAAAGAAAGCAGAAATAGGCTATACTTTCCCATCCGAACTCTTGAAGAAAGCTAAGATAAATAATCTGCGAATCTATATATCTGGTGATAATCTTTATACTTGGAGCAATATATTAACAAAAGCTTTTGATCCAGAACAGTCTTCTGTACTTGACTATCCATTAATGCGAACATTCAGCTGTGGCGTTAATTTCCAATTTTAATCTTTGTAAAACATGAAAAAAATAATATTAAAATCTCTATTCGTATGTTCATTGACTCTATCACTCAACTCTTGTAGTGATGCTTTGGATATAATTCCCGATGGTCGATTGACTTTAGAAGAGGTGTTCGCTAATCCAGAATATGTACCTGCTTATTTTAGTACTGCTTTCGATCATATTCCTTATAAGATGTCATGGTATTATTGGTTTGATAACTTACCATCGGCTTTAAGTGATGAATCATGGTCGTGTGATGATGTGGAAGGGACGGGAGCGATTAATGCCTATAAAGGGCAGGGTAGTGCGCGCGAGAATATATTTGAAACATTGTATAATGATAGCTTTGATAATGGCTACTGGAATAAATATTGGAAGTCAATTAGAATTATTAATGTCTTCCTGCAAAACATACCTACTGCAGCTGTTGATAGCGAAGAAAATCGCCAACGCTGGACTGCTGAAGCGCATGTGCTAAGAGCTTATTACTATTTGCAACTGGTAAAATGGTATGGAGCATTACCTATTGTAAAAGAACCATTCCCAGATGAATTAGATTACTCGACACTTAAAAAAAATACAGCTGTAGAATGTCTAAAATTTATTGTCGAAGATTGCGAGGAGGCATTAAAATATGAGGAATTACCATGGAGAATCGTCAATGGAAGTGAGTATAGACGTTTATCGCGATCCATTGCAGCAGCAATTATTTCTCAAGCCTCCTTGTATGCTGCTAGTACTTTATATAGTGATGGCGAAAATCATTGGGAATATGCCTATCAGAAAAATAAAGAAAGCTTTAATAACTTGATAGCTAATGGCTATGAATTATACACAACAATGCAGACAGATGAATATCCAAATGCTTATGGCGAATATTTTGCACAGAATGCTAGTGGTGGAGCTAACCCCGTAGATAAAGAAACAATTTGGGGAAGTATTAAAGATAATCATAAAATGTGGTGGGTATGGGGAATGCCTATACAGAGTAATTATCGTGCAGGCGATGTCCCTTCACAAGAATTGGTTGATGCATATGATATGCTTGAAACAGGTAAACCTGTTTTAAAGCTTAATAAACCCTATTTAGATGAAACACATTTAGAACCTAATTATTATGAGGATTCTGGGTATAATCCTGATAAACCATATGAAGGACGTGATCCAAGGTTTTATGCAACTGTAATTTATAATGGTGCGCATATAATGGTGGGTAATACTGAATCTGTCATTCAAACCTATTCGGGAGGAAATTGTGAACTTCGTGATAACGATAGAAGATATACTCGTACGGGCTATTATATGAATAAATATCGTAATTGGCATGCTTTTTCGGGAATGTCAGGAGAAGATGGAAAGTGGAAATATTATCGTTTGGGCGAAGTCTATTTGAATTTAGCCGAAGCCGCTCTCGAAGTTGGTTATATAAATGAAGCTATGCAACTGGTGAATACAATTCGACATCGTGCTGGTTTTGATCCTTCAGTAGATGTTAGTGCATCGTCAAAAGAAGAAGCAAGACTTATCGTGAGACATGAAAGACAAGTAGAGTTTGCATTCGAAGAACATCGTTTTTTCGATGCTCGTCGATGGACAAGAAATGATGAAGATATTGAAAATGAAAAATTTTGTACGGGTATGCGTGCTGAACGTTCGGGTCGACAAGTAAAATACGAACGATTTATAGTTGGTTCGGATGGATCTACTCCAAGTAAACTGTCTTATAAAGCGAAATGGCATTTTCTGCCAATTCCAATTGGTGAATCCTCATCATTGGAAGACCTCACTGGTGATAAATGGCAGAATTATGGATGGTAAAACTCGATCTTAAAAATATATTCATGAAAAATACTATTAAAATATTGATAATAATAGCCGCCTCTTCATTTTTATTTATCAATGAGGCTATTGCACAGAGCGTGCAATTAACGGGCTTGATTCTGGATGAGTTAGGAGAACCGCTTCCAGGAGTGGCTGTGAAAATACAGGATTCTCCAGAATATGTAACTACAGATAATGAAGGTAAATTCCAGATTAATACTGACAAAATTGATGGAAACCTCACTTGTAGTTTCTTGGGCTATAAGAATAGAGTATATCCTTTAGATTTTACATCTGAGATGACTATACGGATGCAACCAGATATTTCAAATAAGGATGAAATGATGGATGTTGCTTTGAATCGAAAAGAATCTCGTTTATCTTATACAGGTGCCATGAGTACAATTAGAAGTAATGAAATTGAGATGTGGCAGTCAACTGGTCTAGATGAAACACTCAAAGGTAAACTAGCTGGATACCATAATGGGCATATACGTGGCTTAAATTCGACTAATGGAGAAGCTATATTAATAGTACTTGATGGCGTGCCTGCACCAACGGTTGAGCTAAGCTCTATTGATCCACGTACTGTAGAATCTGTAAGTATTTTGAAGGATGCTTCTGCTAAAGCTCTTTATGGGCCATTGGCAGCTCAAGGTGTCATTATGGTTACTACTAAAAAAGGTATGCCAGGAAAAACAAAAGTCAATGTTAATCTGAACTATGCTATAGAGAAGCCGACGATAAAGGCAGAAATGTTGAATTCATATGATTATGCCCTACTAAGAAATCAGGCTTTGACGAATGATGGTCTATCAGTATTATATACACAGAAAGACTTGGACTCATTTGCAAATGGCACTGGTATTGATAATGATTGGCGAAAAATGTTTCTTAATGATTGGCGATCTTCCCAACGCTATAATATCGAATTGACTGGCGGTAATGATCGAATGAATTATTATGTTAATGCCGGTTATGCCAGAACGGAAGGCATGTATAAGGTCGATTGGAAAGATAAATATAATCCTTCTAATCATGATAATCGCTTCACACTTGCATCTAATATAAATGTGAATATATCAAAGTTTATTTCTACTTTTCTGAATACGAATGTCCGGATATATCGTGTTAATGATACTGGTGGTAGTAGTATTATTAACAAAATATATAGCACTCCTAATACAATTGAAGGTCCTTTGTCTGAAGATGGAAAAATCATAACGAATGAAAACTTCCCTAATCCTATTTATGGATCAATAAACTATAGTGGTGTTAATATTCAGACAGCTACTGATGTTAATGTTAGTTTAGGTCTTAATCTTGATTTATCATTTCTATTAAAAGGTTTATCTATAAAGGGTATTGTTGGATATCATTCCTATTATGCCGGAAATCGTAAAGGTTCCTATAATTATTCAAGATATGTGCGAGACGAAAAGGGTGAATTGGTTCTATTGGGTACAAATATAGAAACCGCTTTGAGTTGGTCCAAAAGTTCTTCTACGGTATATTTCATGAATTTTCAAGGAATGCTTGAATATAATGCTCGTTTTGGTTTAAATTCTATAGATGTACTTTTGAACTATTTAGCTGAAGATAAATTAGGAAATAGTTATAGCTCGGGTTGGCTATTGCCATTTAGAAGAATTCAGTTTGGCGGTCATGCAAAATATGGCTACAACGACCGATATTTTCTCCAATTTGATTTTACGGATGCAGGATCGGAGCAAATGAAGAAAGGTAATCAGTTTCATTTCTCTCCTACGGGTTCATTGGCATGGGTCATCTCTAATGAGGATTTTCTAAAAGGGCATGATATTCTTAATCTATTGAAAGTAAGAGCTTCATATGGTGCTCTTGAATATGATAATTTGTGGAACTTTGCTAATCGTTATTTATATACAGATGATATACGGCAACGAAATGGTTCTGGATTGATTAATAGTATTTTTACCTGTGCTTTGGTAACAGAAGGAACTCTTGGCAATCCAAAGATTAAATGGGAAAAATCTTATCAACAGAACTATGGAATCGATCTAAGTTTATTCAATTCAGTAAGTTTATCAATAGATTATTGGCGGACAAATCAAAGGCAAGTTTTATGCGAGGATGAAATAACACCTCACCTTAGTGGCTTTACTTCAAACAATCTGCCTTATAAGAATGTAGGAAAAATCTTGAATCAGGGTATTGATGTTGAAATCAGTTATCTGAAAAACTTTAAAAATAATTTGAGAATGCTTGTTATGGGAGATTTCTCCTGGAATAAAAACAAGATTATCGATGCTTATGATTTTGATTATTCAGATATGGGATATTATTATCCATATCGTAAATCAGGATATAGTATAGGTCAAGTCTTTGGCTATTTAATTGATGATTCCAATGGAAATGGGTTCTTTAATAGTGAACAGGAAATTAAGGATTATAGTCTGACTTATCAAGGTACATCTCCTAGAGTTGGAGATTTCATATACAAAGATCTTAATAATGATGGTATAATAGATGAGCGTGACAAAGCCCCATTGAATGGTGTAAAAACGATGCCCAATTATATGGCGAGTTTATCTGTGCAATTGAATTGGAATAATTTTGACTTATATATACAGTTTCAAGGAGAAGCTGGACGTAGCGCCTATTACAGTGGACTTGGTGTATTTGAAAATAAATCTCAGGGTGTATATCTGGCTATGCATAAAAGTGCTTGGACAGAAGATGCTTATGCAAATGGTTCAAGTATAGAATATCCAGCACTAACTTCAACTACTTCATCAAGTTTGACTGAAAATAGTTTTTTTGTTTCTAAAGCAAATTATCTACGTCTTAAGAATGTCACATTTGGATATTCGCTTCCTCAAAATATAATAAATAAATGGCATATGAATCAGTTCCGCTTTTATGTGACTGGACAGAATCTATTGACGACTTCAAATCTTAAGTTTAAAGGTTTTGATCCTGAATCAAAAAGTATCGATTCATTTAAATACAGAATGTTTAATTTTGGTTTGAATATTAACTTTTAATGATGTATGAAAGATGAAAAAGAATAAATCCTTATTTATCGGAATATTTACTATGATTTTTTTGATCTTTAGCTGTACATCTATCGAGGATTTTCCAGATGGAAGATTAGAATTTGATGGTATTTTTCAGAACCAGAAGTTGGTAGCTGGCTATATGAATAGTTGCTATGGCTCAATTGGTAATAGTACTGGAGATAATTATAGTGATAAAACATTTCTTTCATCAGCCTGTGATGAGGCTCACGATGTGTGTGATGTGACTAATGGTGCAATGTCACAATGGGTGAATGGCTTTGCGTCAGCATTTTCAAACCCATTGGCTTCTCCAGAGAAATGGGAGTATTATAGTGATATACGTAAATGCAATATAATGATAGCAAATATTGCTACTGCAAATATGCACTTAGAAGATCAACGTGAAAGTTATAAAGGTGAAGCGTATGGATTAAGATCTTTCTATTATTTGCAAATGATTAAGAATTATGGAGGCGTCCCATTGATACTTGATAATGCAGCAGAAGAGGGATATGATTACTCAAAACTTTATCGTTCGTCTTTCTCGGACTGTGTACGACAGATTATTTCTGATTGTAGGATAGTTATGGAAAATCAAACCATGGGTTGGCGTTCGGGAACTTCCAATAATGATAGATATCGTTGGAGTAAAGGAATGAGTGCTGCAGTCATGTCACAAGCTGCTCTGTATGCTGCTAGCCCTCTTAATAATGATGGAACATTTGATTGGGATGAGGCTGTGAAAATAACAAAAGAAGCCTTAGATCTCTGTTTGGCAAATGGATATTCTCTTTATAATGTAATTCCACAAAGCACCTACGCTTCAGCAGCATATGGTCCGTATGATTTATATTTTATGACAGCAGCTGATGTTAGAGGTATAGAAGATCCTGAAACAATAATGACAGGAAATAATAGACTAGCTATATGGGGATATTGTGGATTGCCGATAACTGCTGGCCAAACTCGCGCAGGTTCTTGTCCGTCCCAAGAGCTAATAGATAGCTATGAAACAATTGATGGTATAATGCCAATTCTTGGATATGAGGATGAGGATCATTTAAAACCGATTATTAATCCCGCTGCTGTGCTTTACGATGAAAATAATCCTTATGTTAATCGAGACCCACGCCTAGCTGCCACAGTTTTTTACAATGGCTCGCAAGTTAAAATTGGTGGTGATATTTATGTTGAAACATTCGAAGATGGAAATTGTGCCATGTCAAGCATCAGTAAACGTAATACTCGGACAGGATATTATATGCGTAAATTTGGTAATCCTACCTCTGATAGAAATTCGAATGACGATGGCTACTTCCGTATATTTCGTTTAGCCGAATTGTATTTGAATTATGCTGAAGCATTGAATGAATCGGCTATGTTAATGGCTCCAAATGAGGCTGTGGATGCAATAAATGTAGTACGCAGTAGGGTTAATATGCCAGCTATACCTTATGGATTAACTAAAGATGAATTAAGACTAAGATTGCGTAATGAAAGACGTGTAGAATTTGCTTTTGAAGAACACCGTTTTTATGATGTTAGGCGCTGGAAGATTCTGGATGATACAGATAAAATTATTACTGGTTTAAGGGCGAAAGAAGATGGCGAATATGAGCGCTTCGTGGTTTCGCGTCGTAATGCTTATCAAGATAAGTTTTTAAGATTTCCTATTCCAGGAGATGAAGCAATACGCCTTAAGATGCATACTGGAGTTAATTTTCAAAATCCTGGTTGGGAGTGATGCAAGCCATCTTTTCTAATTCAATAAGACTTAATTATCTGATTCCAACTTTAAAAAATAATATAATGATAAAACGAAAAACTACAATCTTAGCAATTTTGTCGGGATGCTTTTCCTTTTTACTACCAACTTATGCACAAACTTGGGATACTTATCCTGATACCTGGGTGGCAGTTGATGAATTGGGACGAAATGTGGCCACTTCTGATAAAGGGGGGCTACGTGAAGAAATTGATCCTAATTGTACTGTTGGTATGTTTTATTTTGTATGGCATGGTATGCATACTATGGCTGGCAAAGATATAACAGAGTTGCTAAATGAAAATCTAGAAAATCCTGATTGGGGACCTGAACAATCATTTCATTATGGTAGTAAGCCGTGGTTGGGCTATTATAATGCAGGCGATAAATATGTCATTTCTAAGCACATGCAAATGCTTGTTGATGCAGGTGTTGATTTCTTGTTTTTGGATGCCACTAATAGTTTTTATTATCCTACAAGAGTGGAATACCTAATGCGTGAAATAGATAGACGTGAATCTTTTGGCATGAAAAGTCCTAAATTAGTATTCATGGTTCATTCTAATGCTGCTTCAACAGCCGAAAATATTTATAATCAATTTTATAAGGATAGTAAATATGATAAATACTGGTTTGAGTATGAAGGAAAACCATTGTTGTTGGGTGATAAGGATGAAATTTCAGCAACAAAAAATTTAAGTTTAATGGATCGTTTTACTTTTAGGAATTCTTGGGCGTGGATGAAAGGTGCAAAGGAAAATGAATGGTCTTGGTTGGAATATCATCCACAAAATCCTGGATGGACAAACATTTATAATCCTATTACAGGAAAGGAAGAAAAGAAAACAGAGCAAATTTCTGTTAGCGTGGCTCAACATGCTACAACTAAAGTAGGTAAAAGCTATCATAATAAAAAACAACCTTCATTTGATACTTATGGTTTATGTGAGGAAACACCATATGGTTTGTACTTCCAAGAGCAATGGGATCATGCAATTGATGTTCATCCACCTATAGTTATGGTTACACAGTTTAATGAATGGATAGCTCAGAGATTTATTATCACAAACTCAAGTCAATTTGGTGATACGAGGCCCGCTGCTACCCCACGAATAGGTGAATCATATTTTGTCGATATATACAATGCAGAATTTAGCCGTGATATCGAACCATCTACACATCCATTGATTCGTGATAATTATTATCTTCAGTTGATCTCTAATATTCGTAAATATCGTGGGGTAAATAAAATTCCTGTGCCTACAATTAACATGTCTATTGATATTGATGGAGATTTCTCGCAATGGAATAGCGAATCTACTGAGTTCCGCGATGATATAGGTGATGCTTCTTACACATCTTCAGTACAAACTGCAGAAACCAAGAATAGAAAAACAAATGATATTGTAATGTCAAAAGTGACGAAGGATTCTGATTATCTATATTTCTATGTAATGACATATACCGATATAACAGACTTTGATACCTCAGATTATTGGATGAGATTATTATTAAATACCGATACTTGCTATTCCAGTGGATGGGGGGGATATGATTATATGATTTATAAAGATGCTTTGACAGGTAAGTATTCGCTGATGAAAAATATCAATAATGAATTTAAATGGGAAACGATAGCCCCAATAGATTTTAGAGTGTCAGGGAATGAAATGCATCTGCGTGTTTCTAAAACAGCGTTAGGTATTAAGGAAGATAGTGATATAGATTTTAAATGGGCAGATAATATAACAGATAATAATCCAGATATAATGACTTTCATCTCAGATGGCGATGTAGCTCCAAATGGTCGCTTTAATTATCGCTATAAAGGATCAATGTTAATAACAGGAACATCTAATAAACAAATTGAAAATGAAACAAATTTCACAATATCAAAATCAGGTAAAAACATATGTTTTAAATTTAACCAAAGATCGGAAGAGCGTCGTGTAGGGAAAGAGTGTTAAGATTAGTGTAATTATCGGT